>JBBRYD010000179.1:0-7240 GCA_038238065.1 Propionibacteriales bacterium | reverse complement strand
TCGATCTACCGCTTCGACGGCCAGGCCAGCGTGTTCTGGGCCGACCAGGGCCCGTGTTACCGATGCCTCTACCCCGAGCCGCCGCCACCCGGCATGGTCCCGAGCTGCGCCGAGGGCGGCGTGCTGGGCGTGCTCTGCGCGTCCATCGGCTCGGTCCAGGTGACCGAAGCCATCAAGCTCCTGATCGGCATGGGCGAGCCGCTGCTCGGTCGGCTGCAGATCTACGACGCCCTCGAGATGAGCTGGCGTCAGCTCAAGATCCGCAAGGATCCCAACTGCGCCATCTGCGGTGAGAACCCGACAGTGACCGAGCTGATCGACTACGACGCCTTCTGTGGGGCGATCACCGACGAGGCCGCCGATGCAGTGGCGGGTCACACCATGAACGTGAACCAGCTGAGCGAGTGGCTGGTCGAGCGTGAGTCCGGCAGCAAGGACTTCGTGCTGGTCGACGTGCGGGAAAAAGTGGAGCGGGACATCAACCAGATCCCCGGTTCGATCTTGATCCCCAAGGGCGACTTCCAGACCGGCGAGGCCCTCGGGCTGCTGCCCCAGGACAAGCAGGTCGTCCTCTACTGCAAGACCGGCATCCGGTCGGCGGAGGTGCTGGCCATCGTGCACGGCGCCGGCCTGGCGGACGCGGTCCACGTCGGAGGCGGGGTCAGCGCCTGGGTGAGCCAGATCGACCCGAGCCAACCGGCGTACTGAGTCATCGGTCGCCGAGACCAGAGAACCCCTCACGCTCGCGCGTGAGGGGTTCTTCGGTGTCGTGGCAAATCAGATCGCGTGGACCTGGTCGGCCTGCGGACCCTTCGGGCCTTGCGTAGTCTCGAACTCAACACGCTGGCCCTCGTCGAGGGTTCGGAAACCCGTCGACTCGATCGCGCTGTAGTGGACGAAAACGTCCGGGCCGCCGCCGTCCACGGCAATGAAGCCGTAGCCCTTTTCGGCATTGAACCATTTAACGGTTCCCTGTGCCATCTGATATCTCCTAGCATCTCGCCGCTCGAAGCCGCACCTCACGGCTGTCGAAAACTGCTGGACGCCAGGTGGTAACTGGGCGCCCACGCAAAAGTTCTGGGGGCGTAGCACGTACCACGACACAGATCACTTGCAACAGCAACGTCAGCCTGACACACATTGGCCGAAGTTGTGAAGCGGCGCGTGAAAAATTCTCACGCCCCGGTTGGGGGAGGTCGGTTACGCGCCCGGTGCATGTCCACCCGGTCTCCGCGGAGCGGTACGAGCTCCTCCCGGAGCAGGGCCAAGGCCTGCTCCTGGTGACCCGCCACCGGGCGGCCGTCGGCCCGGACCACCCTCCACCACGGGACCGCAGAACCGTAGCGGGCCATGATGTGACCGACCTGTCGCGGACCGCCGCTGCCCACCAGCTCTGCGATGTCGCCGTAGCTGCTGACCCGCCCCGGCGGTATCTGCTCGACCGCCGACAGGACGGCCTCGACGTACTCCTCGTTCACCGACTCACCGTCACCAGACTGATGATGTCGTTCGTCGAAGCCGCCCGCGGGGTCGGTTCACCGGCAGTTGCGGCTCGGTCCGGGCGGGACTAGTTTTGCCGACCATGGCCGCCATCCTGAACGCCGAGACCCGTCGCCTGGTCGAGGGACCCAACTTCACCACCCTGGCCACCATCAACCCCGACGGTAGCCCGCAGACCTCGGTGCTCTGGGTCGGTCTGGACGGAGACGACCTGGTCTTCTCCACCGTGGCCGGCCGCCGGAAGGTCCGGAACATGCAACGCGAGCCGCGGGTCAGCGTCACCATCGTGGACCACGAGAACCCTTACAACTACGTCGAGATCCGGGGCCTGGCCACGATCGAGGCCGAGGGCGGGGAGGAGCTCGACGACAAGCTGTCCTGGGACTACGACGGCAGAGCGTCCGGGCACGACGCGCCCGGAACGATCCGCGTGGTTGCCCGGGTCCGGCCGACTCGGACCACCGGCTACGCCGCCCACGGGTGAGACCGACAGCAGGACCTCACCATCCGCTGGAGCCCGGGATGCCCTTGAAGGGTCCCACGACCTTGGACGTGACCCACCCACCGTAGAAGCCCCCCGGTTGCGGCCTCACCTGTTCGCCGTCGACGAAGCACGCGTCCATGGCGCCGGGATACAGCGCGACGTGATCGACCAGCGCGGCAAACGGCAGGGTCGGCGTCGGATAGAACCAGGCCGCCCGCGGCGCGACCTCGGTCCCGCCGAGCACGTCGAGATAGCTCGCCACCCCCTTCCACTCGCAGAAGGAGTGCCCCTCGGCCGGCCGGAGCGATCCGGCGACGAAGGATGACCGCGGCAGGTAGTACGTGGGTGGGTGCGAAGTCTCCAGCACCTGCAGGCCGGCCCGTGTATCGCAGATGGCGACGCCACCCAGCACGACAGTGATCCGTTCGTTGGATGCGCGGAGGGCGGGCGGTCGGGGAAAGCTCCAGACCGACTCCTGCCCGGGGGCCACCGCCGCTGGGACTGGACGTCTCGACATGGGCCAAGCGTAGGCCGGGATACTGAACAGGTGGAGCTGCCGATCATCGACGTCCGACGAGGGGCCCAGAGGTTCGTCACCGGTTCGCTCCGGGGCCCCGAGCGGTTGCGGTCTCGGCACAGCTTCTCCTTCGGTCAGCACTACGACCCCGACAACGTGGGCCACGGCCGACTGATGGTGCACAACGACGAGTCAGTGCTGTCGGGCAGCGGGTTCGCCGACCATCCGCACCGCAACGCCGAGATCGTCACCTGGGTGCTGGCGGGCTCGCTGGTGCACGAGGATTCGTCCGGCCACCGCGGCATCATCTACCCCGGACTGGCGCAACGGATGAGCGCCGGGAGCGGCATCGTGCACGCGGAGCGCAACGACGCGTTCCGGCTGGACCGCACCCACCCACGGCAACCGGTGCACTTCGTCCAGATGTGGCTGCTGCCCGACCAGAGCGATCTGCCACCGACGTACCAACAGCGCGAAGTGGAGCTGGGCGGGCTCCGGGGCGGCTGGACCCCGGTGGCCTCCGGCCGCGAGCCGGACGCCGCGGTGACCCTCGGGGTGCGGGGAGCCACGCTCTGGGTGACCGTGCTGGCCACCGCCGCCAGCCGGCTTCTGCCCACGGCGCCGCACGTCCACCTCTACGTGGCTCGGGGAAGGGTTGACCTGGAGACCGTGGGTGCGCTGGTCGAGGGCGACGCGGTCCGGATCACCGGGGACACCGCCTTGCGGGTGACCGGCCGTACGGAGGCCGAGCTGCTGGTCTGGGAGCTGGCGTCGTGACGAACGAGACGGCGCCGATCGGGGGTCCCATGCCCGCGGACTCACCGTTGTTGATCCGGGTCTCGGGTGCCGACCAGCCGCGACTGACCCGCGATCTGCTGACCCTGCTGGGGGAGTCGGGTGCTGTGCTCGAAGACATGGAGCAGCTGGTGGTGCGCGAGCGGCTGACGCTGGATGTGCTGGTCCGGCTGGGCGGAGCTGCCGACCGGGTGGTCCGCGACGTCTTGTTCTGGGGCTTCACCCACGACCTGAAGATCGACTTCGAGCGCGTCGAGACCCACTCGAAGCGTGCGCTGCTGCCGCGGCACGCGGTGACGGTGCTGGGCCAGGCCCTGTCGCCGACCATCCTCGCGGCGGTGGCCGATGCCATCGCCGGCACGGGCGGCAACATCGACCGCATCGTCCGCCTCGCCACCCAGCCGGTGGTCGCCTACGACCTGGTGGTGATCGCCGGCGACGTCGTGGCCATGCGCCGAGCGCTGGTACAGGTGGCCCAGGAGCACAACGTCGACATCGCGGTACAGGTCAACGGACTCGAGCGACGCGCCAAGCGGCTGGTGGTGATGGACGTGGACTCGACCCTGATCCGCGACGAGGTGATCGAGCTGCTGGCCGACGAAGCCGACTGCAACGCCCAGGTCGCCGCCATCACGGCGCGCGCGATGGGCGGCGAGCTCGACTTCGAGGCGTCGCTGCGCGAGCGGGTTCGCCTGCTGCGGGGGCTGGACGCCGCGGCGATCGAGCGCGCCCGGGCCAGGATCCGACTGACGCCCGGGGCACGGACGTTCGTCTCGACCCTGAGACGACTGGGCTTCGTGGTGGCCGTGGTGAGCGGCGGTTTCACGGTGTTCACCGACGAACTTCGCACCGACCTCCAGCTCGACTACGCCCACGCCAACACCCTCGAGGTGGTCGATGGTCTGGTCACGGGCGAGGTGGTCGGTCCGATCGTCGACCGGGCCGGCAAGGCGCGACTGCTGTCCGAGATCGCCGCGGCCGAACACGTACCGCTGTCTCAGACCGTGGCGGTGGGCGACGGCGCGAACGATCTGGACATGCTCGCTGCGGCGGGGCTGGGTATCGCGTTCAACGCCAAACCGGTCGTCCGGCAGCAGGCCGACACCACCGTCTCCGTGCCCTACCTGGACGCCATCTTGTTCATGCTGGGAATCCGCGGCGTCGACGTGGAGCGCACCGACGCCTGAAGTCGGTCAGGGCGAGACGATCAGCAGGCTCAGGGCAGGGCGGCGGCTCGTGCCTCGAGATACTGCCGCTCGGGCAGGCTGAGGATCCTCTGCGCCGCTCGACGGTAGTGCCGCCGCGCCGCATCGTGATCGCCCAGCTGCTCCAGGAAGTGCGCACGGACTGCGTCCACGCGATGGTGCCCGGAGAGCGCCGAGTCGTCCTCGGCCGTCTCGAGCTGGGTCAGCGCAGCCGCCGGCCCCTGCACCATCCCGAGGGCCACGATCCGGTTGAGGGTGACCATCGGCCCGGGCGCCAGCGCCTGCAGCAAGTCGTACAGGGCCAGGATCTCGGCCCAGTCGGTGTCGTCGGCGTGGACAGCCTCGTCGTGAACCGCCGCGATGGCGGCCTGCAGCTGGAACGGACCGATCGGGGCGCTGGTCAGCGCCGTTGTGACCAGTGCAGCACCTTCGGCGATGGCGGTCGCGTCCCAACGGTCACGCCGCTGCTCGGCCAACGGCACCAGGAGCCCGTCATCGTCAGTTCGGGCCGCGCGCCGAGCGTCGGTCAGCAGCATCAGAGCCAGCAGACCGGCAACCTCTCCGTCGTCGGGCAGCCGCTCATGCAGCTGGCGGGTCAGCCGGATGGCCTCACCGGTGGGGTCTGCCCGACGCAGCGACGGACCTGAGGTCGCGGTGTACCCCTCGTTGAAGATCAGATACAGCACCTGCAGGACCGCGGTGACCCGACCGAGGGCCACGTCAGCCGAGGCCTCGAACCGGGCTCCGCTGGCCCTGATCCGGAGCTTGGCCCGGCTGATGCGTTGCGCCGCCGTCGCCTCCGGGACCAGGAACGCACGCGCGATCTCGACGGTGCTCAGCCCGCCGACCGCCCGCAGCGTGAGGGCCACCTGGGAGGACATCGTCAGGGACGGATGGCAGCAGAGCAGCAACAGGGTGAGCGTGTCATCGGAGTCGGAGACCCGCTGCCCGGGAGGCGGAGCCAGGGCAGCGGTCTCCTCACGCCGACGGCGCGCCGAGTCGCTGCGCCACAGCTCGATCCTGCGTCGGGAGGCGACGGTGATCAGCCAGCCCTTCGGGTTGTCCGGCACCCCGCCGACCGGCCACTGCTGTGTCGCCGCCAGCAGGGCCTCCTGGACCGCGTCCTCGCAGCTGTCGAAATCGGCGAAACGACGGAGCAGGGCGCTCAGCACCAGCGGGGCGAGCGGACGCAACAGCCCACCGATGTCGGCGCTGCGGTGATCAGCGGTCTCCTCGACGGCTCGGCCGGTCATTCTTGGAAGGCGCTCAGGTCCATGGTGGGTCGGACCTCGACGACACCGAACTCCGCCTCCGGGATGCGGGACGCGATCTCGACCGCGCGCTCGTGAGTGTCGCAGTCCACCAGATAGATCCCGGCCAACATCTCCTTCGCCTCGGCGTACGGCCCGTCGACGCTCATGGTGCGGCCCTCGCTGACGCGCACCTGGGTGGTCAGGGAGTGGTCGGCCAGGGCTGCGGTCACGATCATCTCGCCGGAGGCCATCAGCTCCTCGTTCAGGTTCGCGTACACGGCCAGCCCGGCGAGTCGCTGCGCCCGCGGCAAGGAGCGCCACACGTCCTGGGAGGCGGGATTGTCGTAGATCAGGATCAGGTACTTCACGGGTCGCCTCCACAGCCGTCACGGATTGCTTCTCGTCAGTATGTCGAGACTGGTCGGGCGGTCTCTACGTCACGGGTGAGTGCGGCCACACCGGTCGTCGAAAACGTCAGGAGTTCAGCATGACGAGTAGTACCGAGACCAGCAGGATCGAGACGGGCAGCAACGAGACGGGCGGCGTGACGCAGGACGAGCGGAACATCCGCGATCTGGTGGCGACGCGGGTAGCTGCCATGCGTGACGGCGACGCAGGGTTGCTGACCGCCCAGTACACACCCGACCTGGTGCAGTTCAGCCTGGCGCCGCCGTTGCGGCAGGCCGGACCCGACGAGAGTGGTCTCCGGAGCTGGTTCGCCGGCTTCGGCGGCGCAGTGGGCTACGACGTCAGCGATCTGATGGTGACGGTCGGCGGCGACCTCGCGCTCTGCACCAGCCTGAACCGGCTGTCGGCCACCCCCGAGGGAGGGGGCGCACAGCGCTTCACCCTCTGGTTCCGCTCGACCCTGGGGCTCCGTCGAAGCGGTGGGACGTGGTTGATCTGCCACGAGCACCAGTCCACGCCGTTCTACATGGACGGCTCATTCGCGGCGGCGCTGGACCTGACGCCGTAGCCGTGCCGGCCACGCCCGATCCGCACGGGTTCCCGGTCCGACCCAGCGGTAAGGTCAGCCCATACCTTGCCCGCACCGGGGCCAGGACAGGAGGGCACGTGAGGATCGCGCTCGGTCAGCTGGTCTCCGGCGGCGACCCGTCGGTCAATCTCGACCAGGTCGCCGAGCTGACGGGTCGGGCAGCCGCCGCCGGGGCCGACCTGGTCCTCTTTCCCGAAGCCACCATGCGCGCCTTCGGCCGGTCCCTGACCGATATCGCCGAACCGCTGGACGGCCCCTGGGCCACCCGGCTGCGCAAGGTGGCCGCGGACCAGGGGGTGGTCGTCGTGGCCGGCATGTTCACCTCCCGCGCCGACGGCCGGGTGGCCAACACGTTGCTGGTGACCGGGCCCGGCGTCGAAGCGCACTACGACAAGATCCACCTCTTCGACGCCTTCGGGTACGCCGAGTCCGAGACGGTGGCTCCCGGCGCGGAGCCAGTGCTGGTGGAGGTCGCCGGGGTGCTGGTGG
>JBBRYD010000178.1:0-7257 GCA_038238065.1 Propionibacteriales bacterium | reverse complement strand
GGGGGGGGGGGGGTCCCCGCGCGCGCCCGCCCCCCTTGTGTTGCGTGGCGCGGCGGGCGGGGGGGGGGGGGGGGGCGCCCCCCAGCCGTGGAGATCGGCCGTCGGCTGGCCGAGCTGGCGCAGCACGCCCAGGTCGTGGTGGTCACGCACCTGGCCCAGGTGGCGGCCTTCGCCGACCGTCATTTCGTCGTGGTGAAGGCCGACGACGGCCAGGTAACGACCAGCGGCGTGGTTCAGGTGTCCGACTCCAGCCGTGCGGCCGAGCTGGCGCGGATGATGGCAGGTCTGGAGACCACCGACTCGGCACTGGCCCACGCCGGCGAGCTGGTCGAGCTGGCCTCGGCGACCCGAGCCTTGCTGGGCTAGGCGTCCAGCGGTGCGGACAGGCCCAGCGCGCGCCGACCGGTCTCGTTGAGATCGGCTTCGTGGAAACGGTCAGCCCAGCCGGCCTCGTAGTGCTCCGGTGGGAAGTCCGACGGACTGTGCCCGCTCAGGAAGGCCTCCCGCGCCGACGCGGAGTACTGCTCGTTCTTGGCGCACCACGGCGCGGCCGGGATGTACATGACGTTGCCCCAGCCCCGCTGGTTCTGTACCGGCGCGACCGAGTGGATCATGTCGCAGTGCCACCAGACCGAGTCTCCCGGCTCGACGCTGGGGATGGCGGAGACGGCCTCGAGCAGGACGGCGTGGAACCGGGCGCTGACCGGAAAGGTGCGGTTGAGCTTCACGCCGCACAGGTCGTCGTCGGCGACGTCGTCGAGCAGTGGCCGCAGCATCAGGTAGGCCATGGCCTTGGGGATGGGCACGGTGTGCAGCACGCCCTGGTCGTTGTCCATCTCGCTCAACGCCGTCCAGCCCTGGAAGGTGCGAAACGCCGAGCACATGGTCGAGCCCGGATACTGAGCGGCCTCGGTGCGGTAGGCGGCGTCCCACGGGTCGTAGGAGGTGAAGTCGCCGGCGAACAGGTGCCGGAAATGCTGCTGGTAGCCCTCCGTCATCCACAGATCCAGGGTGCCGGGGTCCAGGTGGGTGCCCAGGCCGCTCGAATCGGCGCCCGGTGGGCGGCGCCGGATCCGGTCGGGATAGAGGCTGTCCTGGTGGGGGTCGAACCAGGCACGACCTTCCGACTCGTGAGTCCACTGCCCGTTGAGGAAGGCCTGAGCCGTGGCCATGCGCGGGTGCTGCCGAGCCTCCATCTGGGCGCTGGACCAGTAGACCGGGTAGATCTCCGGCTTGGACATCTCCAGGTCGCCGAAGAAGTCGTCGGCCGGACCGGTGTAGGCGTCGAAGAAGTGGTTGTTGTCCACGTACGCCACCGCGTCGGCGTCCCACTGCTCGGCCTGGGCCCGGTCGAAGTGACCGCGGATGACCGCGCAGCCGCGGCGGTGGAGCAGGGCGAGCGCCTCGGGGCTGACCGTGCCACGCTCGATATCGGCGTAGTCGATGATCGGCCAGACCTCCTCGCCGCGCTGCCGGGTGGCGGTGATGTCGGCCACCTCGTCGGCCAGAAACGTCTCGATCTCCTCGACCACCTCGGCCACCGTCCGGCCGGACGCGGCGATGCGCTGTCGGAGCGCTGCCTTGATCTCGCGGGTCGCCGCCGCGAGGTCGGTGGGGATGGTCTCCCAGTGCGGCAGCCCGGTGAGGGCGCTCAGCGGCGTCGAGGTGCTCGTGGTGCTCGTGGTGGTCATCGTTGTCCCCTGTCGGTGGTCTAGTTAGGACTCCTAATTCCTGTTCAACGGTAGAGCACCTGGACGGTGATGGCAAGGACGGCTCCGCACCAACACCTGAACGATGGTCATCGGGCGATGTCGGTCCGGGGTCGCTCAGCTCCGGCCGAGCAGTGCCTGTTGGGCCGCGCGAACTGCCTCACCTCGAACGCCGGACAGCATCGCGGCGCTGTCCAGGGCCGACGCCCGCACGTCGGTGGCGACCGCGGCGTGGCGGCGGACCTGTTCGGCCACCCGGTCGGGGAAGCCGGCGACGGCCCCCCACGGTCCGCCCAGCACGACCGCGGCAGGATTGAACAGCGCGGTGATGGAGCCGACGGCCCCGGCCACCGCCGCGGCCACCTCGTCCCGCCGCGCCTGCTGCGCGGTCGACGCGCCGCTCAGCAGCTCGGTGACTCGGGCGACGTCGATGGCGTTCGAACCAGCCAGCAGCAAGTCCCAGGCCGCGAAGCACTCGATCAGGGCCATGGACCGACCGTCGGGTCCGATCGTGCTGACGTGGGCGAGCTCACCGGCCAGCCCGCGGGCCCCGTGTACGACAGTGCCGCCGCTGACCAGGGCGGCGCCGAGTCCGGGGCCCAGATAGCAGAAGCAGAAGTCGCTCAGCGTCTGGGCGCTGCCCTCGTGATGCTCGGCCAGCGCCGCCCAGTTGACGTCGTTGTCCACCCGGAGCGGTGCGTCGACGAGGTCACCGAGGAGCTGGCGGGGGTTGAGCTCGTCGAGCAGGAACGGGGATTTGGGCAACCGGACCAGACGTCCGGTCGCCTGATCCACCGGCCCGGCCAGACTCAGGGCCCAGGCCAGCACCGGCCCCGGAGCAGCATCGACCGCGGCCCGGACCGACTCTTCCATGATCGGAGCCAGGGTGGCCGAGATCAACGGGCTCCGAACATGGCGTTCGGTCCGCTGCAGCACCGCTCCACGCAGGTCGCACGTCTCGATGATCATCCCGTCCGGACCAGCGGACATGGCCAGGGCGACGCCGGCGTCGTCGCGCAGCCGGTAGAACGTACCGGCTCGACCCCGGCGACCCCCTGGGGCGCCCGACTCCGCCAGTAGACCGGCGACGACCAGCCGTCGGACACTTTCCGAGATGGTCGGTTTGGAGATCCCCGTCCGGGAGGCGATCTCGGCCCGGGTCAGCTCGGCCGTGGTGATCAGCTGGTCGAGGACGTGCCCGTCAGTGATCTGTCGCAGCAGGTCCAGCGACGGGAGCTGGACGTCCGCGGGGGACTGGCCCATCGTCATCCTTCTCGTCGCCGGGTCGTGGTGAGGACTCGTGCATAGTACCGAGACGAGCGCGGTGGTTCCCTCACCCGCCGCAGGCGGCTCTGCGCCAGGCGTTGTTGATCTCTCTCGCGGCCGCTGACACCTCACGAATGTCGGCCGGGCCGGTCCGGCAACAGCCGCCGATGATCCGAGCGCCGGCTGCGTACCAGTCATGGGTCAGCGCTCCGAAGTCGACGGGGGCCCGCGGTCCTGTCCAGCTGTGCCGCTCGGAGTCGTAGGTCTCCCCGGAGTTCGGATAAGCGACCAAGGGTTTGTCGGTGTGCTCGGCGAGCGCCCGAAGCAGGGGCCCGACGTGGGGCACGGCAGTGCAGTTCACGCCCACCGCGACGATCTGAGGCTGATCATGCAGGAAGGACGCACAGTCGGCGATCGAGGTGCCGTCACTGACCTCGGTGTCGTTACGGGCGCTGAAGCTCATCCAGGCGGCCAGCTCCGGCCAGCCGGCCAGGGCCTCCACCAACGCCACCGCCTCGTCCTTCGACGGGATGGTCTCACAGGCCAGCAGCTCGGCGCCCGCGCCGGCGAGCACCTCGAGGCGTTGCTGGTGAAAGCGCACCAGCTCGCGATGGGAGATGGCGTAGTGCCCGCGATACTCCGAGCCGTCCGCCAGCACCGCGCCGTACGGGCCGACCGACGCCGCGACCACGGGACGGACGCGCTCGTCCCCGGCACGCGGCGTCCGGGTCATCCAGAAGTGGTCACGGACGGCCACCGCCACACCGACACTGCTCTGGATGAGCACACGGGCTTGGCCCTCCGTCATCCCGCGTCGGGTGAACCCAGCGAGGCTGGCCTGGTAGCTGGCCGTGATGGCCACATCTGCGCCCGCCTCGAAATAGTCACGGTGCACCCGGGCGATGAGCTCCGGCTGGTCGAGCAGCAGCCGAGCCGACCACAGGTCGCCCGACAGGTCGGCGCCGTGTCGCTCCAGCTCGGTGGCCAGCGCTCCGTCGAGGGTCAGCACGCGTCGCGCGGTCAGCGCCGCCAGCAACACGGAGTCGACCATGTGGACCACCTTATCCACCGGTGGAGGCGCCCCTCGGCGATGACGGGACCTGGCCGAGGGCTGTTGCCGCAGGGCCGCCGTGCGGGGCCACCGCGCACAATGGGCTGCGTCCCCAACCGACTGGAGTACGCATGAATCTTCCCGACCGACTGCTGTCGCTGCTGGCGCAGCCCAGCACCTGCTACATCGCCACCACCATGCCCGACGGGTCGCCGCAGCTCACCCAGACCTGGGGTGACACCGACGGCCAGCACATCCTGATCAACAGCGTCGACGGCTACCAGAAGGTCCGCAACATCGAACGGGACCCGCGGGTGGCGGTCACCGTCTCCGATCCGGCGAACCCCACTGCTTACTACACGATCCGCGGGCGGGTGCTCTCGGTCACGACGGACGGCGCGGCCGAGCACATCGAGAAGCTGGCTCAGCGCTACCTCGGCGGGCCCTACCCCTGGTACGGCGGGCGGGACCAGACCCGGACCCTGATCACGATCGCCGCCGACAAGGTCACCGGCCAGGGCTGGCGGTGACGTCGCCCCCTGAGGATGAACGACCACGTCGTACTCGGGGGAGCCTGGTCGGCGGCTTCGGCAGGCCTGGGCCTATCTGAGGGCGGCGGCCTCGTTCAGCGGTGAAGCCACGGCTCCGCATGCGAGTATGGATCACGAAATGAGACTCCCAACGCTGCGCCGGCGCACCGTCGCGACCGAGATCGGTGGTGTCGCTCGGCTGGACAAACGCACCAAGAACCTGACCAAGCGGCTGCAGCCCGGAGAGATCGCGATCATCAACCACAGTGATCTCGACCGGGTCAGTGCTGAGGCCCTGGTGGCCACGCAGGTCAGTGCGGTGGTCAACGCCGTGCCGTCGACCTCGGGCCGCTATCCCAACCTCGGGCCCGGGATCCTGCTGGAGGCCGGTGTGGTGCTGATCGACGATGCCGGAGAGCAGATCTTCTCGGCGGTGACCGAAGGCGACCGGTTGACGCTGGACGGCGGCGAGCTGCTCGATGCGACCGGGGCGATCGTCGCCGGCGGCACCCTGATGACGACCGAGCTGCTCGAAGGGAAGATGGAGAGCGCCCGGGCGGGCCTGTCGGACCAGATCGAGGCCTTCGCCGACAACACCATGGAGTACCTGCGGCTGGAGAAGGAGCTGCTGCTCGAAGGTATCGGCGTGCCGGACGTCGCCACGAACATCGAAGGCCGGCACGTCCTGATCGTGGTCCGTGGCTATGACTACCGCTCCGACCTGGACGCGCTGAGGTCCTACATCTCTGAGTACCGGCCGCTGCTGATGGGCGTGGACGGCGGGGCCGACGCCCTGATCGAGGCGGGCTACAGGCCGGACATGATCATCGGCGACATGGACTCCGTCTCCGACTCCACCTTGAGGTGCGGTGCCGAGCTGATCGTGCACGCCTATCGCGATGGCCGCGCGCCGGGGATGGAGCGGGTACAGGAGCTCGGTCTCACCGGGGTGGTCTTCCCCGCCTTGGGGACCAGCGAGGACGCCGCCATGTTGCTGGCGGACTCCAAGGGAGCCGAGCTGCTGGTGGCCGTGGGAACGCACGCCTCACTGGTGGAGTTCTTGGACAAGGGGCGGGAGGGGATGGCCTCGACCTTCCTGACCCGGCTCCGGGTGGGGCCCAAGCTGGTCGACGCCAAGGGTGTCTCTCGCATCTACCGTAGCCAGATCAAGGGCTGGCACCTGATGCTGCTGGTGCTGTCGGGGCTGTTGGCCCTGACCCTGGCGATGACCTTCACCGACCTCGGTGGCGCACTCGGCAGCGTGATCGCTGCACGGCTGCGCGACTTGGTGTACTGGATTAAGGAACTCTTCACATGAATGGTTTGTGGGAGCGTAGCGACCTCCGGCCCCTGCGGCGAGCAGTGTGATCAATTTTCGGTATCACATCGTCTCGCTGATGGCGGTCTTCCTGGCCCTGTCGGTGGGCATCGTGCTGGGCGTGTCGCTCCGTGGGCCGGTGGACGAGGGTCTGGTGGCGCAAGCTGCCACCGACCGCAACCAGGTGACCGAGCTGCGTGCCGAGCTCGACCGGCGGAACGCGCTCGACGACTATCGCGACGCCTGGGCCCAGCGGGGCGGCAAGGAGCTGACCGCCGCCCTGCTCACCGGCCGTTCCGTGGCCCTGATCGTGATGCCTGACGCCCCCCCGGCCGTGGTCAACAACCTGAGCACGGCCGTGACCGACGCCGGCGGCACGCTCACCCACACCATCAAGATCAACAAGGACGTCTTCGACACCACCAAGGTCGACGCCACGACGAAGGCGCTGCAACCGTTCACGTCGCAGCTGCAGCTGACCGACTCCATGTCGACCGGCACGAAGGTCGGTCTGGCCGTCGGCCGGATGGCGCTGGCCAAGCAGACTGTTGAGCGGGACTCGGTGGCTACCGACCTCGACAAGGCGCTCAAGGCGGCGGGCCTGGCCTCGGTGAACAGCAAGTCGACGCAGCTGGCCGAGCTGGCCATCGTGGTCACCGCACCCGCGCCCGACGTCCGTCCCACCTCCGAGACCCAGACCGGCCACGTGCAGTTCGACCAGGCCCTCCGGATGATGGCGGCCGGCACCGTGGTGGCCGGGCCGAACAGCGAAGACATCGAGGGCACCGACGTCCTGTCGATCCGTAACGACCCGAGCGCGGTCGACCAGCTGAGCACCGTCGACGTGGCCGACCTGTCGAGCGGGGTGGCCTCCACCATCATGGCCGGCAAGGAGCAGCTGCTCAACCGCCAGGGACACTACGGGGCGCTGACCAAGGCCGATGCCCCGATGCCTCAGCTCCCGGTTCGCTGACCTCGTGAAGACGACGGCGCACCGGACCGGGGGAGTGCTGGCCAGCGGCGCCACCGCGCTGGCGGCCTCGCTGGCCGGCCACCGTGTGGTGCTCGGTCCGCTGGCCGGATCGCGCGCCCTCCGGCGCTGGCTCCGCAGCAACCACGCGGGCGCTCCGGTCACCCTCGCCGAAGGTCCGATCGCCGTGGCCGGCATGCTGCTCGGGCTGGCTGCGGCGGGCGTCGTCGACCCTCAGCACCGACACCGGACGGCCGCGATGGCCGTTGCCGTGGCCGGTTCGGGGCTGGTGGGTGCCTACGACGACCTGTACGGCAGCACGCAGGCGAAGGGGTTCCGGGGTCATCTCCGAGCGCTGCGGACCGGCACGGTGACCAGCGGTCTGATCAAGATCGCCGGGGTGGGTCTCAGTG
>JBBRYD010000177.1:0-7290 GCA_038238065.1 Propionibacteriales bacterium | reverse complement strand
TGGGACCGTGACCTCGGTCTCCAGCGAGTCCTTCGGTGGGATGTCCGACGAACCACCCCGGGCGGAGGTCGAGGTGCGGGCGTCGTGGACGCCCCAGCTGGCCGACGGAGTTGGGCTGAGTGCCCACCTGAGCGCCTGGGCTGAACTATTGTGTACGACAGCGGGTCTCCCTCCGCTGCCCGCCGGCGTGGTGCTGATGCCCTCGCGACGGAACCCGCCCAGCCGAAACTCACGGAGACGTTGACCGACACATCGTCCTCATCCGAGGCAGCAACACCAGAGTCCGAACCGACCAGCACCGAGACCGACTCGCCGAACGTGGGTGAGCCGGACCTCGTCGAGCTGCTGGTCATGCCGGCCGACGGCGTGCCACCGATCGTGGACACCCCGGAGGCGCTCCGGCTCGCCATCGCCGCGCTGCGGGCGGGCACGGGTCCCGTCGCCGTGGACGCGGAGCGCGCCCACGGTTTCCGCTACAGCCAGCGCGCCTACCTGCTGCAGTTCCGGCGGGCCGGCTCGGGCACCCACCTCCTCGACCCCATCGCCTTCGGCATGCCGGCCGATCTGTCCGAGCTGGGCGAGGCGATCGCTGACGCTGAGTGGATCATCCACGCCGCCAGCCAGGACCTGCCGTGCCTGTTCGAGGTGGGTCTGGTCCCCGAGACGTTGTTCGACACCGAGCTGGCCGGCCGGTTGCTGGGCTATCCGCGCGTCGCGCTCGGCACCATGATCGAGGAGCTGTTCTCGGTCCGCCTGCTCAAGGAGCACTCGGCCTCTGACTGGTCGACCCGGCCGCTGCCGGCCGAGTGGCTGACCTACGCCGCCCTGGACGTCGAGCTGCTGGTCGAGCTCCGCGACCGGCTGGCGGCCGAGCTGGTCGAGGCCGGCAAGTGGGACTGGGCGCAGCAGGAGTTCGCGGCTCTGGTCGCCGGCGCCGGCACCCCGGCCGAGGCCCGGGTCGATCCGTGGCGTCGCACCTCGGGCATCCACAAGGTGAGGACCCGCCGGGGCCTCGGCTACGTGGCCGGCCTCTGGTACGCGCGGGACGGGATCGCTCAGGGACTCGACCGCGCACCCAGCAAGATCCTGCCCGACATCGCGATCAGTGACCTGGCCGCACATCGCGCGCCGGACCGTTCGGTGCTGCGCCAGATCCCGGGCTTCCTCCGTCGGCAGGCCAAGAAGTACGAGTCCCGCTGGCTCGAGGTGGTCGACGGGGTGGCCCAGCTCGGGGAGTCCGAACTGCCTCTGATGCACGTGCCCAACGACGCTCCACCGCAACCGCGACTCTGGGGCGCCAAGGACCCGGTCGCCGCGGCTCGGCTGGCCGCGGTGCGTGAGGTGCTGACCACCCTGTCGGCCGAGCACCACATCCCGACCGAGAACCTGCTCACCCCCGACCACGTCCGTCGGCTGGTGTGGCGCCCGCCGACGCCGGCCACCGAGGAGTCGGTGGACGCGATCCTGGCGGGGCTCGGGGCCCGGCCCTGGCAACGCGAGCTGACCGTCCGGCTGCTCACCCCGCTGTTGATCACCGACCCCGAGCCCACGGATGCCACGCCCGTTGTTACTCGTGAGTAATATACGAGCATGCCTCGTGACCTTCGCGATGTCGTCTTCGTCGACGGCGTCCGCACCCCTTTCGGCAAAGCCGGGTCGCTCTACGCGGAGACCCGCGCCGACGACCTGATCGTCAACTGCATCCGTGACCTGATGCGGCGCCACCCGGAGCTGCCGGCCGAGCGGGTGGATGAGGTGGCCATTGCCGCCACCACGCAGATCGGTGACCAGGGACTGACCATCGGCCGCACCGCGGCGCTGCTGGCCGGGCTCCCCCGGTCCGTCCCGGGCTACTCCATCGACCGGATGTGCGCCGGCGCCATGACCGCGGTGACCTCCGTCGCGTCCGGTATCGCGTTCGGCGCCTACGACGTGGCCATCGCCGGCGGTGTCGAGCACATGGGCCGGCACCCGATGGGCCAGGGCATCGACCCCAACCCGCGCATCGTGGCGGAGCACCTGGTCGACGAGTCGGCCCTGATCATGGGTAACACCGCGGAGAACCTGCACGACCGCTTCCCGGCCATCACCAAGGACCGTGCGGACGCCTACGCCGTGCTCAGCCAGGACCGGGTGGCCGACGCCTACGCCCACGGGGTGATCCAGGAGTCCCTGGTCACCGTGGCCACCCGCAGCGCCGAGCAGGGCTGGGGCCTCGCCACGGTTGACGAGCCACCCCGACCGGGCACCACGTCGGAGGCCCTGGCCACGCTCAAGACCCCGTTCCGGTCGCACGGCCGGGTCACGCCCGGCAACGCAGCCGGCCTCAACGACGGCGCCACGGCCTGCCTGCTGGCCGCCGAGGAGACCGCTACCGAGCTCGGGCTGCCGGTCGCCATGCGGCTGGTCGCGTACGCCTTCGCCGGCGTCGAGCCGGAGGTGATGGGCGTCGGTCCGGTCCCGGCCACCGAGCGGGCTCTGCGGCTCGCCGGCCTGACCATCGACGACATCGACGCGATAGAGATCAACGAGGCCTTCGCGGTCCAGGTGCTCGCCTTCCTCGACCACTTCGGCATCGACCAAGCCGACGACCGGGTCAACCCCTACGGCGGGGCCATCGCGCTGGGTCATCCGCTGGCCAGCTCCGGCGTACGGCTGATGATCCACCTGGCCCGGGCGTTCCGGGAGCGTCCCGAGGTCCGTTACGGCCTGACCACGATGTGCATCGGCCTCGGGATGGGCGGCACCGTGATCTGGGAGAACCCGCACTTCACCGGGCCGCGGCTCAGCCCTGCTGCCGCCGACGGGGTACAGGGATGAGCAGCTATCTTCAGTCGCTGATCGACCACGCCGCCGAGCTGACCCCTGGTGAGGTGGTCACCCGGGCCCTGAGCCGGGACGTCGCGCTGCCGCACGGCGCGGGCACCGCGGTGCTGATCACGCTGGACAACGGTCTGGACCACTCGAAGCCCAACACTTTGGGACCGCGGAGCCTTGACGCGCTGAATGCAGCCATCGACGCGGCCACCGCCCGGAGCGACATCGCGGCGATCGCCATCACCGGCAAGCCGTTCATCCTGGCCGCCGGCGCCGACCTGACCGGCGTGGCCATGATCACCGAGCGCGACCAGGCCAAGACCATCGCGCAGATCGGCCACGCCATCTACACCAAGCTGCACGAGGCGCGGCTGCCGACCTTCACCTTCATCAACGGCCTCGCTCTCGGTGGCGGCCTGGAGATCGGCCTGCACTGCGACTTCCGTACCGTGTCTGCCGCAGCGTCGGCCATCGCGCTGCCGGAGGTGTTCCTGGGCCTCCTGCCGGGTTGGGGCGGTGCGTTCCTGCTGCCCAACCTGATCGGGGCCGAACGGGCCATCGAGGTCATCATCGAGAACCCGCTCAACCAGAACCGGATGCTGACCGGAGCCCAGGCGCATCTGCTGGGGATCGCCGACGCCGTCTTCGACGGCGCGGACTTCCTGGAGCGCTCGCTGGACTGGGCCGCCCGGGTGGTGACCGGGCAGGTCGCGGTCGAGCGTGCCGAGGTGGACCGCGGGGTCGCCTGGGACACGGCCGTGGCGCGCGGCAGGGCCCTCGCCGACGCCAAGGTCGCCGGCGCGGCCCCGGCCCCGTACCGTGCGCTGGAGCTGATCGCGGCCGCCAGGACCGCCGATCGTCACGCCGCCTTCGCGGCCGAGGACGACGCCCTCGCCGACCTGATCATGAGCCCCGAGCTGCGGTCCGGGCTGTACGCGTTCGACCTGGTGCAGAAGCGGGCCCGTCGTCCCGCGGGTGCGCCCGACCGAGACCTGGCCCGTCCGGTCACCAAGGTCGGCATCGTCGGCGCCGGCCTGATGGCCAGCCAGCTGGCACTGCTGTTTCTCCGCCGGCTCGAGGTGCCGGTCGTCATCTCCGACCTCGACCAGGCACGGGTGGACCAGGGTCTGGGCTACGTCACCCGGGAGATCGAGCTGCTGCTCGGCAAGCGCCGCATCTCGCCCGACCAGGCCAACCGGATGAGGGCGTTGATCTCCGGATCGGTCGACCTGGCCGCTTACGCGGACTGCGACTTCGTGCTGGAGGCGGTGTTCGAGGAGCTTGCGGTGAAGCGGCAGGTCTTCGCCGCCCTGGAGGAGCACGTCTCCGACACCTGCGTGCTGGCCACCAACACCTCGAGCCTCTCGGTGTCGGAGATGGCCGAGGGGTTGGCGCACCCGCGGCGGGTGGTGGGCTTCCACTTCTTCAACCCGGTGGCGGTGCTGCCACTGCTCGAAGTGGTCCGCGGACACCTGACCGATGACTCCACTGTGGCCACGTCGTTGACCGTCGCGAAGACGCTGAAGAAGAATGCGGTGCTGGTCAAGGACGCCCCGGCGTTCGTGGTCAACCGGTTGCTGACCCGGTTGATGGGCGAGATCCTGCAGGCGGTCGACGAGGGGACTCCGGTCTCGGTCGCCGACGGTGCGCTGCGCCCCCTCGGTCTGCCGATGCCTCCGCTGGTGCTGCTGCAGCTGGTCGGCCCGGCGGTCGCGCTGCACGTCGCCGAGACCCTGCACGACAGGTTCGGCGACCGGTTCGCGGTGTCGGCCAACCTGCAGGCGCTGGTCACGGCGTTGAGGCCCGGGATCTACGACTGGACGCCGGAGGGCAAGCCGTACGTCTCCGACGAGACGCAGGCCCTGCTCCGGGTCGGGAACCAGCCCAGCACCGCCGAGGAGGTCAGGGGCCGCGCTCTCTCGGCGCTGGCGCAGGAGATCGGCCTGATGCTCCGCGAGGGCGTGGTGAAGTCTCCGAAGGACATCGACCTGTGCCTGATCCTGGGCGCCGGCTGGCCGTTCCACCTGGGCGGGATCACGCCCTACCTGGACCGGGAAGCCATCTCGACGAAGGTCAACGGCCAGCCGTTCTCGTAGCCGCCCGCTAGCGCAATCCGGCTAGCCCGCCGGCGGGGCGTAGAGCTGAAGGTCGTTGCCCTCGGTGTCCTTGAACGGGATGAGGCTGCCCCACTCGTAGCTGCTGACGTCGCCGGTGAACTCGACCCCGGCGGCCTTCAGCCGAGCGATCTCCTCGTCCATGCTGCCCTCGGGCTGGAAGCTGATCACCGCTCCCCCGTCGGCGTGGGCGGCGGTCCCCTCGCGGGCGTTCAGACCGATCCGGAGCCCGTTGGCGTCGATCTCGCTCCATTCGGGCTGCTCGCCGATGACCTCGAACCCGAGGGCGTCCCGATAGAACGCCAACGCGCGGTCCATGTCGTCGACCGGGACCCATACTGCTGCTACACCTCTGGCCATGTCGTGCTCCTTCGCGGGGGCCGGTCGATGCCGGCGCCATGTGCTGCCCCGGTGAGACTCACCGGCGGCCTGGACTGCTCATCAAGTGTTCCCCAGAACGGGGAGGGGAAACGACTACTCCAACCACCGGTCCCGGCCGAGCGTGATCAGGCGGCGAGCAGGGCGGCGTACCTGCCCTGGGCGGCGGCCAGCATGTCGTGGGTGCCACGTTCGGTGGGGTGGCCGTGTTCCAGGACGACGATCTGGTCGGCGTCATGGACGGTGCTGAGGCGGTGCGCGATGGCGATCGTGGTCCGGCCGTGGGTCAACGCGTTGAGCGCCTGCTGGACTGCCCGTTCGGTGGTGGTGTCCAGGGCGCTGGTGGCTTCGTCGAGGACCAGGATGCGCGGGTTGCGCAGTACCGTGCGGGCAATGGCGATCCGCTGCTTCTCGCCGCCGGAGAACCGGTGGCCGCGCGATCCGACCACGGTCTCGTAGCCCTGGGGAAGACCGGTGATGAGGTCGTGGATCTGGGCGGCCCGCGCCGCGTCCTCGATCTCGCCGTCGGTGGCGTCCGGCCGGGCGTAGCGGAGGTTCTCCCGCACGGTGGTGTGCAGCAGGTACGTCTCCTGGCTGACGACGCCGACGATCCGGGCGAGGTCGCTCAACCGGTATCGGCGGAGGTCGACGCCGTCGATGGTGATCGTGCCGGTGGCCGGGTCGTGCAACCGGGCGACGAGCGAGGCCAGGGTGCTCTTGCCGGAGCCGGTGGAGCCGACCAGGGCCAGCGTGTTCCCGGCGGGGATGTGGATCGACACGTCATCGACCGCGGAGGCGTCGCTGCCGGGATAGCGGTAGCTCACGTGCTCGAGGCGGAGCTCACCACGCACCCGTGAAAGGTCCACCTCGACCGGGTCGGTCGGGTCGTCCACCTCGACCAGCAGGTCCAGGTACTCGAAGATGCGGGCGAACAAGGCCAGCGACGCGACCACGGACGTACTGACGTCGAGCAGTCCCATCAGGGGCCGGAACAAGCCGGACTGGAGCGCGGCAAAGGCGACCAGGGTGCCGACGGTCAGCGTGGCGGAGGTGAACGGCAGTGCGGCACTGAGGTAGATGAGGGCGGGAACGGCGCCGAAGATGATGCTGTTCGTGGCCATCTGCCACCGGCCGGCCAGCTGGGAGCGCAGCTCGAGCTCCATCAGGCTGGCCGACGAGCTACGAAACCGCTCGCTCAGCATCGGCTGGGCGCCGAGGGTCTTCGCGAGCTGCACGCCGCTGATGGACAGCCCCTCGTCGATGGTGACGGCGAGGTCGGCCAGCTCTCGCTGCTGGGCGGCGGTCACCGTACGACGGAGGCGGGCGACGCGGCGGGTGATCAGGATGCTGATCGGCAGCAGCACCAGCGACAGCAGCGTGAGCTGCCAGGAGAGGGCGGTCATGGCGACCAGTGTGGCGACGACGGTGGTGAGGTTGGAGGCGATGGAGGTCGCGGTCGACGTCACCACCGACTGCATGCCGCCGATGTCGTTGGTGATGCGCGACTGCACCTCGCCGGCCCTGGTGTTGGTGAAGAACGTCAGCGACTGACGCTGAAGATGCGCGAACACGTCGCTGCGCAGCCGGTGCATGATGCGTGGGCCGATCCGGGTACTGATCCACGTCTGCACGACGCCGAGCGAGGCGGTCACGGCGACGACGGCGATCATGGCCAGGGTGAGCATCGC
The DNA here is from genome assembly GCA_038238065.1 of Propionibacteriales bacterium. Lineage (GTDB taxonomy): Bacteria > Actinomycetota > Actinomycetes > Propionibacteriales > Propionibacteriaceae > Microlunatus. The sequence continues at coordinate 293 of JBBRYD010000177.1, read as the reverse complement.
GAGCAGCGAGGTGTTGCGGTCGGGGAGGGCCTCGTCGACGATGCGGCGGAGCAGGAAGGGCGTCGCCATGGCCAGGATCGATGAGCCGACGATGATGGCTACGACGAGAACCAGGGGACGACGGTGGTCGGTGAAGAGGGCGGCGATGCGGCGCAGGGACACGTTCGTGGCTTGGGTTCGTTCGGCGGCGGTCACGGTTCGCTGTCCGCGACCCGACCCGCGGCGGGGTTCGGTGGTGGGGTTCTCCAAAATGGGCTCCTTATAGTATGATGTTCATGAGGTTACCTCACTAT
>JBBRYD010000176.1:0-7304 GCA_038238065.1 Propionibacteriales bacterium | reverse complement strand
TACGTCCGGTTCTACGTCGACTACGGGTCCGGCTGGGAGGACGCCGGTGTCGCGAGCATCAACGTGCACGACGTCCCGGCCGGTGTCGACTGCGCGGGCCAGCCGTGGTCGCCGCTCAGCTACGCGGCCTCGCTGAAGATCGACCCGTACTCCAGCCCGTGCTTCTTCCCGCGCCTCCCGCGGGTGCGCGCGATCCTCTCCTGGAAGACCGTCCCGGACAACCCGGACTTCATCCCGGTCTGGGGAAACGTCGTCGAGGACACCATCCAGATCAAGCCGCGCTACTGGTTCCTCAAGGAGTACATCGACGTCGTCGCCGACCTGAACAAGGTCGAGATCGCCATCCCGCCGGACTACGAGTACGCAGAGGAGCTGGTGATCCCCAAGCCCGATCCCGGTCCCCTCGCGCTCGTCGAGCTGGCCAAGGTGTACGGCGACGAGCTCGCCGTACCGTCGCACCGCTTCGGCTTCACCCACCTGATGGAGTACATGCAGGGCTCTCCGACCTCCGAGCAGGCGTTCGGCGCCAAGGTCTCCGAGTGGGCATCTCTCGACTTGGACTGGGCGAGCGCGATCAAGACGTTGCTCGACGGGGCCGGCGACGTCGGCTACGAGGAGCTCGAGTGCCTCGGTCTGGACAACACCCTCGACCGGGTCGAGGCGACCTTCCGGGTCAAGCGCTCGTCCGGGTACGGCGGCACGCTCTGCCAGCACGGCAGCACCGAGTACGTCGCGTTCTGGGCCACCTTCGACGACGACTGCAGCTGGACCTACCTCGGCACCGCCGACGTCCAGGTGCACGACATCTCGAGCATCCCGGCCGAGGGCATCTCGTACGCCGCTGCGATGCCCGTCGACCTGACCCACCAGCGCCGCGACTGCTCGGAGGCTCGTGTTGTCCGGCTCCGCGCCGTGTTGAGCTGGGCCTCGGCGCCCTCGACGACCGACCCGGACGCCGTGCCCTACTGGGGCAACCGGATCGACCGGCACGTGCAGATCGCCCCCGGACCCGTGCTCCCGCCGGGCACCGTGGTTCCGCTGATCAGCATCCTCGGTGGCATCCCGGTGCAGCAGATCGACACCGGCTCAGGGCTGACCATCCCCTCGGCGCACTTCTCACTGCTCGGCGGGTCTGCTCCGGCCGACCCCAACACCATGGGTCGGGCCTGCCCGTTCGCCCGTCTGGTCACCGTCCAAGGTCCGGCCTTCGTCGGATACAGCTATCGGGTGCAGGTGCGTGAGGTCGGCAGCATCTCGTGGCAGACGCTGAACCAGAACTTCACGGTGACCGACCAGTTCGGCAACACCAGCACGCAGAGCGCGGTCGGGGATTACTACCCCTACCTGTCCGATGCCGACAACCAGGACAACCTGCTGGCGGTGTGGAGCACCGCCGACGACACGCTGTGGGAGGTCAAGCTCGACATCGCCGGGGTCGCCGGGTTCGACCAGCACCGGATGCAACTGCACAACAGCGCGCCGGTGGCCGACATCCACATCAACATCCTGGCCGGCGACTGCAGCAAGCACACGGTCGGCACGCTGCTCGACGGGACCTACATCGCGACGGACGACTACCTGTCGGCGTACTCGATCGGGTCGCTGCCGTTCACCGCTCCGGCTGGGCAGCTCACACCGGCGGGTGCTCAGTTCACGTCGACGCCGGTCTCCGGCAGCGCCTGGACGCTGGACACCGCGACGATGAAGCCGTGCGGCTACGTGCTGCAGATCGGTGTCGGCAGCCGGGCGATCTACAACAGCTCGCCGTCGTACACGAGCAGCTCGGCGACTGTCGGGTTCTGCCTGGACGCGCCCGCCTGACGGACGGGCGTACGTCGGGCGCACGGCGGGCGCACCGGGGCAACCAGCCTCGGTGCGCCCGCACGACGTTGCCGGGCACCCCGCCCATCGGCTACCGGCTACCGGCTCAGCCAGCGGAATGTCGCGGGTTGGGGTCTGCGGGACCTTGGCCCGCTCCTCCTCGGTCGTCGCTCGGCGGCGGCGGAGCTCGAGCTAGAGGCTCTCCTCGCCCTTCTTCATCGCCCCAGTGGTGGTTGGCGGAGAAGGCCGGCCGAAGCAGCCAGGTCAGCCTGCGCAGTAACGGCTTGGTCGTCCCCGTCGTAGTCCGCGCGGTCCTCGGCGGGATGGAAACACGCCACCTCGGCGCCAAAGTCAGTGCGTTGGGCGAATCACCTCTATGGTGCATCTCGTCCCCGGCGCTCTTGCGAGCCGGGTGTCACCGGTGATGAGCGTGACACCAAGCACCTCGGCCAGAGCGATGTAGGAAGCGTCGTAAACCGTAAAGTTCTCGCGGAGTTCCCAGCACCTGCTCAGCAGCGGCAGGTGTGGTGCGCGCTGAACCGGCATGGCAGCCAGGTCACCGAGCGCGAGGTTAGCCCTTCTGAGGTTCACCATGGCGGCGCTCACCTGTCTGCGCAGGACCGATGCGACCTCCAGGTCGAGAAGCTCAGGCGCCACCAGTTCCTCCCCACGCAGGCGCGCGCGAGCACGGTCACCGTCCGAAGCATCGTCGGCTAACGCGACGACAAGAACACTGGCGTCAACGACGAGCACGGTCGTCCCGCACCGCCCCCACCGCATCCTTCAGCGGCACACTGCCGCCGGAGCGTCCACCGGTCCGGTCGAGGACTTCGTCAAGGGTCGGCCTGCTGGCCTCGTCTATCAGTCGGGCCCGCAGATACTCCTGCAGCGACTGGTGTGAAGCGGCGGCACGCTGCCGAAGGACGGCGTGAGTTTCGGGCGGCACGTCCTTGATCTGCACACTCGGCATAGCGCCATTATGGCGCTACTGGCGCCATAGTTCAACCGCTCTGTCATCGACAGCGGCGTACATCGCCTGACCGGTGGCAAGGGTGGGCGCCGTCCCGTCGTGTCGCGAACGTCGCTGTTTCCGTGAGGACTTGCCACCGATCTGGACCAGACGGTGGTCGTAGAAGAGGTCGTCCGGGGCCCATGAGCTCCGGTGATACACACCGCGTCATTCTGGGAGCCGGAGTGACGTAGGGCGCCGCGATGGGCTCGTGCGGCGTTCCGAGTGGTGCGCTCGACCTGCTAGGCACCGGAGGCCAACGTACGACTTTCGGCATGAGCGCGAGACAACGAGCGCCGTTCTGACGGCACCCGTCCGGTCAGAATGCTTGCCAGGATCCTTGCGAGGGCGATCACCCCTCCACACGCGTAGAAGCCGACAAACCGGAGTGATCGCCCATAGCGCGACCTCGACAGCGGGAGTAACGTCCCGGACAGGCGGCAGCCGTTCACCCTGCCGCTCCCAGCCGTCGATCCGGCACCTCGAGCTGTCGGCCCGGCGCCACCCGGCACCGTCCGGTGCCATGACGTTGGAGGAATTGATGAACCGACATCTCAACCGCCGCGGCGCCGCATCCGCCCTGGCCGGCGTCAGCGCAGTCGCGGTCGTCGCCCTGCTGGCCGCTCCAGGAGCGGACGCCGGTGCGGCCAACACCGCCAAGCAGTCACCGAGCACGCAGGCCAAGGCGGTCGCGGCGGCCGGTGTGCTGCACCAGCTCGGCAGCCACGGCGCCGGGGCCTACTACAACACCAGCACCGGCCGAATGGTCGTCAACGTCACCCACCGGACCGATTTCGCCGGTGTCCGCGCGGCTGGCGCCACCCCGCATCTGGTCAGGTTCAGCAGCCACCAGCTGAGCGCGGTGCAGCGGGACCTGAAGGCCCACGCCACCATCGCCGGAACCAGCTGGGGTATCGACGTACCCGCCAACAAAGTGCACATCTCCGCCGACAGCACCGTCTCGGGGTCGGACGTTGCTCGGCTGCGTTCCGTGATCGCGAAGCACCCGGGGCAAGCGGTACTCACCCGGACGCCGGGGACGCTCAAGCCGCTGATCAACGGCGGCAAGGCGATCTACGTGACAAACTATCGCTGCTCGCTCGGCTTCAACGTGACCAACGGCACCACCGACTACTTCCTCACCGCCGGTCACTGCACCAACCTCGGGACGTCGTGGTACCAGGACGCGGGACACTCCCAGTTCATCGGGACTACGGCGGCATCCAGCTTCCCAGGTGACGATTACGGCGTCGTGCAGTTCGCCGCCGGGGTCAGGGATCCTGGCACCGTGTACCTCTATGGAGGCAAGCAGAACATCAGGGATGCGACCAACGCGTACGTCGGTGAGGCGGTACGGCGCAGCGGCAGCACCACGCATGTGCACAGCGGCACAGTGCAGGCGCTCAACGTCACGGTCAACTACGCCGAAGGCACCGTGTTCGGGCTGATCCAGACCAACGTATGCGCTGAAGGCGGCGACAGCGGTGGTCCCCTGTTCGACGGCAGCCACGCCGTGGGGCTCACGTCCGGCGGCAGCGGGAACTGCACGTCGGGTGGTCAGACGTTCTTCCAGCCGGTCACCGAACCGCTCAACATCTACGGATTGACGGTGCTCTGATCACAGCTGGCTGACCACGGGATCAGCTGGTTGAGCCGACTGAGCTCGCTTGACTGGCCCAACTGAATGAGATCGGCTGCTATCCCTGGTGGGTGGTGGGGACACCGTCCGCGCCACCCACCGCTGCGCCATCTGCACCACGCCAGTGGGGCCGAGGCGGCACAATGCGACAGGGCTGAACGCTTGCCAGCTCCGTCGTTGCTCGAGGGGAAGGACCACCATGACATCCACCGGCTCAGGCCAGCCCGACTCCTCAGGACAGCCAGGCTCAGACTCAGAGCGCTCGGGCCAGCAGAAGTCGTCCGACGACTACGCGTCGGCCGCCCAGGAGGTGGCGAAGCAGGTCGAGTCCGCGCGGGCGTCCGGACAGACGATGGTCCAGTTCTCCGTGGTCGACCTGATGAGCCGGTTCCACATCAAGCGACTCCACCGCGATGCGCGGACCGCGATGATCAGGGCGCTCGAGGCCGTCGGCCTGGCGGCGGATCCCGCGCTCGCGGAAGCCGATCTGACCCGGACGATCCAGGTACGGTCCGCCGCCGACGCGGACGACGCGGCCCGTTCCGGGAGCGAGGTACGGGCACTCCTGTATCGCCCGGGCTCAACGAGCGGCGAGCCGCTCGCAAACGACAGCCTGCCCACGCTCGAGATCGCCGCGGGAGAGGTGCTGTGGATCGACGCCCAGCCGGACGCGGACGCCGACGAGCTGCTGGCGCTGCTGAAACGCCACCTGAGCCCGGACGTCGCCCTCGAAGTCGTCGACGACATCCTGGAGTACGACGTCGAGCCGAAGGTCCACACGTACGAGTCCGGGCTGCGCAGCGTCTCGTTCGTCGGGGTCGAGGCGCGGGAGAGCGGCCGGACCGGCGCCACCAACCGAGTCGGCATGGCCGGTGAGCTGTGCTTCCAGCTTGTGGAGAGCGTGGTGGGCCCGACCACGATCGTGACCTGCTGGCACCACGGCCGGGTCTCCCGCGGTCTGGACGGCGACGCGGACTCGCCTTCCATCCTGCGGGACAAGGCGGAGCGCGCCGTGGATAAGGCGTGGGCGGCGGCCGGCGGTCTGAGCCCGGCCGATGTCGGTACGCAGATCCTCGCGACGCTTACCGAGAGCTACAAGCACGCCCATCGCCGGCTGGAGAGCTGGCTCCAGCTCTGGGAACTCGAGCTGCATAAGGCCGAGGAAAGCATGGAGACCCGGACCCTGAACGACCTGTTCGCGTTGGTGAACGAGTTCCGCCGGCGGCTGTCCGCCATGAACTACGCCCGCTCAGCAACCGACGACGACACCTGGTTCCCGGGGTGCGACCAGGCGCTCGATGAGACCGCCGACGCCCGGCTCGACCGGACCCTGAACAAGCTCGCGCTGCTGTTCGAGAACATCCGGGCGGACATGGAGCTGGTCACGATGGAGCATGTCGTACGGCAGGCGGTCTCGGCCGCCCAGCAGGCCGAGCAGGTGTCGAAGAACACCGCGATCATGCAGGACCAGCGGATCGCCAACGAGCAGTTCCAGGATCGGCTGGCCAAGGTCACGGCGCTGCTGCTGGTGCCGACCCTGATCGCCGGCATCTTCGGTGCCAACACCGAGCTGCCCGGCGGCGGGTCGTGGTCCGGCTTCGTGGCCATGGTGGTGCTGATGGTGGTAACGAGTACGGCGGTCTACCTGTTCATGGTCCGGACCAACCGGGCCAACGCCCGCAGACTTCTCGGTGCGATCGCCGCCGAGGCACGCAGCGGGCTCCGACGCCCGTCCTCGCGGATCGACAGCGGCTGACCGCTACCTGGCGCTGCAGAAGACGTCGACCTGAGTGCTGCGTCCCGGTACGACGGTGACCGACCCACCCGCGCAGGGGCCCGGCGGCGAGCCGAGCTGGGGGTCCGAGGGGTTGTCGCTCTGGAACTGCGGGCTGCTTCCGGCGACCCGGTAGTGCCCCGCCGGCACCGACGCCGACCAACGTCCGGCGGAGCCGGCCTCGACCCGGACAGTCACCGCCCCCGTGAGGGTAACGACGCCCGGCAGCCCTTCGCGCCCGCCCGGGGCGGGGCCGCCGACGAGCACCAGCTGGCCGTGGACGGTGCCATCGTTGGGAGCTGACGACGTGGACGAGTGGCCATGGTGTCCCCCACGGATGAGCTTGGGCGCCGTGTGGTTGAGGCGGCAGCCACCGGTCAACAGCAACGCCGCGAGCGTGAGCACGACGATCGGTACCAGGCGACCTCTCGTCACGCTGAGCCCTCGCGGAAGCCGACGGACCGGGCGGTTTGGTTGTCACGGACCGCGGTGATGATGCCCTGGAGCACGAACTACGGCTGCATGGTCCGCTTGATCGTCTCGACGACCTCGGGTTCGGCCGGGTGCACCGGCTCGCGGACCCGTTGGCAGATCCGCGGCTGCCACTCCGGCAGCCCGTCGATGTAGGCATCGAGGCGGGGGTCGACGGTGTACGACGTCATGAGGTCTCGCCTCCTCGCGGATGTCTCGAATGAACAGTGCGGCGCTAGGACCGAGCGTACGGTGGGCCGGGACAAGGGGTCCGAAGGGATTCTCCACGCCGGTGAAAGGCACGTCGCTATCCGACTCGTACCCGGGTCATCCGGGAGAACGGCGTCACGACCAGATCACGCCCGGCAAGCCCTCCCACGGCACCCTCAAGCTGAGCTTCGTCAACCACGCACCGCCGCGGCAGCGTCGGTACGGTGACTGGGTGACAACTGGACAGCGCGCGGTCGAGGTCAACGTGGTGCGGGTCTTCACCGACGGCGCGGGCCAGTTCGGCAACCTGCTGGGGATCGTGGACGGCTCCGCGGTGCCCGACTCGGATCGGCAGGCGGTCGCGGCCGAGGTCGGCTACT
>JBBRYD010000175.1:0-7346 GCA_038238065.1 Propionibacteriales bacterium | reverse complement strand
GATGACCAGCAGACCACCGATCGCCACCACACCCCAGAAGCCAGCGCGCGCATCGAAGCGGTCGACCACGCGGCCGACGGTGGCCGCTCCGGCCGCGAGGCCGGTCGCCAGCCCGGTCGAGGTCCAGCCCAGCGCCTCGCTCAGCCGGGACGGCGGCACCGCCGTCTGGGTGACCGCGACCGAGGCGATCAGGGTGGGCGCGATGAACAACCCGCTGATCAGCAGCAAACCGGTCACCAGCACCGGTTGACCGGCGAAGGGCAGCGGTAGTACCGACAGACCCAGCAGCACCGCCGCGATCCGGAACCGACGCGCGGGGGAGGCCCGCCACACGACCGTACCGGTCAGCACGCCGGCGATGAGCGAACCGAACGCCCAGGCCATCACGATGAACCCGGTGTACCGCGGGATGCCGGCCTCCCTGGCGAAGGCGACCACCACGAGCTCCATCGCCCCGAAGAGGCCACCGAGCGCCACGCAGGCGATCACGATGGGCACCAGCAGCCGCGGTCGCAGCCTCGGTTTGGTGACCGCGGCCTGGACCGCCGTGCGTACCGGCGGCTGCGTGTCACGCATGCTGGCGAGGGCGAGCGCGCCCGTCAGGCCGAGGACCACGCACGCCGCCAGCCCCAGGGCGGGATGGATCGAGGTGGCGAGAAAGGTGGCCAGCACCGGTCCCACGATGAAGACCACCTCGTCCACCACCGCCTCGAGGGCGTAGGCGGTGTTGAGCAGCGGGTCACCGTTCAGCCGGTACGACCAGCGCGCCCGGACGCAGGAGCCGGCTGAGGAGAACCCGAGACCGACCCCCACCGCAGTGAGCAGAGTGAGCGGCAGCGGCGACCCGAGCTGCACCGTGACGATCAGCAGCGTGAGACTGACGTTGCAGATCACGGCGGCGGCCACCAGGACCCGCGCCTGACCGATGCGGTCGATCAGGCGCCCCCACACCGGCGCCGTGACCGCCCCGGTCAACGTGGCCATGGCCGTGATCAGGCCGGCTCGGCCGAAGGACCCGGTCGTCGCCGAGACCAGCAGCACGATCCCGAGCCCGGTCATGGACAGCGGGGTGCGTGCCAGGAAGCCCGCCGCCGAGAAGGCGCGGGCACGAGGGTCGGCCAGCACCCGACCATAGGCGCCAAACCCGGCGGTCACGATTTGCTCCTCTTTGCAAGGATCATTCATGTGAATGACCAGGATCTCCAGCACGACCAGCAGCCTGCCGGCGACCCCGGCCTCCCCGAGCCCGTCGACCAGGACGACCGTACGGCTTCCGACAAGCTGAACCCCTACGACGCGATCATCCTGGTGTCCTTCGGCGGCCCCGAGCGTCCCGAGGAGGTGCTGCCCTTTCTCGAGAACGTCACCCGGGGGCGGGGCATCCCCCGTGAGCGCCTGGCCGAGGTGGGCCAACACTACTTCTTGTTCGGTGGCAAGAGCCCGATCAACGACCAGTGTCGCGCCCTGCTCGGGGCTCTCGGGAGTGAGCTGTCGCGTCGCGACCTCGACGTACCGCTCTACTGGGGCAACCGCAACTCCGAGCCGTTCCTGGCTGCCGAGCTCGGCCGGATCGCCGCGGACGGTCACCGCCGAGTGCTGGCCGTGATGACCAGCGCGTACCCCTCGTACTCCTCCTGCCGGCAGTATCGGGAGAACCTCTACGACGCCACCCAGGACACCGCCCTGCAGGTCGACCGGCTCCGGCACTACGCGCACCATCCCGGGTTCGTCGCTGCTTCTGTGGACGCCACCCTGGACGCGCTGGACGAGCTCGGCCGGCTGGCGCCGCAGGCCCGGCTGGTCTTCGTCACCCACTCGATCCCGACCACCATGGCGGTCGCCTCGGGCCCGGAACCCAAGAGCGCCGACGGCGGGTACGTCGACTGGCACCGCGCGGTCGCCGCCGAGGTGACGCGACAGGTCTCGGAGCGTCGCACCATCGACTACGCCCACGACCTGGTCTACTGCTCGCGCTCCGGCCCGCCCGGCCAGCCCTGGCTCGAGCCGGACGTCAACGACCACCTCACCCGACTGCATACGGATGGCGTCGCAGCCGTGGTGGCGATTCCGATCGGCTTCATCTCCGACCACATGGAGGTCATCTACGACCTCGATACCGAGGCCGCCGATACTGCCACAGAGCTCGGGCTGCCGTTCGCCCGGGCAGCCACGGCCAGCCTCCACCCCGACTTCGTCTCCGGACTGGTTGACCTGATGGTGGAGCGGGCGGCGGTGGCGCGGGGTGAGTCGGTGGACCCGCCAGTCATGCGGGGCGGCACCGTCGGTCGCTACCGGTGCCTGCCCGACTGCTGTGTCAACGCGCGGGAGCCCGGTCGCCCGACCCTGTGCCAGGTCTGAGCTGCGGCGGCGTCGCCGGCACTCGATCATCTGATCCGTGACCGTCTGGCCCGCGGGGAATCGGTCCTTCGCGGCGGGAATTTTGTGGGGTCCGGGACGTTATAGGGGGCGCGCAACCAAGTCGGTGTGATATGCATGCCGACAGCGCACGGACGATATGTCTGGGCAGAGGCCCGGGAAGGGAAAGATGGCGACAGATTACGACGCCCCACGCAAGACCGAAGAAGAGCTGAACGAAGACAGTATCGAAGAGCTGAAGACGCGACGCAACGACAAGAACTCCGGGAAGGTCGACGAGGACGAGGCTGAGGCGGCCGAGGCCTTCGAGCTCCCGGGTGCGGACCTGTCCCACGAAGAGCTGACCGTCAGGGTGCTGCCCCGCCAGTCGGACGAGTTCACCTGTGCCGGCTGTTTCCTGGTCCGGCACCGCAGCCAGATCGCCGAGGAGAAGTCCACCGGCGAGGCCTACTGCTTCGACTGTGCCGGATAACCGCGGGCCGGGTCGGTCGCCGGTGCTCTACCGCGAACGTCTGACGGTGCCCATCGCGTGGTGGGTGCTGTCGGGGCTGTTCGCCCTCTCGATGCTGCTGGCCTTCGGGCTGTACCTCGGACCGGGGTGGGGCATCGGGACAGCTCTGCTGAGCTTTCTGGCGATGGCTGCGGTGTTCGCGGCCGCTGCCACGTCGATCACCGTCGACCGCGAACGGCTCACCGTCGGCCGGGCCAGTATCGAGCTCAGCTACCTCGGTGACGCCCGTCCTCTGGACGCAGACCAGGCCCGCACCCGCCGCGGTCCCACGGCCGACGCCCGTGCGTTCCTGGTGCTGCGGCCCTACGTCTCCACGGCGGTCGAGATCATCCTGAACGACGTCGACGACCCGGCCCCCTACTGGCTGGTCGCGAGTCGGCGCCCGCGCTCCTTTGCCGCGGCTCTGTCCGGGGCGACCGCTGCGCACTCACCTTCGGCCGGCTGACCGAGCAGGCACCGCGGCGAACAGCGAACGCATTACGCTGTCCCGATGACTGACGTCGAGATCCAGCTGCACCGGCTCGACCCAGACCTTGATCTCCCCAGCTACGCCCATCCCGGCGACGCCGGTGCCGACCTACGCTCGGCCGAGGACTTCCTCCTCCACCCGGGCGAACGTCGCCTGGTGTCCACCGGGATCGCGATCGCTGTGCCCGACGGGTATGCCGCGTTCGTGCACCCGCGTTCGGGTCTGGCTGCCCGGCACGGCGTCACCATCGTCAACACTCCCGGTACCATCGACGCCGGGTATCGCGGCGAGATCCTGGTCTGCCTGGTCAACACCGACCGTAGCGAACCGGTGGCCTTCTCCCGCGGTGACCGGATCGCCCAGCTGGTCGTCCAGCCGGTCAGCCGGGCGGCGTTCGTCGCCGTGGCACAATTGCCCGACTCGTCCCGCGGCAGCGGGGGATACGGTTCGACCGGCGGGCTCACGACCACGCCGCAGACGCACAGGAGCAGTGAATGATTTTCAGGCGCGGCAAGAAGCAGGCCGACGAGCCGGCTGCCGAGGAGACCGAACCCGAGATGGAGCTCGGCGCCGAGGCCGATCTCGGACAGATCGACGAGGATGCGAGCGACGAGGCCGCCCACGACTCAGTCCTCGACCCTGAGGCGCTCGATGCCCGCGACTGGCGCGGGTCCGGGCCGTTCGACGTGCACGAGGTCGACCTGGAGGACGAGCCGGAGGACGAGGAGCCGCGCATCGACCTGGGCAGCATGATCCTGACCGGCTTCCCGGGCGCCGAGCTCCGGCTGCAGGTCGCCGAAGAGTCGGGCCAGATCATCTCCGCCATGCTCATCCACGGCAACTCTGCCCTCGAGCTCGGTGCCTACGCCGCACCGCGGAGCGGCGGTCTGTGGACGGAGCTGCGCGAGGAGATGATCGAGAGTGCGACCGAGGCCGGCGGGTCGGCGTCACTGGTCGAAGGCCCGTTCGGCGTCGAGCTGCGACGGCTGCTGCCAGTCACCACGCCCGAGGGTGAAGAGGGCTACCAGCCTTCCCGGATGTGGGTCGTCGAGGGTCCGCGCTGGCTGCTCCGCGGCATCGTCTACGGTCAGGCGGCGCTCGAGGAGGGCCTGGAACCGCCCGTCGCCGACCTGCTGGACGCCTACCGCCGGGTGGTCGTCCGTCGGGGTGACGAGGCGATGGCGCCGGGCGACTTGCTGCCACTGTCGATGCCTGAGAACCTTGTGGCTGACGACGGCGACCCGTCGGCTTGACCCGAGTGGCAAACTGGTTCCCAGGAAGTGATGGACATGACAAAGAGCAACATGCTGCAGCGCGCGCTGCACAGGTTTGCCTCCTCCAACGCCGAACTCGAATCGGAAGAGCTGCAGAAGAACGTCCGGAACGAGGGTGCCGTCCCCATCCGGAACTGTGAGGATCGCCAGGTCGTCTCGCTGACCGGCACCGTGTCCACGGTGACCATCCATCCACGCGGCGGCTACCCCGCCCTCGAGGTGGAGCTGCGAGACGGGTCGGGAGCGGTCACGCTGGTCTGGCTGGGCCGCCGTCAGATCCCGGGCATCGATCCGGGTCGGTCGATCAAGATCGCTGGCCGGATCAGCTGTCATGAGGGCCGACGCATCATCTACAACCCCAAGTACGAACTGCTGCAGACGCCCACCGCTACATGACGGACGCCTCAACCCAGTCCGTCGCTGATCCGCCGCAGTTCCGTTATGTGGAGGAGTTCGTCCGCCACCAGCTGTCGTCGTCGCTGGGCGGGGCTCGCGGCATGCTCGAGTCGGCGCTACCGTTCATCGCCTTCACGGCGACCTGGGTGTTGGTGAAGCAGCTGTACCCGTCGCTCGGGGCCGCCTTGGGGGTGGCCGTGCTGCTGGCGGTGATCCGCCTGCTGCAGCACCAGTCGCTGAAGTTCGTGGCCCAAGCCGTCTTCCCGATCGCCATCGCGGCGCTGATCGCGTCCCGGACCGGGAGGGCCGAGGACATCTTCCTGCCGGGCATTCTGTACAACGGGGCCCTGGCTCTGGTCTCGGTCTTCACCATCGCCATCCGTCGCCCGCTGGTGGGTTTCATCATCGGCGCAGCCATCGGCGAACCGACCGGCTGGGCTGCTGACCGCGGGCTGGTCAGGATGACCAGCAAGCTGACCGCCGTCCTGGCCGTGCCGTACCTGCTCCGTTTCGTCATCCAGCTGCCGCTCTTCCTGACCCATCAGGTGGTCTGGCTGGGCGTGGCCAAGGTCGTGCTGGGCTGGCCGCTGCTGATCGCTGCCCTGTTCGTGATCGGCCTGCTGCTCTCGAAAGGGCGGACGCCGATCGAGGACTCGGCCCTCGCCCAGGCGGCCTGACCGGCCTCCAGGTCGGGGGCCGCCGGACCTGCTAGGTCCCGTGCGCCCGCGGTGTCGGGGTCTTCGCGACCGCGATGACTCCGTTGCGCGGCGACAACAGCTCGGCTAGCTCCTGCTCGTAATCCTGCGCCGTGACGAACAACAGCTCGTCGGCGGCCTCCAGTGACCCGTCCGGATCCGGCGGCTGAGCGTGCCCGTCACGGATGATGGCTACCAGCACCACGTCGCCTGGCCACGGCGTGTCGCCGATGCGGTGACCCACGCACGGGCTGTCGGACGGCAGCGTCATCTCGACCAGGTTGGCCTCGCCTTCGTGGAAGGTGAGCAGCCGGACCAGGTCGCCCACGCTGACCGCCTCCTCCACCAGGGCGCTCATCAGCCGTGGGGTCGAAACTGCGACGTCGACGCCCCAGACCTCGTTGAACAGCCACTCGTTCTTGGGGTGGTTGACCCGGGCAACGGTCCGCGGCACGCCGAACTCGGTCTTGCTGAGCAGCGACATGACCAGGTTGGCCTTGTCGTCCCCGGTCGCGGCAATGGCCACGTCACAGGTGTCGATCCCGGCCTCCTCCAGGGAGGACAGCTCGCAGGCATCGGCCAGCAGCCACTCCGCCGCCGGCAGCGAGTCGGACTTGATGGCTCGTGGATCCCGGTCGATCAGCAGGATCTGGTGTCCGTTGTCGATCAGCTCGGCGGCGATCGATCGGCCGACGTTCCCAGCTCCGGCAATGGCGACGCGCATGGTCACTCTCCCTTGGGTGCAGAGCCGAGGATGGACTCCACGTCCGCCAACCGGGCGTCCGCCACCGCGGCATAGATGAGGTCCCCGTCCTGGAAGACGGTGCTGCTCCTGGGCACGATGCCCGCGCCGAGCCGGAACACGAACGCGATGCGGGTATCGGTGGCTTCCTCCAGCTGAGCGATGGTGCGGCCGACCCAGGTGCGGTTGACGTGCACCTCCATCAGTCGGACCGAACCGGACGGGTCGCGCCACTGGGGTTCCGAACCGGCCGGGAGCAGCCGGCGCAGCACCTGGTCAGAGGTCCAGCGCACCGTGGCGACGGTAGGAATACCCAACCGTTCGTAGACCTCGGCCCGTCCGGGATCGTAGATCCGCGCAACGACGTTGTGCACGTTGAACGTCTCCCGCACCACCCGGGCGGACAAGATGTTGGAGTTGTCACCGCTGGACACCGCCGCGAACGCCTCGGCGTCGGTGATCCCGGCCTCGAGGAGCACCTCGCGGTCGAAGCCGACCCCCTTGACGGTCTTCCCGGCGAAGTCGGGCCCCAGCCGCCGGAACGCATCCGGCACCACATCGATCACCGCCACCGTGTGGCCGCGTTTCTCCAGGCTGCGCGCCAAACTGGACCCCACGCGACCGCAGCCCATGATCACGATGTGCATACCCGCAGACGCTACCCCACACGGACCGTCATCTCCGCGCCGCTGTCATGCAGGAGCGAACGCGAAACACGCTTTTCGTTTCGAGGTCGCGACGAAGACGGCGGGGAGAAGCGGAGATCGCGGCGAAGCGGAGCGAGCCCACACGGACCGTCATCTCCGCGCCGCTGTCATGCAGGAGCGAACGCGAAACACGCTTTTCGTTTCGAGGTCGCGACGAAGACGGCGGGGAGAAGCGG
>JBBRYD010000174.1:0-7355 GCA_038238065.1 Propionibacteriales bacterium | reverse complement strand
TTCCGCGTGCCGGGTGCAGTCATCGACTTCGCGGCCCGGCTGCTGCCCCGCATCGCCCCGGCCCTGAAGCCGCCGCACTCGGTTCGGCGGAGCCGCGGCGAGCTGGACCTGCGACGGCTGCCGGCCACCCCGGCAGCGCTCGCTGAGGCCACCCTCGCCGCACTGGACCTCGAGGGGACCGTGGGAGTGATCGTCGCCGACGAGTCCGTCTCGGGCGTCCGGAAGATCCTCGAGCACCACGGCATCCGTTACGACCTGCTCGGCGAAGCTGCGCAGATCTTCGACGCCCGTGTCGACCTGGTGCCGGCCACGCTGGCCAAGGGGCTGGAGTTCGACCACGTGGTCCTGCTCGAGCCGGCCGACATCGTGGCCGGCGAAGCCGACGAGATCACCGGTCTGCGTCGGCTGTACGTCTGCCTGACCCGAGCCGTCTCCTCGTTGGTGGTCGTGCACGCCGCCGACCTGCCGGCCTTACTGGCCGCGTGACGCCGCCACGGGACACCGGACCTCTCCTTCGGGCCCGCCCGTCGTGTGATGCTCCTCACCGGAACGAGTCACGGCCCTGCGAGCGATTCACCCCTCGTCCGTTCCGGTGGCTTGACCGGCCGTGTGCGACGCAGCGGATGACCAGTCACGCCGGGTCCACGAGTTGGCAGCTGAGCCCGGAGATAGGCCGCCCTCACTGGACGAGGGAGGCGGCGCAGGGGACACTCCAACGGGTGCTGCAAGGCGTCAAACAGGCAGTGAACATGAAGGAGGGACTTCCGACATATCCGTCTGAAGTCCCTCACTCCGGCAAAGGTTACGATCCCCCGACCGTCGAACCTTCCGTGCGCCTCAGCGCCCAGCCTTCAGACTAGAACCGCGACAGCCGATGAGCCAGGGAATGTCCTAAGCGTGCCATGTCCAGTTGAGGACAGGCGCGCATTTACGCTCGGCAAGGTTTCGTGTCAAAATTGCTGAGTTGCTGTCCTCCAAGTACTCGGGGAGGAAAAGGTCTCACATGTTCACCATCACGCACGCAACCCTCATCGCCTGGCTAGCCAACGGGCTCAAGTGGTACAACCGTTTCGCCAACGGCATCTGATGCGTGAGACGGGCCCCGCCCTCGGGGGCGGGCGCCCGTCCTCATCGCTCGTCGGCAAGCATCGCGGACGGCCGGTCAGGCCAGATCAGCGGGCGGCTCGGCGATCGGCAGCCGTACCTGAAATCGGGTGTCCCCCGGCACCGAGACCACACGCAGGTCCCCGTGGTGGCGCTGGGTGATCACCCGGTACGAGATGTCGAGACCCAGCCCGGTGCCCTCACCGACCGGCTTGGTGGTGAAGAAGGGCTCGAAGATCTTCTGCTTCAGCTCCGGCGGCACTCCGGCCCCGGTGTCACAGATCTCGACCAGCACCCGCTCGTTCTCACGGCTGGTCCGTACCGTCAAGGTGCCGCCATCCGGCATGGCCTGGACGGCGTTGTCGATGAGGTTCGTCCACACCTGGTTGAGCTCGGCGGGATGGGCGGGGATGGTCGGCAGATCGGGGTCGAACTCCTTGACGAGCGTGACACCGGCCTCCTTGATCTTGTGCATGAGCATCACCAGGGTGCTGATCAACCCGTCGCGCACGTCGATGTCCTGATGTGCGGCCCGGTCGAGCTGGGAGTACTGCTTGGCCGCGCCGACCAGGGTGGAGATGCGGATGGTGGAGTCCTCGATCTCACCCATCAGCAGCTCGGTCTCCAGTGCGTAGGAGACCCACTGAACCCCGTCGGACAGCAGGTCCGCCGGCATGATCTCCGCGACCTCGTCAAGCCAGCCCGCATCCACGCCGGCGGCGACCAGCGTGGGCGCGATGTCCCAGCCGCCGGCCACGTCGTGGTCGTCGAGCCAGTCGGTCAGCTCGTCCTCCCGGTCGCCGACCTCCATCGGTGACAGCTTCTCCGCCTTGGCCATCCGCTCCACCGCTGCTTCCTGCAGATCGGTCAACGCCACCAGCGCCTCGGGGGCGATGTCGGCAGTGGCCAGGTGGGCCAGTTTGTTGCGCATCTTGGCCACCCGCTCACGCAGCGAAGCCGTCGCCCGGACCGCTGCGGCGGCCGGGTTGTTGAGCTCGTGGGTGAGTCCCGCGGACAGCCGGCCCAGGGACAGCAGCCGTTCCCGTTGCCCGACCACGACCTGGCTGGAGCGCATTCCCAGCGCCAGACCCTCCAACATGTGCATGGCCATCGGAAACCACTGCCTAAACATGTGCCCGAAGACCGGGGCGTCGATCACCCAGAACTCACAGTCGGTCACCGCCATCATCGAGTTCTGGTACGTCGTCACCTCCGCGCTGCGCAGGAACGCGACTGTCGCTCCCCCGTAGACCCCGCGCTGGTTGGTCCGCGCCGTCTCGACGTGGGTGTCCTCCACCTTCTTCGACATGGACACGGTCCCCTGCAACAGCACGAAGAAGCAGGTCGCGTCGTCCCCCTCGGAGTAGACGTACTGACCCGCCGGGTGCTCCTCGACGTAACCCTGACCACTCAGCCAGGTCAGCTGGTCGTCGTCCAGGGCGTCGAAGAGGAACAGTTCCTTCAGCTCCGCCGCGTCGAGCTGCGCCGGACTGGTCTGCGTCGGGCTGGTCTGCGTCGGCTCTGGCCCATCGGGTCCGGCCGGGTTCACCACGTCGTGGTTCGGCTGTGTCGGGTTCGTCATGTGGTGCCTCCTGTGTCTACAACCACGTCTGCGCGCCTACTGTTCCGCCAGGTAGCGATGCACGAGGGTCACGGCGAGCGCACCCTCCCCGACGGCCGACGCGACGCGTTTGACCGAGGAGGATCGGACGTCGCCGGCCACGAAGACGCCGGGGATGCTGCACTCGAGCAGGTACGGATCGCGATCGAGGTCCCACCCGTCCGGACGCCGGCCGCCGACGATCAGGTCGGGCCCGGTGACCACGAAGCCCTGCGCGTCACGGACCACGTCGCCGGGCAGCCACTCGGTCAGCGGCACCGCGCCGATGAAGACGAAGAGATGCTCGGCGTCCACCACCTGCTGGCCGCCGTCCCTGTTGTCCACCAGCGTGACGCACTCCAGATGGTCCTGGCCCTCGCACTTGAGGATGGACGTGTTGGTCCGGACGACGATCGCGTCGATCGCGTCGATCTGGTCGATCAGGTAGGACGACATCGACGACCGGAGCGACGCCCCACGGACCACCATGGTCACCTGGCTCGCGGTGCGGGCGAAGAACACCGCCGCCTGGCCGGCCGAGTTGGCTCCCCCCACGATGATCACGTGCTTGCCGGCGCAGGCCGCCGCCTCGGTCGAAGCCGAGCCGTAGTAGACCCCACGCCCGACCAGGTCGTCGACGCCGGCCGCCTCGAGCTGGCGATAGCTGACCCCGGAGGCGAGCACGACCGCGTGCGCCGCGACCGATGATCCGTCCTCGAAGGTGACCTGCCGCGCCGGTCCCTTGGCTTCCAGACCGACGACGGTCCGGGTGGTCAGCAGCTCTGCGCCG
Organism: Propionibacteriales bacterium; assembly: GCA_038238065.1. Lineage (GTDB taxonomy): Bacteria > Actinomycetota > Actinomycetes > Propionibacteriales > Propionibacteriaceae > Microlunatus. The sequence goes on along the minus strand of JBBRYD010000174.1, from coordinate 3,861 downwards.
AACCGCAGCGCCTGACGACGGGCCCGTTCGGTCAGCTGACCACCCGAGACGCCGTCGGGGAACCCCAGGTAGTTCTCGATCCGCGAGCTCTGACCGGCTTGGCCACCGGCCGCATCGCGCTCCACGATGACCGCTCGCAGCCCTTCGGACGCGGCATAGACCGCCGCCCCCAGCCCGGCCGGACCGCCGCCGATGATGACCACGTCGTAGAAGTCGCCACCCGGCATCGTGGTGAGGCCGATGGCCTCAGCGAGCTGGTTCAGACTCGGCTGCACCAGCGCGGCGCCGTCCGAGGTGATGACGATCGGTGCCTGACCCGCCTCGGCGCCGGCGGCAGTCAGCAGTCGCTCGCCGTCGGGCTCGCCGACGTTGTACCAGCGGTACGGGACCTGGCTGCGGGCCAGGAAGTCGCGCACCTCGTACGAGGCCGGCGACCACGGGTGGCCCAGGATCTTGAGCTGGCGCACGGAACCCCGGCTGGTGGCCTTCCAGGTGGCGAGCAGCTCGTCGATCACCGGGTACAGCTTCTCCTCCGGCGGCTCCCACGGCTTGAGCAGGTAGTGGTCGACGTCGACCACGTTGATCGCGGCGATGGCGGCGCTCGTGTCGGCGTACGCGGTGAGAAGGGCGCGGCGGGCCTGCGGCACCAGGTCCATGGCCTGCTCCAGGAAATCCACGCCGTTCATCCGCGGCATCCGGTAGTCGGCCAGGATGACCGCTACCTGCTCACCCCGGAGCACCACCTCGCGGATCGACTCCAGCGCCTCGGGGCCGGAGTCGGCGCGGACGATCCGGTACTCCTCGCCGTACTTGCGGCGCAGGTCCCGAGCCACGGCACGAGAGACCGACGGATCGTCGTCCACGGTCAGCAGGATCGGCTTGGCCACCCGCTCGTGCCGCTGGACCTGTTCCGTCATGCCCCCACCTCATCAAGGTGAGCACAAGTCGTCATCGTCGGCCCCCTTCTCGTAGTCATCCTCGCACCTCGGTCGAGCCGGCACCCGAGGCGGCGGTCCGGTCGACGGTGGGGCAGGCTATTGGCTCAGCCGGGACACCTTGCGGCGCCGCAGGCCGGACGACTGCAGCAGAGCGACGATCTCCCGAGACGTCACCTGCTGCGCTCCCGCAGCAACGGCTGCCGCGTAGCGCTCCTCGACCACGTCGTAGTGGTCACGTTCGAACGCCCGGCCCGGAAGGCCCAGCCGAGCAGCGAACGCGTGCAGCTCGCCGTAGGACACGTCGCTGATCAGGTGGGACCACAGCCTTCCGTGGCCGGGCCACTCCGGCCGGTCGTGTAGAGCGTCACGCCGACGATCCGTCACCACTTCGTTGCACCGCGTCGTCGATCAGGGTCCGCCAGGTGCGGACCAGGTCAGGGTCGATGTAGGCCTTGTACGAACCCAGTGGACGGGCCGGGCTGCCGATGTGGAAGGCACGGATGCCGGCCCGGGCCAGCCACGGGACGTGTTCGGGCTGCAACCCGCCGCCGGCCATGATCACCGAGCGGGCACCCGGGTCGCTGCGCGCCCGGTCGACCAGCTCGTCCAGCCCCTGGGCCACGCCGCGGGCCGATCCGGCGGTCAGCACCTGGTCGAGCCCGGGCAACGTGGCGAGCGTGCGCCAGGCCCGGTCGGTCGACATGCAGGAGTCGATGGCCCGATGGAAGGTCCAGCCGTAGTCGGGCTCGCCGATGATCTCGCGGACCACGCCGGCGTCCACCTCGGTGTGCCCGTTGAGGAAGCCCAGGACCAGTCCGTCGGCGCCCACCGAACGATAGCTGCTCACCAGGCCCTGCAGCCGGACGACTTCACCACCGTCGGTCCCGAAACCGTCGCGCAGCCGGAGCATCACCCGGATGGGCAGGCTGGTGACACGCCTGATCTGGCCGACGACTGCGGGTTCGGGTGAGAGACCACCGAAATCGAGGGACCCCACCACCTCGAGCCGGTCGGCCCCGCCGGCCTCGGCGCGTTCGGCGTCGGCTGCGTGCAGGGCGATGACCTCGAGCAGACCGTTCATCCGGCACCGTTCGACGATGGCTCGGGGCCCGCGGGCGACGGATCCGCACCGTCCAGCTGGTCGAAGGTGGCGATGGAGGGGCTCCGCTCGGTCCGCAGCCGGACCGCGACCTGCTCGGCGTCGTGCAGTGTCCGGCTGATGTTGCGGTGCGCGAGCCGGTCCAGGTCCTCCTCGGACCACGACTTCGCCCGGAGCGCGTCCAGCAGCGCCGGATACGTGGAGACGTCTTCCAGCCCGACCGGCAGGGTGCTCACCCCGTCGAAGTCGCCACCGATGCCGATGTGGTCGATGCCGGCGACCTCACGCACCCGCTCACAGTGGGCGACCACGTCAGCCAGGGTCGCCTCCGGCGCCGGTACGGGGTAGGAGCGGCTGAAATGATCCATGGCCGACAGGTCACGGACGTCCACCCCCGCGTCCTCGGCCGCCGACTGCAGGGTGAGGCTCCACTCCCGGACCGACGGGTTGATGAACTGCGGGACGAAGGTGACCATGCACACCCCGCCGTTGTCCGGTAGCCGGGCGAGGACCTCGTCGGGCACGTTCCGGGGGTGGTCACAGACCGAGAGCGCCGAGGAGTGGGAGAAGATGATCGGCGCCTCGCTGGTCTCCAGCGCGTGCCGCATGGTGCTGGGCGCCACGTGTGAGAGATCGACCAGCATGCCCAGCCGGTTCATCTCCCGGACGACCTCACGACCGAACGAGGAGAGCCCGCCGACCGCCGGCACGTCGGTCGCCGAGTCCGCCCAGGCGGTGTTCTCGTTGTGGGTGAGGGTCAGGTATCGCACGCCGAGGCGGTAGAAGGCCCGCAGGGTGCCGAGCGAGTTGTCGATCGAGTGGCCGCCTTCGGCACCCATCAGACTCGCGATCTGCGTGCCCCGGGCCAAGACGGTGTCCAGCCCCTCCGCGCTGGTGACCAGCAGCAGATCGGCGGGGTAGCGCTCGATCATCAGGTAGACCGCATCAATCTGCTCGAGGGTCGCGGTGACCGCCCGCTGGCCGGTGAGGCTGCAGGGCACGAACACCGACCAGAACTGGGCGCCGAGGTGTCCGGCGCGTAACCGCGGCAGATCGGTGTGCAGCTGAGGCTGAGCTCCGGCGAGGTCGACCGCGGTGAAGTCGTAGTGCACCGAGCGCATGGCCCACGGCAAGTCGTTGTGCCCGTCCACCATCGAGATCGAGCGGGAGTCAGCCATCGCGTCCGTCACGGTGCCCATCCTCGCGCATCTTCTCCCCGCGTGGCGTGGGGCCGTCGTGGCGGGTCTGGTCCGTTCTCTGGGACCACGCAGAACAGGCGGCCCCCGAAGGGACCGCCTGCTCTGGACTGAGAGGTACTACCGAGTGGTTGGACTCAGAAGTCCATACCGCCCATGCCACCGCTCGGGTCGCCCCCGCCGGCGGCCGGGGCCTTCTCCGGCTTGTCGGCGATCACGGCTTCGGTGGTGAGGAACAGGGCGGCGATCGAGGCTGCGTTCTGCAGCGCCGAGCGGGTCACCTTGGTCGGGTCCGGCACGCCGGCCTTGAGCAGGTCCTCGTACACCCCGGTCGCGGCGTTGAGGCCGTGACCAGCGGGCAGTGACTTAACCTTCTCCACCACGACGCCGCCTTCGAGGCCGGCGTTGATGGCGATCTGACGCAGCGGGGCCTCGACGGCCAGGCGGACGATCGCGGCACCAGTGGCCTCGTCGCCTTCCAGGCCGAGGTCGGCCAGCGCCACCGCAGCGGCCTGGACGAGCGCGACGCCACCACCGGCGACGACACCCTCTTCCACAGCGGCCTTGGCGTTGCGGACTGCGTCCTCGATGCGGTGCTTACGCTCCTTCAGCTCGACCTCGGTGGCCG
>JBBRYD010000173.1:0-7409 GCA_038238065.1 Propionibacteriales bacterium | reverse complement strand
GCGAGGAGTACTCGCCCTGGTGATCTTGGACCAGCCGCACCGCTCTGGCCTTGAGCTCTTCATCGATCTTCTTCGGCATGGTGCTCATCCTCCTGGACTCAAACAGGAGCGGCATCAAACCTGGGGCGCTTCAGAGTGGCTCGCGTTGCTGGATGCGGACCCGTATGCGGTTCGCAAAGATCTTCCGGACTTGGCGCGGTTTCTGCTCGGGACTGGGGTGCGGATCGGTGAAGCCATGGGTGTCACGTGGGGCCGATGTCGATCCTCTTGCTGGAGTCGTGCAGATCCGCCGCACGATTGTTCGGGTCAAGGGTGTGGGGCTAGTTGCCAAATCGACCAAGAGTCGCGCAGGGCTGCGGATCTTGGGGTTGCCGGCTTGGCTCGTTGACGTGTTGGCGATCCGGCGACCAGAGGACGGAGGAGGGTCTCGGCCGGTGTTTCCTGATGCAAAGGGGGGGTAGGGGGTCGGAACAATATCGAGCGAGACTTTCGGCTTGTCCGGGCGGGGACGCCATTTGAGTGGGTCGTCCCTCACACGTACCGCAAGACGGTCGCTACGGTCCTTGACGGTGGCGGTCTGAGTGCTCGGATAGTCGCTGACCAGCTGGGCCACGCGCGGATCTCAATGACGCAGGACGTCTACATGGGACGCCAGGTCGTGCACCCGGCGGCCGCCTCACTCCTAGAGGAACTCTCTGCCCAAGTGAGCGATGGTGACCGCATGGTAGCCGACCATCAGCCGGTCCGCATCTCTGCTGGTTCGGAAAGGGTCGTCTGACTTGGACTGATGGTGCGCCGCGAGGGAATCGAACCCCCAACCCGCTGATTAAGAGTCAGCTGCTCTGCCTATTGAGCTAGCGGCGCGCGAGGAGAAAGACTAGCAAAGCCTGCCGGGGGGACGAAATCGGTCTCAGGCCCTCGGCCGGCGAGTCCGGCCGACTCCAGCACGGCCTGCGCGGCACTGTGCCCGCCGAGGCCGCTGACCGCCCCACCGCGGACCGAGCCGGAGCCGCAGATCAGGATGCCGGGCAGGTCGGTGCTGACGCCCCAACGCTGCGCCGGGGTCTCCGCGATGGCGCTATCGTCCAGCCAGGGCCAACTGAGGTCGCCTTGGAAGATGTGGCCACCCGGCATGGTGAGGGCCGCTTCCACGTCGAGCGGCGTCATCACCTCGATGCACGGGTTGCCGTCGCCGTCCAGCGCCAGGCAGTCGTCGAGCGGCTCGGCCAGCGCCTCTTGGAGCGACCGCAGCGCCGCGACCCGGGCCGTCTCCCGGGCACCCTCCGGATCGTCGATAAACAGCCGGGTCGGCGTGTGCAGTCCGAACAGGGTCAGTGTGTGATATCCGGCCGCTTGCAGCTCCGGGCTCAGGATGGACGGGTCTGTGAGCGTGTGGCAGTAGACCTCGCACGGCATCGGATCCGGGATGCTGCCTCCGGACGCCTGCTCGAACGCCTGCTGGAGACGCTGGTAGCCCTGCCCCAGATGCAGCGTGCCGGCGTACGCCACCGCCGGGTCCAGGCCCGAAGCGAGCCGGGGGAGCCGCCTCACGAGCAGGTTGATCTTGGTCTGACTGCCTTCGGGGGGTGTCCCGACAGGTCGTCCGAGCAGGGTGTCCAGCACGGCGGGCGCGCAGTTGACCAGCACCCGCGACGCCTGGAGCCGCGATCCGTCGGCGAGCACGACAGCTCCGCCGCCCCCGTCGAGTGGTTCGATCGAGCTGACCACCGCACCGGCTCGGAGCTCGGCCCCGGCGGACCGAGCCGCTCCCTCCAGGGCCGCGGCGACTGCGCCCATCCCGCCGACCGGCACCCGCCACTCGCCGGTTCCGTTGCCGATGACGTGGTAGACGAAGCAGCGGTTCTGCCGAAGGCTGGGATCATGCGCCGAGCTGAGGATCCCGATCAGCGCGTCGGTGAGGATGACGCCCCGTACGGCGTCATGGGCGAAGGTCCTCTCGATCACCTGACCGAGCGGTCGCTCGGTGATCGCCGACCACACGGTCGGGTCGAGGCGGGCGCGCAGCGCAGCCGCGCGGGGGAGCGGCTCCACCAGCGTTGGGGCCAGCACGGCGGCGAAGGTCTGCAAACACGCGTGGAACTCACCCCAGGCCGCGTACTCCTCGTCGCTGCCCGTCACGTCCCGGAACGACGTTCGTGTTGCCTCGCCTTCGGGTCGTTCAGCCAGCAGTCCGCCGCCCGGCAGCGGGGTGTAGGAAGCGACCCGGCGGGAACGAAGCTGCAGATCCAGCTCCAGGTCGTCGATGATGCGCTGCGGCAGCAGAGAGACCAGGTACGAGAAGCGGGACAGCGAGGCGTCGACGCCGTTGAACAACCTGGTGCTCGCCACCGCCCCGCCGAAGGTCGAGCGTGCCTCCAGGACGGTGACCCGCAGCCCAGCCCGAGCGAGGTAGGCGGCGGCCACCAGTCCGTTGTGGCCACCGCCCACCACGATCACGTCGGTCATCTGGGAGGTCAAGGCCGCCCGGTGGCCGAGCAGCGCGCCAGCTCCGCGTCAGTCAGCATCAGATCGGCCGCCTTGACCGAGTCGATGATCGACTCCGGTCGACGGGCACCGGGGATGGGGATGACGTGTTCGCCCAGCGACAACTCCCAGGCCAGCACGACCTGCTGCGGGCTGACGCCGTGGCTGCGCGCGATGTCTGCGAAGGCACTGAACTCTTCACCGACGCCACGCGCACCGCCGCCGGTACCGCCCAGCGGGCTCCACGGCAGGAACGCGATCCCGTGTTCCCCGCAGAGGTCCAGCTCGTCCTGGCTGGAGCGGAAGCGTGGGGAGAACTCGTTCTGCACGCTGGCCAGGCCGCCCTCACCCAGTACCTCGATCGCGACCTCGATCTCCTCCACGTTGGCGTTCGAGATGCCGATCGCCTTGATCAGACCCTCGTCCTGCAGCGTCTTGAAGTGACCGATCACGTCGCCGTAGACCTTCCAGCGGTCGGGCCGGTGCCACTGGTAGAGGTCGATGACCTCGACGTCCAGGGCCTTCAACGACGTGTGCACGGCGGCTCGAAGGTAGTCCAGGGATCCATCGCGTCCCCACTGCTCGCCTTCGCTGCGGGTGATGCCGCCCTTGGTGCCGACGATGACACCGTCGGTGCTGCCGGAGTAGGACTTCAGGGCCCGACCGACGATCTCCTCGTTGTGACCCATCGTGTCCCAGCTGGGGGAGTAGATGTCTGCGGTGTCGATGTAGGTGACGCCGGCGTCGAGCGCGGCGTGGATGGTGGCCGCGGCCTGATCTGGATCGGGGTAGGTCGAGTCGCTGTTCATCGACATGGGCATGGCACCCAGGCCGATCGGGGCGACCGTGAACGGCCCGAGAGTTCGCTTGTTCATGTTGGGAGGTTACCTGGGCGACCGACGGGGCCTGGGACCGGTCGAGGGCTCATGAACCTCGCTCAAGACCGGCTTTGCGCTGACAAGGGTGTACGTTCGACGTAGGTCATGGGGGGCCGGTGTCACGGCAGATCGAACGCCGTGCTCTCGATCCGGACGCACCAGACGTCGCCGCCCAGCACGACACCTGACCGGTCCGTCAATCGGCCGCTTCTCGGCCGGTTGTGTGACGTGACCAGAACCGACGGCCGCGTCAAACCAACGCAGATGCCCAGTGCTCACCGCAGACAAGCCAGTTCCTTGGAGGCCATCATGACCGAGTCCATCGCCGATCCGACAGGAACCTCGGTGAACCGTCTGGCCGGCCGCGTCGTGCTGACCATGACTCCTCACCGAGCGCGGGTGCTGGCCACGTCCATCTGGCTCGCCGACCGGACCCAGTGGCTGGACGTGCTGGCCGATGAGCTGTCCGCCGCTGCGGAGCAGCCAGGGACATTGACCGACCGCACCCCGGCGGCGATCGAGGGGTCAGTGGCTCTGGTCGCTCGGAATCCAACCACGACTACCGCTGATCCTGACCCGGCCGACCCTGAGGACCGGCTGCAGGTGACCGTGGAGAGCGCGTTCATCGCTGCGCTGGCCCGGGAGGTGGATGTCGAGATGAGAGTTGCCCGGGGGCTCGAAGCAGCCGCCACAGCGGCCGCACTGCTGGCTGTCGAAGCCGTCGCCGCGGCAGCGGACCGTACCGCTCTGGCTGCCGAGGCGGCCAGCGACGTACGTGCCGTCGCCACCGCCCGTTCGGCCGCCGCAATTGCGGAGACGGTCAGAGAGACGGCGACGGCGGTGCGCCTACGGGCCGACGAGGAGGCCGAGCGGGTCGCGGGGGCAGCATCCGACGTGGCGTCGTTGGTCGCTCAGTCGCCTTCCGCGCAGGACGTCGACGCGGTGGCCCGGGCGACGCTCGTGGCCTCGGGAGTGTCCGCCGCCGCCGTCCTCATCGCCCAGGAGGTCGCTGCTCAGGCGACGATGGTTGCCCGTGCCGCCGCAACCGCGGCCATGGAGGCCGCTGCCGCCGCGGCCGATGCGGCTATGGCTCTGGAGCTCACGGTCCGCAGTACTGCGGTAGAGGTCCAGACGGTGGCCTCGCTCGCGGCCCGCCGAGTAGCTGGGGAGACCGAGCGGGCCGTCGGCGTCGCCACGGCAGCCCGATAGTCCTCCGGGACCACTGCAGGTTTGGGGTGAGTGACGGGACTCGAACCCGCGACCGCCTGGACCACAACCAGGTGCTCTACCAACTGAGCTACACCCACCACGTCAACGGCGGAACCTGACCTGCTGCCCGCCGAGCAACAGCGATGAGCATAGCCTTTCGGTCGCCGGGCGTGAAATCAACCGACCCGGCCACTGCTCTTGGTGTCGGCGTCGGAGGATCCGGCACCGGTCAAGGCGCCCCCGTGCCGAGCGGCGATGGTCTTGGCGGTGGCGCTGTCGGGTCCCGGCAGCGGCACGAAGATCGCGTCCCGATAGTAGCGCAGCTCCTCGATCGACTCCTGGATGTCGGCCAGCGCACGGTGGTTCCCGCTCTTGGCCGGGGACTGGTAGTAGACCCGTGGATACCAGCGCCGGGCGAGCTCCTTGATGCTGGAGACGTCGACGTTGCGGTAGTGGACGTAGCTCTCCAGCGCCGACATCTGGGCCGCCAGAAAGGTCCGGTCGGTGCCGATCGTGTTGCCGGCCAGCGGCGCCTTGCGCGCCTCGGGGACGAACTCCTTGATGTAGTCGAGGACACGCTGCTCGGCCTCGGCCATGGTCAGGCCCCGGTCCAGCTCGTCCAGCAGGCCCGACGACTGGTGCATGTTGCGGACGAAGTCACCCATCTGTTCCAGTGCGGCGCTGGACGGTCTGATGACCAGGTCCACCCCGTCGCCCAGCACGTTGAGGTTGCCGTCGGTCACCAGGGCGGCGACCTCGATCAGCTCGTCGTGCTCGAGATCGAGACCGGTCATCTCGCAGTCCATCCAGACCATCAGTTCGTTCACCCGCATACTCTACGGTTCCCCTGGTTGGTCACCGCGCGGTTCGTTCGTCGCGGTCAGTTTCTTCGGTGCGTACGCGGGAACCCACTTGACCAACCAGCCGGTGCCGAGCCAGGTGATCGCTCCCATGGTCATGGCGGCGACCGCCAGGGGCGCCAACAGGCTGACGGCGCTGATCACCAGTGGGCCCAGAGCGTTGCCGAAGTCGCTGCACAGCCGCCAACCACCGAGGAACTGCGCCCGCGCATCACTGGGTGAGGCGTCCGCCCCCAGGGTCATCACGATCCCAGCGGAGATGCCGTTGCCCAGTCCCATCAGAGCCGCGACCAGCCCGACGGTGACCGGCCCTGACGTGAGCGGGAGCAGGACGAAGCCGAGACCGAGCACGATCATCGACGGGACGGCGACCCAGACGCGACCGAAGCGGTCCATGATCAGCCCGCCCGGATAGAACAGCAACATGTCGACCCCGGCGGAGATGCCGAAGATGAGGCTGGTGGTCGCGGCGTCGATGCCCTGGGACTCCGCCCACAGGGGCACGATCGACTGCCGAGTCGAGCGGGCCGCGGAGATGATCAGGACGCCGACCCCGAGGGTCGTCAGCACTCGCCGGTGCTCGGCCAGCACCGAGAAGACGCCGCGGTGCTTCCGTCCGACGTCAGCCGCCTTCGAGCGGTCGGTCTTGGTGATGTCCGGCAGCAGGGCGGTGAGGAGGGCCGCCGACTGGCTCATGATGGCGGCGAACCCGTACGCGCTGCCGATCGTCCACCTGGTCACGATGGCGGCGCCGATGAACGGCCCGACGAAGCTGCCGATCCGGAAGGTGCCCCCCAGCGTGGACAGCGCCCGCGCCCGCATCCTGATCGGGATGGCCTCGGTCAGGTAGGCCTGTCTGGCCAGGCTGAACACTGCGCCGGCCAGTCCGGTGACCAATACCGCCGCACCGAGCAGGATCAGCGAGTTGGCCACGAACGCACCGACCAGAGCCAGCGAGTCGACGAGGCAGGCGGCGATCAGGGCTCGTTTCTCACCGATGCGGGCGGCGAGCGCACCGGCCGGCAGGTCCCCGAGCAGCTGCCCGATACCGGTCAGCGCCACGATCAGGGCAGCCGTCCCGATACTGGCTCCGAGAGCACGAGCCGAGAGCGCCACCAACGGCAGGATGGCTCCGTATCCGATGGCCACCAAGATCGTCGGTCCGTAGGCGGGCAGTAGGACCCTGCGCCAGCTGATGGTCTCAGGAGGCGTCGACGTCACGTGCTCGAATGTAATGGAGGGCTATCAAACAGGCTGCGACGGCTTCGCTGCGCGGTCTGGGGCGATGGCACGGTAAAATCGCCTCGGACCGAGTCGCCCGAGGGTGTCCCGGGCGGGCCCCCGTAGCTCAGAGGATAGAGCAGCAGCCTTCTAATCTGTCGGTCGTAGGTTCGAGTCCTACCGGGGGCGCCACTATCAACAATGCTGTGACCAGGGCTAATGCCCGTCGGAGGACACTAGCCGTGATTCCGCACCGGCGTCGATCAAGGCCCTTTGCCCACGGATTGCTCACGGCGGTGCCGCGTGAGCCGATTCGTGGCGACCTCACACTGCTCCGCGGTGGCTTGCGCATCATGTGCGCGTACACCCGCCAGGTCACACTGGGACGCAGTGGATCGCCGTCGACGTAGCCGAAGATCAGGTCATGATCGCGGTAGTCGCTACCGAACATGGCTCGTTCGTCCGCCTGCGCCAGTCTGTGTGCCACGAGGGCGGCCTGGGCCGGAGGCGCGAGCTGCTGCGACAAGCATGGCACACCGCCTTGGCAGAAGGGCAGACACAGAAGCCGCCGCCCACCAGGGCCCTCACCGCCGCCGGCTGCCCGCCCCGCAATACCTCCGCGAGGTTCTATCGATCGACGCAACACCTCTTCTGGAGGTGGTCGACATGGTTCATGCTTCGACGTCTGCTGCGGGCGTCCGGTTTCTTTCATCGATCAAGGAGGGGCGCGGTCTCAAAAGATCCGCCCGCGAGGCTG
>JBBRYD010000172.1:0-7545 GCA_038238065.1 Propionibacteriales bacterium | reverse complement strand
CGGGGGGTCTGGGGTGTACCTGCGGTGTGCCCCCCCCGGGCCCCCCCCCCGGGCCGCCGGCGGGTTGGTGGGCCACCGGGCCGTCGCGCACCTGGGTCGCCCCCCCGCCGCCGTCCAGGTTCATGGCGTCGCGCATGCCCAGCGACTTGGCCACCGCACCTGTCTCGGTGATGCTGAGCCCGAGGCTGGCGGTGCTGCGGCCGTCCGCGGTGGCGAGGACGGTGCGACCGGAGGCGTCGACGCCGGCGAACGTACGGGGGTTGCGGTTGTTGCTGAACCCGTAGTAGAAACTCGGTTCCTTCGGCCGGACGAAGCCATCGGCCAGCGGCGTGACGTGAACCTTGCCGTTCCGGACCAGGACCGGACCCCCGTTGACGATGGACGTGGAAGGGTGCAGCGACACGGCGCGGCCGCGCTGGTCGACCAGCTTGGTCGAGATCCTCAGCCGCGAACCCACCTTGGCGGCGGCCGCCAGGACATTCGTCGAGGTTCCGGTGGCCTGCACCGAGCGGTACCCGGGCAGCAGCGGACCGCCGCGGGGAGAGCGCAGGGACACGACACGACCGTGCCGGGTGATGGCCTCCAAGCCCGGTCCGGACGGCGTGTCCTGACCGAACTGGGTGGTGAACGCCACCAGCTCGTCGGCGTCGGTGCAGGTGAAATCGTGCAGTGGGAGGGCGGTAGGCAGGTCGTCAGCGGTCCCCCCACAGTTGCGGATCAGGCCGGGAACCCGGTCGATACCGTCGAGGGTGAGGCGCTGATGTCGTCCCTCGACCACGCCTCGCCAGTGCAGTCTCTCGACCTTGGTGCCACGCGCATCGTCACGGAGGACCAGGGCTGGTCGGTCGGCGATCGTCTCGCTCAGCAGCTTGCCGCCGTAGACGCCGACGCCGGCGGGGTCACCGGGGGCGCCGGAGGCTGGGTCCAGTACGAAGTAGCCGGCGTTGACCCCGGCCGTAGCACCGACGGCCCTGCTCAGCGCGCTCGTCGTCTCTCGGTCCTCGAGGTCCGGGCCGAAGGAGGCCAGCAGCCGACCGGAGAACCTGTGCGGGTCGATGGTGAGCACCTGCAGCCGCCACGGTCCGCGGTCGGTCGTGGCTCCGTCCCAGCCGGTGAAGCGGCTCGCGCCGACGAACCCGTCGGCCTTCAGCCGGGCCAGCAGCGCGGACGCGGCGGTGACGTCGGGCAGTCGACCGACGCGGACCCGCCAGCCGAGGCTGCCGCCGGCGTAGTCAGCAGTGGCGGGCGTGAGCACCTCCTCGACCCGCGGGTCGTACCCGGCCTTGCGCAACGAGGTGGCGAGATTCTGCGCGTCAGCCAGGTTGGCGAGCGAGGTCGGCGCCGCGTCCGGGTCCAGGGACGTGGGTCCCGCCGGGATGTTGATCTCGACGGTCCAGACGTTGGCCTCGTCCACCGCACCCCGCACGATGGTGGTCAGGGTGACGCCCGGCTGCAACACCTCCCTGGTTCGGGTCTCGGGCAGGTTTTGCGGTCCCAGAGGCAGCCCGTGATGGCTTCCGCGGGCAGCTGCCGGCGTCTCGGCTACCGACGGCGCCTGGACCACCGCCAGCGGAACCACGGCGAGCAGCACTGCTGTGCCGATGGAGCCGGTGATGCGTCGTCTCGTTCGCGAGGTCATGGCGATCACGCTAGCCCCGCTGACGCGGCCCGGGAAGTGCGACGCGCGTCGGACACGGCGTGGCCGACCCGCCCCGGTGCCGAGAGATCTCACCTACCCAGTCACATCGTTGGATGACGCCGGCTCACCCCACCCGTCCCTAGGTTCGAGTCATCCCGCGGCGCCCGCTGCGGACCTCATACACCAGGGAGTCGGACATGTCCATCACCACCACCACACTCACCCGGGCGGCCGGCCTCGCCGCCGTCGCCGGGGGGTTGCTGTTCATCGCCGTCCAGATCAAGCACCCCCTCCTGGACGCCCCCTTCACCACCACCACCGAGTACGCGGTCCGCGAGACGGCGAAGATCTTCATGGCCGTCTTCTCGCTGGTCGGCATCACCGGTATCTACCTGCGGCAGGTCCGGCAGACCGGGGTGCTCGGCCTCATCGGGTACCTCGTCCTCAGCGTCGGCTACCTCACCATCTTGAGTATCCAGGCCATCGCGGTGTTCGTCCTGCCGGACCTGGCTGCTGGCCAGCCTGGCTACGTCAACGACGTCCTTGCCGTGGCCACCAGCGGCACCCCGATCGGAGACGTCGGGCACATGCAGACCCTCAACAATGTCGCCATCACCTACATCATCGGCGGTGTGATCTTCGGCATCGCGCTCTTCCGGGCGAACATCCTCCCCCGGTGGGCCGCAGTGCTCATGTCTCTCGGCGCCGTCGCGACCGTCGCCACCTTCCGCTTGCCCGAGCTCACCCAGAGGCTGTTCGCCGTTCCCGTCGGCGTCGCCCTGATCGGCCTCGGTTACTCGTTGTGGCGCGAGCAGCACACCACGACCGCTCGCCGGCTACCCAGCTCGGCCGGCTCGGAGCTCGACCCGGCCGACGCCAGATGACCATCCAGGCGTTGAGCCACCCCGGACGTCCGACCCGATCGGGCCGGTCGACCAGGTGGGTGCCGTTCGCACTGGTCGCCCTCGTCGTCATCCCGGCCGTCTTCGGCTCGCTGCGGCTGGTCGAACTCGCCGGGGGCCCGCAGCTGATGCCCGTGGACCGGCGCTTCACCTCCTCGCCGCTGCCGGTGGTCGTGCACATCGTCAGCGCGCTCAGCTACGCCATCCTCGGCGCGTTCCAGTTCTCCGCCGGCCTGCGGCGACGCCGGCCCGGCTGGCACCGGGCGGCGGGACGGGTCCTGGTGGTGCTCGGCATGACGGTGGCCTTCTCGGCGCTGTGGATGACCCTGTTCTATCCTCGCCAGCCGGGCACCGGCGTGCTGTCGTACCTGTTCCGGCTCGCCTTCGGCTCGGGGCTGGCCGCCAGCATCATCCTTGGCTGCACCGCCATCCGCCGCCGGGACATCGCCCGCCACCGGGCCTGGATGACCCGCGCCTACGCCCTCGCGCTGGGTGCCGGCACCCAGGTGTTCACCAAAGGCATCGGACCCGCGGTCTTCGGGACCAGCGAACTCACGATGGACCTGAGCCTCGGCGCAGCCTGGGCCATTAATCTGGCCGTTGCTGAGTACGTCATCCGCAGGCCGGTACGCCGGGCGATTCGCCTGGCCGGTCGGGCGACCGCGAAGGTCGCGTCGTGACGACCCACACTCCTCAACGCCGGACGCCGTCGGGCTACCGGGTGCGGGTGGACGGGCACCTCGACCAGCACTGGTCGTCGTGGTTCGGCGATCTCACCCTGACTCAGGAAGACGACGGGACCACGTGCCTGACCGGTGCCGTCGCGGACCAAGCGGAACTCCACGGACTCCTCACCAAGATCAGAGATCTGGGCGTCACACTGATCTCCGTCGAGGTCGTGGCCGTGATGACCAACGAGCGGGCAGCACCACCGACACCCCGGGCGACAGGATGGTGACATCGCCTGCCGACAGGGTCAACCCGTCGCCCCTCCCGGTCCGGCCGTTCTCGCCGACCGGCGCCGACCGGTGGGGCGTCTCGGTGCAGCTGGGGGAACACTGCGTCCTGCACGGCGGTCGTTGGCGCTGGCTGCGGGCCGTGGTCTGGCTGGCGCTCCTGTTCTTCCTGACCGCGGCCGCGTTCGGCCTCCCCCTGCAGGCGGCCGCGGACCTCCTGCCGGCCGGAAACCCGGCTCTGGGACTCATGGGGCAACTCGTCGCCTGCGTCGGCGCCCTCGGCTGCTACCTACTCGCCGTCCGCCTCGGTGAGGGTCGCTGGGCATCCGAGCTAGCGGTCCGGCCGGCCCTGTCCGGGCTCGTGGTCGGGGCCGTCCTGGGTCTGCTGATGATGGCAGTTCTGATGGGCGCCATGGCCGCCACTGGTCTCTACGACATCACCGTGGTCGGCGCCGTCCCGGCGTGGACAGGGATCGGCCTGGCCCTGCAGGCGGCCGTCACCGAGGAGCTGTGGATGCGCGCGCTGCTGCTCCGGCTGCTGTGGCGGGCGTTCGGACCCCTGCCGGCCTTCACCATCGCCGCGCTAGTCTTCGCAGCCCTGCACCTGGCCAACCCGGGAGCCACTGTGCTCGCCGGAGCCACCGTGGGGGTGGCCGGGCTGATGTTCTGCTCCCTGTACGCACTGACCGGACGACTCTGGGTGCCGATCGGCGCACACCTCGCCTGGAACCTGGCGCAGGGCTACCTCTTCGGCGCGACCGTGTCCGGCAACGACCTCGGCGGCTCGATTCTCCTCAGCACAGCCCGCCCGGGCGCTGTGGTGTGGCTGACCGGCGGAACCTTCGGCCCCGAAGCCTCCGTGTTCGCCCTCACCCTCGTCAGCACCGTCACGGCGACCACGCTCTGGGTGGTCCGGAAGACTGCCCGATTCACGGTCACCCCCCGGTCTCAGACCACTACGTCACCGCACTCCCGGGGTCATTCATTCCCGCTGGTGAGGCACCGTTGACCCGGTATTCGGCGTGGATCACCAGATCGGTAGCGCGAGCGCTGATCGGTTCGAGGGACAACCCGGGAACGCCATCAAACAGTCGTTCTCCCGCGCCAAGGGTGACCGGAGCCGTATGCAGGGTGAGGATGTCGATGAGCCCGGCTCGAAGGTACTGGTTGATCGTCGCTGCCCCGCCCGCAATCGCCACGTCCTTGTCGCCGGCGGCTTCCTTCGCCTGCGCGAGTGCCGCGTCGATACCCTCCGTGACAAAGGTGAAGGTTGTGCCCTCCTCCATCGTCAGTGAGGCACGTGGATGGTGGGTCAGCACGAACACCGGTGCGTGGTACGGCGGGTTCGGTCCCCACCAGCCCCGCCACTCTTCATCCCAGTCCCCTCGCCCGGGCCCGAACATGTTGCGACCCATGACGAAGGCACCGGCCGAGGTGAGTGCGGCGAGTTCCTCGGCGTTCACCTCCGGCTGCTCGAACATCCACCTGTGAAGTTTTTCGCCCACTCCCTCACCGAGTGGATTTTCGAGACTCTGCTTCGGTCCCGCGACGAAACCGTCGAGGGAGACTGCGATCGCGCTGGTGACCTGGGTCACGAGAACCTGCTTTCATCGGTCTCTGCTGTCCTCACCGAGTGAGGCCCGTAGCTAGACCCCATCACAGCATGGACCTGGGGGTTCGTGCGTTGTGCTCCCCATATTTTCTCTGATCCGGATGGCTGCGTGACCTGGACACAGTACGAGTGAGAGCGTGTCGGCCATCGTCGCCAACGAATTGACGGTGGTGAACCTACCTCCGAGGTGCAGGGCGTTAGGTCCTTCCGCCCCCCGGCCCGCCTGGCGCGAGGGTCGGCGTTGGACCACCCCGTGGCGCGTTGGCTTCGGTGGGTACGGAAGACTCATGGCCGTGTCTGTGAACCCCGAGAACCGTCCTGCGTCGCTGCCCTGGATCGAGCGTCTGGTGTCGCTGGACACCACCAGTCGCAACTCCAACCTCGACCTGATCGACCTGCTGGAGGAGGAGATGAGCCGCCTCGGGCTCACCCCCCAGCGCCTTCCGAACGAAGACGGCACCAAGGCCAACCTGGTGCTGACGCTCCCCGCCTTCGACGGCAGAACAGGCGGCGGCATCGTGCTGTCGGGGCACACCGACGTCGTCCCGGTCGACGGCCAGACCTGGAGCAGCGACCCGTTCGTTCCCGAGATCCGTGACGGGCGGCTCTACGGTCGCGGCACCGCAGACATGAAATCCTTCATCGGCGTGATCATGTATCACCTACCCACGCTGGCCGCGGCTTCACTGCGGGAGCCGCTGCACCTCGCCTTCTCCTACGACGAGGAGGTCGGCTGCTTCGGCGGGGCACAGATTGCAGCCGCGCTGGGCGCCTGGCCCGAGCCGCCGCAGGTCTGCCTCGTCGGGGAGCCGACCAGCATGCGCGTCATCGCCGGCCACAAGTCCAGCAACCTCGTCGAGCTGGTCTTCCACGGCCGCTCGGCCCACTCCTCTCTCACTCCCGACGGCGTGAACGCCATCGAGTACGCCGCTCGCGCGGTGGTCGCGGTGCGTGAGCTCGCGGACGGGCGCCGCACCGACGGGCCGTTCGACGAGGCCTACCGCGTCCCCTTCACCACCGCCGGGGTGAACATCATCTCCGGCGGTATCGCGACCAACACGGTGCCTGAGCTCTGCTCGGTCAAGTACGAGTTCCGCACCGTGGCCGACGACGACCCCGAGGCGGTGATCGCCGCGATCACCCAGGTCGCGCGGGCCCTGGAGGCCGAGATGCAGGCCGAGCAGGCCGAGTCGTTCGTCGAGGTGCACGTGATGGCCGAGGTGCCCAGCCTGGACAGCAGCGACAGCGGGCCCGCCTACCGGTTGGCCGTCGAGCTCGGCGGAGAAGCCTCCACCGACAAGGTCACCTACGGCACCGAGGCGGGCCAGTTCGCGAACGCGGGCATCGACGCCGTGGTCTGCGGCCCCGGCGACATCGCCCAGGCCCACGCGGCGGACGAGTACATCACCCTGGACCAGATCGTCGCCTGCGAGCAGCTGATCCAGACACTGCTCGCCCACCTGACCCGCACCGATGGCTGAGGAGCCCACCTCCATGACCCAGACCCTGATCACCCCGGAGCAGCGCAGTACGGCTCGGCGAGCCGTCATCGCCTCGTCGATGGGTAACGCCCTCGAGTGGTTCGACATCATCGTCTACGCCTCCTTCGCCGTCGTCATCAGCCGGCTGTTCTTCCCGGCGGCCGGCGGGGTCACCGCGCTGCTGTTCACCTTCGGGGCGTTCGCGACCTCGTACCTGATCCGGCCGGTGGGCGCGCTGGTGCTGGGCTCCTACGCCGACCGCTCGGGCCGCAAGAATGCGCTGACGCTGACGATCGCGATCATGACGCTGGGCACCGCGATCATGGCCTTCGCCCCCACCGCCGCGACCATCGGCCCGGCCGCCGGGCTGGTGATCTTGTTGTCGCGGCTGCTGCAGGGCTTCTCCGCCGGCGGCGAGTTCGGCACCGCCACCACCTACCTCGTCGAGAACGCCCCCCACCGCAAGGCGTTCTATGCGTCCTGGCAGGTGGCGACCCAGGGGCTGGCCCTGCTGCTGGCCTCGGCTTTCGGCTTCGGCCTCAACGCCTTCCTGACCACGGCGCAGCTGGACGCCTGGGGCTGGCGGGTCCCGTTCTTCTTCGGCCTGCTCGTGGGCCCTGTCGGGCTCTACATCCGGCTACGGATGGCCGAGACACCGGAGTTCACCACGTCGGAGAAACTCAAGTCACCCGTCGCCCGGACCCTGTTCGACCACACCGGACGCGTTCTGAGCGCCGCGGCCGCTGTCGGTCTTGCCTCCATCTCGGTCTACCTGATCCTCTACATGCCCACCTTCGCCGTCACGAACCTCGGGCTGCCGCGCTACGCGGGCTTCCTCGGCGGCATGATCAGCGGTCTCGTCAGCTTCGTCGGCGTCCCGTGGGTGGGACGACTGGCCGATCGGGTGGGCCCGCTGCGGATCATGCTGCCCACCGCGGTGGTGGCGTTGGTGCTG
>JBBRYD010000171.1:0-7548 GCA_038238065.1 Propionibacteriales bacterium | reverse complement strand
ACCCATTTTCGTGCCTCCAGTGACGGCCCGGCGGACCGACTGAGCGTGACGTCGGTCGCGGGCGAGTCACTGGGCGGACGAAAATGGGTCGCAGCGACCGTAAGGTATCCGCCATGGCAACTGCGTTGGTCACCGGCGGCACGTCAGGCATCGGGGCGGCGTTCGCCCGCGCCCTGGCCGCACGGGGCGACGACCTGGTCCTGGTGGCCCGCAACCTCGAGCGGCTGAACGGCATGGCGGCGCAGCTCCAGCAGCGCTACGCCGTCGACGTCGAGGTGATCGCCGCCGACCTGGGTGACCGTGACGACACCCTGCGCATCGCCGATCGCCTGACCAGCGACGAGCAGCCCATCGACATCCTGGTCAACAACGCAGGCTTCGGCGTGCACCACCGCATCACCGCACCGGACACGTCGCCGCACGAGCATGCGCTCGACGTGATGTGTCGCGGCGTGCTGATCCTCGCCTCGTCCGCCGGCCGCACCATGGCCGCCCGCGGTCACGGCAGCATCATCAACGTGTCCAGCACCGCCGGCTTCGTCACGATGGGTTCCTACTCGGCTGACAAGGCCTGGGTCACCTCCTTCACCGAAGGGCTGGCCGTCGAGCTGGCCGGCACCGGAGTGACCGTGACCGCACTCTGCCCGGGCTGGGTTCGGACCGAGTTCCACGAGCGGGCGGGCATCTCCGCCTCCAAGATCCCTGGACCGCTGTGGGTCGACGGCGACTTCCTGGTCGCCTCGTGCCTGCGGGACGTGGAGCGCCACACCGTCATCTCGATTCCCTCGGTGCGCTACAAGGTGCTGATCTTCCTGGCCCGCCACTTCCCGCGGAGCGCGGTGCGCGCGGTGTCGGCCAGGCTTTCCTCGAGCCGCCGCTCCGGCTGAGTGCGGCTGCTCGTGCTCCGGGTCGAATAGGCTGGGGCCCGTGTCCGAGACCAGCCGCTACACGTCGTCGATCCACGCAGGTGCGCGTTTCGTCGCCCAACGCCTGATGATGAAGCCGGTGATCTGGCGGTTGGCGACCGTGACCGTGCTCGGTCGCGAAAACCTCGATGGGCTGGCTGGTCCCTACGTAGTGGTGTCCAACCATGCCAGCCACCTCGACGCCCCGCTGATCATCGGAGCGTTGCCGCACCGCCTCTCGCGCTACGTGGCCGCCGGCGCGGCCGCTGACTACTTCTTCGACGTCCGTTGGCGCAAGGGGCTGACCGCGCTCTTCTTCAACGCCTTCCCCGTCGACCGGACAGGGCTCCGGGGCAAACGCGGTCTGGCCACCACGCTGCTCGACCAGGGCGTACCGCTGCTGCTGTTTCCCGAAGGCACCCGGTCGCGGACCGGGGAGATCGGGTCGTTCAAGCCCGGAGCAGCCGCACTGGCCAAGAGCCGGGACGTCCCCTGTCTCCCGGTCGCGATCGTCGGGGCGAACGCCGCCATGCCGTACGGCAGGAACTGGCCCGAACGCGGCCGTCCGCCGGTCTTCATCACCTTCGGCGAGCCCCTCCGCGCGGCCCACGACGAGTCGGCCATCGAGTTCTCCGACCGCATCGCCAAGGAAGTCCGCAGTCTGATCGACTACACGACGACCTATCGTGAGGAACATGCGGACTAACCTGTTGGGGTTGAGCAGGTCAGAACCGACGAAGACGTCCAGAGCAGAGGAACAGCGCAGATGACCACCACCACCCCGCCGTCCACGATCAAGGGGGACAACCCCCTCGTACCCTCGGACAAGCCGAAGACCGCCGTCAAGCACATGAAGTGGTGGGGCTGGGGCGTCGAGGGTGTGAGCTTCCACCACGAGGACAAGCCCGCATTCGCCGGTTTCGTCAAGCGGGCCATCGACATCGACCTGAGCCTGCCGGTGGAGAACACGGTGTCCTTCGACCACTTGACCATTCCGGAGATCACCATCGGTGACGCGCTGCTGGCCGACCTCACCGAGGCGGTCGGCGAGCAGCATCTCGACACCGACGCCATGGAACGGATCATCCACACCTACGGCAAGAGCGTCCGCGACCTCATCCGGCTGCGCGCCGGTGACATCCCGCGGATCCCTGACGTCGTGGTGTACCCCGCGGACGAGGCCGAGGTCCAGCTCGTCGTCGACGCTGCCGTGGCTGCCGACGCCGTCCTGATCCCCTTCGGTGGGGGCAGCAACATCTCCGGCAGCCTGCAGGCGCCCGCCGACGAGAGTCGGACCGTCATCTCCATCGACCTCGGCCGGCTCAACCGGGTCATCGACATCGACACCGAGTCGGGTCTGGCCCGGATCCAGGCCGGGGTGCTGGGCCCCGACATGGAGGAGCAGCTCAACAAGCGTGGCTGGACCATGGGGCACTTCCCGGACAGCTTCACCTACAGCACCATCGGCGGCTGGGTGGCGACTCGCTCGTCGGGCATGCAGTCCGACAAGTACGGCGACATCGCCGACATCACCAAGGGGCTGCGGGTGGTGCAGCCGGGCAAGGTGCTGGTCATCCGCGCCGTGCCGAGCACCTCGACAGGACCCAGCGTGCGGGAGATGATCCTGGGCAGCGAGGGTCGCCTCGGCGTCATCACTGAGGTCACCGCCCAGGTCCACCGGATCCCCGAGGAGCGGGTCATCCTCGGCTACTTCTTCCCCACCTGGGAGGCCGGCCTGGCCGCCATGCACGCCATCTCGGTCAGTGACGCCACGCCGTCGGTGACCAGGGTGTCGGACTCCAACGAGACCGAGATGTCGCTGGCCACCAGCAAGAAGGGCAAGCTCGTCTCCTCCCTGGTGACCAAGGGTCTGATGAAGGTCCTCGAACGCCGCGGCTGGGACCTGAGCAAGCTGTGCCTCTCGTTCATCGGTTACGAGGGCAGCCCGTCGCACGTGGCCCGGCAGAAGTCGCTGGTCAAGAAGATCGTCACCGACCACGGCGGCATCGTGGTCGGCAAGGGCCCGGGCGCGTTGTACGACCAGAAGAAGTTCGACACGCCCTACATCCGTGACTTCCTGCTCGACCGGGGCGCGGCGGCCGACGTATCGGAGACGGCCGCCCCGTGGTCACGGCTGCAGGAGGTCTACGACCACGCGACCGGCGCGGCGCGTCAGGCGTACGAGAAGCTCGGCGTGACCGGGTGGGTGATGGCGCACCTGTCCCACTCCTACCACACCGGCGCGTGCCTCTACTTCACCTTCGCGTTCAAGCACGACGGGGTCGACCCGATCGCCCAGTACGACGTGGTGAAGTCGGCCATCCAGCAGTCCTTCGTCGACTCAGGTGCCACCCTGTCGCACCATCATGCGGTCGGCACCGAGCACGCCCCCTGGCTGGAGCAGGACATCTCCGCGCCCGGCGTGCACATGATCGACGGGCTCTTCGCTGCCGTCGACCCCGGTCAGAACTTCAACCCGGGCAAGATCATCGCCAAGTAGTCTCGCAGTCGTGCCCGTCCGTGACCGACTGCTCGCTGTGCTCGTGGCGGTGTGCTGGGGGGTGAACTTTCCGGCCACCGCGCTCGCGCTGGAGCATTTCCCACCGCTCTTCATGGTGTCGCTGCGCTTCACCCTGGTGGCCATCCCCGCGATGCTGCTCGTCCCGCGCCCGGTGGTCCCGCTGCGCTGGCTGATCGGCACCGGGCTGGGTATCGGCATCCTGCAGTTCGGCTTCCTCTACCTCGGGATGGCCGCCGGAATGCCCAGCGGCCTCGCCTCGCTGGTCCTGCAGGCGTCAGCGCCCTTCACCGTGCTCATCGCCGGCATCTTGCTGCGGGAGCGGCTGTCCCTGCGTCAGGTGATCGGCATCTCCATCGCCGTCCTCGGGCTGGTGGTCATCGCGGTCCACCGCGCCCAGGTGGCCGCGCTGCTCCCGGTGGTGCTGACCCTCTGCGGGGCACTCGGCTGGGCCATCGGGAACGTCTGCAGCCGCCAGGCGAAGGCGCCCAACCCGCTGCACCTGACCCTGTGGATGTCGGTCGTCCCGCCGGTGCCGATGCTGGCGGTCTCGCTGTTGGTCGAGGGCCCGCGGCGGATCGGCCGCTCCCTGACCACTGTCGCGTCGCTGGACGCGCTGCCCTCAGTCCTCGGCCTGCTGTACGTCGTGGTCGTCGCCACCCTGGTGGGCTACGGCCTCTGGAACACGTTGTTGGCCCGGCACCCGTCGAGCGTGGTGGCCCCGTTCTCCATGCTGGTGCCTGTGGTGGGGGTGTTCGCCTCCTGGGTGGCGTTCCGCGAGCTGATCGACACCGTGGAGCTGGTCGCCGGTGGCGCCGTGGTGCTCGGTGTGCTGTTCGCGTCCCGACCACCCCGTTCGAGGCGACCCCACCCAGAACCCGCAGGCCTTGACGATATCGCCGCGGAGCCGGCAGCGATCCAGTAACGTCGCAGCAGGGTCAATCCTCGCCCGGATAGAGACACACCGCATCCCACCTGGACATGTCCCCGCATGGCCAGGTGTCCCCTGTGCGGAGGTCCCGGGCCAGGGCAGGCTCAGCGCGCGGCATCGCTCTCGTCGAAGCCCGAGTGTGGGTCCACATGGGCAAACAACTGGGAGATCCGGAGCAGGGCGATGTCGCGTAGCTCTGTGCCGACGATCGCCCGCTCGGTGTCCGTGTCCAGCGCCAGCCGTCGCTCGAGCTCGGCCAGGATCTCGGGGCGGCTACGACCGGCGGCCCGGATCAGGAAGACCCGGTCGAACTTCTCTTCGTACGCCGCGTTGCCGGCCGCCAGGGCCTCGGCCAGCAGCTCGTCGTCGGAGGCGCTGGACTGCTGCTCAGCACGGGCGAACGCCTGCGACGTCGAGTGCCCGGTCGCCCTGTCGCCGATGCGGGGATGATCGGTCATCGCCTGGTCGATCTCGTCGGGACTGAGGGGCGTGGCCGCCGCCCGCGCCACCGTCAGCAGCGCGTCGAGTGAGGAAAACGGTGCCTGCCCGGCCACGTCGAGCACCCACCGGGGCACGGCCAGGCAGGCGGTGAGGCCCTCCTCGAGCTCCGCGCGGCTCGGGTCCAGTCTGGGCGTGCTCATGATCACTCTCCCATCCGTCGGGGGGACGCTGTCCAAGCTGGGGCGACTGCGTCGGCGCGGTCGACCGTCCTCGACACACTAGATTGCTCCCGTGGCATTTTCGGTACGGACCATCACCTCGGACGAACATCGCGCCTTCAACGCGAGCCGGCCGGCGTTGAGCTTTCTCCAGACACCGGCCTGGGGCGAGGTGAAGCTCGAGTGGAAGAGCGAGTCGCTGGGCTGGTTCGACGACGGCGGGCGGCAGGTGGGTGCCGGGCTGGTCCTCTACCGTCAGCTGCCCCAGATCAAGCGCTATCTCGCCTACCTGCCCGAGGGCCCGGTGATCGACTGGTCCAGCTCCGACATCGCCGCGTGGCTGACCCCGCTGGCCGCTCACGTCAAGCGGGCCGGCGCCTTCGGTGTCCGGATCGGGCCGCCGGTGGTGGCGCGACGCTGGAAGGCCGAGACGATCAAGGCCTCGATCGCCGACCCGCGAATCGCCAGCCTCAGCCAGGCGATGCCCGACGAGGTCAACCACGTCGCGACCCGCCTCCGCAACGACATGCGCAGCCTCGGTTGGCGTCCGCCTGACGACGAGGAGGGCTTCGCCGCGGGTCAGCCACGCTTCGTGTTCCAGCTGCCGCTGGCCGGCAAGACCGAGGAGGAGCTGCTCACCGGCATGAACCAGCTGTGGCGGCGCAACATCAAGAAGGCCACGAAGGTCGGGGTCACCGTGTCGCAGGGCGACCGGGGAGACCTGGCCGCCTTCCACACGCTCTACCGTGAGACCGCCGAGCGGGACCACTTCACCCCTCGACCGTTGACGTACTTCACCACGATGTTCGACGCCCTGCGGGGCGAGGATCCGGACCGGATCCGGCTCTACCTCGCTCGGCACGAGGGTGACCTCGTCGCGGCCACCACCTGGGTCCGGGTCGGCCAGCACGCCTGGTACTCCTACGGCGCCAGCTCGACCGGCAAGCGTGAGGTGCGGGGGTCCAACGCCATCCAGTGGCAGATGATCCGCGACGCTCGGGCAGCGGGGGCGACGGTCTATGACCTGCGCGGCATCACCGAAGGTCTGGAGCCCGAGGACCCCCACCTGGGACTGATCCAGTTCAAGGTCGGGACCGGCGGTGAGGCGGTGGAGTACCTGGGCGAGTGGGACCTGCCGATCAACCGCGTGCTCTACAAGGCCTTCGACGTCTACCTGCACCACCGCTCCTAGCCACGAACCTCGGCTCGAGCGCGGACACCCCGGTACCCTGGTCGGCGTGAGTGGGATAACTCTCCGGCTGGACGGAGGCCGGTGGCGCGAGCACCTGAGGACCGTCGCGGGAGCGACGCCCGGGCTGGTGCCGGTGGCCAAGGGCAACGGCTACGGCTTCGGTCTGGCCCGACTGGCCGCGGAGGCCGTCGGGCTCGGCGTGGACACGATCGCGGTCGGCGTGGTCGACGAGGTGACCCTGGTCAGAGACACCTTCGCGGGCGACATCGTGGTGCTCACCCCCTTCAGCGCGGATAACCCGTTGGCCGTGCAGTTGGCCGCTGACCCGCGCGTCATCAGCACCGTCTCCCGTCTGGACGACCTCACCACCATCGCCGAGCTGGCCATCCGGCCCCGGGTGCTGGTCGAGGTGCTGACCTCCATGCGGCGACACGGGATCCCTGCCGACGACCTGGCCAAGACAGCCCCACTGCTGGAGCGTCTCGCCTTCAACGGCTGGACCATCCACCTGCCCCTGCTCGCCGAGGGGCGGTACGCCGAGGCCGAGCGCCTGAGCCGGACTGCCTTGCGGGTGGCCGCCGGCCCGTTGTGGCTGTCCCACCTGCCGCCGGACGAGGCGATGTCGTTGGCCCGCCAGCTCGGCGGGGCCGGCAGCGAGCCGGTACCGATGCGGCTGCGGGTCGGCACCCGGCTGTGGCTCGGCGACGAGTCGACGCGCCGCGCGACCGCGACCGTGCTCGACGTGCACCCCGTCAAGCGGGGGCAGCGAGCCGGTTACCGGCAGCGGATCACCCCCGCCGACGGCTGGATCGTGGTCGTCGCCGGAGGAACGTCGCACGGCATCGGCCTGGAGGCGCCCACGGCGGCCGCCAGTTTGCGCCAGCGGGCCATCTCGGTGGCGACCGGGTCGCTGGAGGCTGCCGGCCTGGCCCTGAGCCCCTTCACCATCGCGGGCAAGAAGCGCTGGTTCCTGGAGCCGCCCCACATGCAGTCCAGCCTGGTGTTCCTGCCCCGCAGGGCGATCCCGCCTCAGGTCGGCGATGAGCTTCCCGTCGAGCTGAGACTGACCACGGCAACAGTCGACCACATCATCACCGGCTGAATCCCCGTTACTCCTGCTCGCCGTCAGCCATCTTCTTGGCGGTGGCGTTTTGGCCGTCGTTGTCGAAAGACACCTCGACGTTCTGGAAGCCCTTGTGCCGTTGCGCCTTCGCGGCCGCCGCGTAGGCGGCCCGGTCGCCACCGGTGAGGTCCACGTTGTCGGTGAAGGGGGTGAGGAGCGCCCGAGGATAGAGGTGCTTCACCCGCACCACGTTGATCTCCGCGCTGATCACCAGCACGTT
>JBBRYD010000170.1:0-7595 GCA_038238065.1 Propionibacteriales bacterium | reverse complement strand
GGGAGGTCAGGTCGGAACCGGTCGGGAACCATCCCTGCACATCGGCAACGAGGTGCGTCGACGACGAGGTGTAGAGGCTGACCACGCCACCCGTTCCGACTTTGACGATCACGCTGTTGGCGATGGTCCTGCCCGCGGCGTAGTTGATCGTGGAGGCAGCCGGCCGGCTCACCCCGCCGGGGTACGCCGTGGCGTATCCGCCGGTGGCCGCCTGGGTGGCCGTGACGTTCAGCACCACCGCGGCAACCCCGGATGACGGCACCCCACCCACCCCGGTCACGTTCAGGTCGACGCGTCCGCCGGCGGGCACGATCGCCTTGGCGGCTCCCACGCCGGACCGGGTGTCCAGCACCCGGGCCGGGGTCAGCGGCTGATAGGCGGTGCTGGCCGGGCCCTGCGAGGGCAGCCTGATGTCGGAGATCACCATGTTGTGGTCCGACGGACGGAGCGAGTCGGGGTTCTTGAACACGTTCTCCCAGTAGGTGGCGCCGGTGACGCCTTTGACCAGCACCGCATCCAGCCGGGCGTCGAAGCCGGAGCCGGGATCGCCGATGGTGGTGTCGAAGTGGTTCATCGTCGTCCAGTTCGACTTGACCTGGGTGGCGGCCGCGGCCGTGTCGTAGTAGCCGGCGGCGATCAGCACGTCATGACCGGTGAAGCCCGCCTTGTCGTTCTGCCACGTGTTCAGGTCGCCGCTGAGGATGACGGGGACATCGTCGGTGTTGACGGCGTCCACGCCGGCCATGGCCGCTCTGGCCTGGGCGCCGCGGAGGGCGTCGAAGGTCCGGTCGGTGGCGGCGTCGCTGCTGGAGCGCGAGTCCAGGTGGACCGAGACGTAGAAGAAGTGCGCCCCGGTGGCCTTGTCGGCCAGCTCGGCGTAGGCGGCTTTCATCCGGTCGTCCTCGGTGTCGCCGCTGCTCCGGATGGGCAGCGTGATCGAGCAGGACGAGGAGTACGACGAACTACCCGTCTTGTCGACGCACGGGCTGACCAGACTGTACTTCGTGGTGTCGTAGAGGATCCGCATGCCCTGGGTGGCCGACGGCAGGCCCGGGGCCACGTACGGGGTGGTGCGGACCAGCTTGTACTGGCCGGCGCCCTGTCTGGTCAGCTCCGTGACCAGGCTGTCGGTCTGTCGCGGGGTGCCGTTGGTGGTACCGGTCTGCCCGTCGGCGCGGCCCGGGCCGAGCTCCTGCAGGCCCAGCACGCCCGGGTGGTAGGCGATGATCGACGAGGCGACGGCCGGGACTCGCTGCATCCAGGTCTGGTTGTCGGTGCTGGCGCGGGCGGTACGGATGTTGAAGTTTCCGACTCGCAGCGTGGCCCCAGTGGTGGCGGGTACCGCCGGCTTGACGGCGACCTGCTGCAGATAGGGCCAGTACTTGGTCGCATCCCCCGACGAGGTGTGGTTGACCGCCCGCATCCGGTAGTACAGGTGGTTGGCCGAGGCGGCGGAGGCGCCGGCCGAGGCCACCTGCGCCGCAGTCAGGGTGTAGCTGCGCACGTTGGCCGGGAAGGTGAAGTACTGGTAACCACGAGCGTGCACCGGCAGCGAGCTGTCGGTGGTGCTGAAGCTGGTCAGCCCGGTCTCCACCAGGAAGCTGGTGGTCGAGGCGCCACTCTGGGTCCACGAGAAGGTGACCTCGCCGACGCCCGGGCCCGGTTTCGCACTGACCGCGCTGAAGCTCGCAGGAGTCGTGACTGCGAAGGCGCTCAAGGTCTGCAACGGCGCCGCAGCGACCCCGAGGCCGAGAGCGAGGACCAGCCCGAGGGCCGCTCCGACGGGCCGGACGGCCACCGGTCGACGGTGTGGGAGGGGCAAGGCGGGCGTGCTGAGGCGCATGACGAAGCTCTCTGAGAGGTGGAGAAGTAGCCCGAGAGCCCCGTGAAGTGGGGTGTGGTGCGAAGGGGTACGCCAACGGAGATCCGATTGGCTTTGTCTGAGCCGTAGCCAGGACGAAACGACGATCAGGAAGAATCGGCGATTCGGCGCAAAACTCGTGCGCTGCAAACCCCCGTGGCTCTTATGTACCCACCGCGAACGTTTCTAACCCGACCGGAGCGAATTGCATTTATTCATGACACGACGAAGGAAGGCCGCACCCATCCCGCGACCGACGGTCTGCCGATCAGCTCGAGAGCCGCCTCGTGTCCAGCTGGGTCTCGAGGGCGGTGCCGTCACCGACCGACACCACCTGGTAGGCGAACTTGCCATCCTCCTCGCTGAGCGCCTCGACGAGCTCTGTCCCGCGGTAGAGCAGGCCCGCGCCGTCGTCGGTGGCGTAGCCGGCCGGCAACGTCTCGCTGCCGACCAGCGCCTGGAAGAGAGGACGGCGTTGCTCCTCGTTGTCGTAGTGCACGGCGTTGCTGTACGGCAGCAGCGCCAACCCGTCGACGATCGGGCGGAGGTCCGGACCGTAGGAGTCGGTGGTGCCGCCGACGTGCCAGCAGATGGACCCGGCGGAGATACCGGTCAGCACGACCCCCGACTGCCACGCCTCCCGCAACGCCACGTCGTAGGAGTGCAGCCGCCACATCGCCAGCAGTCCGGCGACGCTGCCGCCCATCACGAAGACGACGTCCTGCTGCAGGAGGTGGGCCAAGGGGTCGGGCACATTGGGCATCGAGAACGCGCTCAGGTGGGATGCGTGGTAACCCTTCAGGATCGCCGCCTCGTAGAGCCCGGTCAGCACCTCCGGGTTATCACCGCTTGCGGTGGCCAGAAAGCAGATCTTCGGCGCCCGCCCCTGCACGCCGGCCAACTCGACGGCGTAGTCGGTCAGTGGGGAGAACTGCAGCCTGGACCGCGTTCCCGGGACGATACCGCCGGACGTGGCCAGGATGGTCGGGACGGCGGCGCTCATACCCCGGAAGCCTAGGGCCGTAGTGGATGCGCCGTAAGTCACCCACGGCAGACCTGCGCTCGCTATCGTGCGCTTATCAGCCGACTCGAAGGAGCAGACATGACCTCTCTTCTCAACCCGTACCTGAGCTTCCGTGACAACGCGAAGGAGGCACTGGAGTTCTACCAGCAGGTCTTCGGCGGCGAGCTCACGCTCAGCACCTTCGGCGAGTTCGGCATGCCGGGGGCGCCCGCCGACCTCATCATGCACGGCCAGCTGACCACCGCCAGCGGCTTCACCCTGATGGCCTCCGACACCCCGCCGGGGATGGATTTCGTCAGGGGCACCAACATCACCGTCTCCCTGAGCGGTGACGATGTCGAGGAGCTGCGCGGCTACTTCACCCGGCTCGCCGAGGGCGGTTCGGTCTCGATGCCTCTGGAGAAGCAGATGTGGGGCGACGAGTACGGTGCGTGCGTCGACCGGTTCGGGGTCCCCTGGATGGCCAACATCGCCGTGCCCTCCTGACGATCCCCGCCGCTGACGACCACCCGCATCACCGAGCCGCGGGCCATCACCTCACCGACGATGGCCCGCCCGGCACCACTCCAGGGGATCGGCTGCCGGCCCAGGAGGTCAGTGACGGCGCAGCAGCCCGATGCCGGTCCCGACGAGCCACACCGCCAGTCCCGCCTGGAAGGGGAACAGGAGGGTGTACTGCGGGTCGCCGGTCAGCACCACGAGCGGACCGGCAGCGGCGGAGAGTACGCCCCCGGACGCCGCCACCACGGCCAGGATCCTCGCCGGCCACGTACGGGCGCTGCGCGCGACCACGACGGCCACCAGGGCGCCGGTCAG
The DNA here is from genome assembly GCA_038238065.1 of Propionibacteriales bacterium. GTDB lineage: Bacteria > Actinomycetota > Actinomycetes > Propionibacteriales > Propionibacteriaceae > Microlunatus. Next base: position 3,894 of record JBBRYD010000170.1, on the reverse strand, counting down.
GCCGACGGCGGGCGACGCGATCACCTGGAGGATCACGTGCAGGTCGAGCACCGGCGTGGCCCCGTGGTGGGTCAGCGCGTCGGCTTCGTGCGCCGCCCAGAGGTGCGGCACCATCTCCACGGCACCGAATCCCCAGCCGATCATCACCGCGGGGAGCACACGCTGGACCCGCGGTCCGAAGACGCAGCCCCGCCAGGCTGTGACGAAGCCCAGCACGCTGGCGATGCTGCCGATCAACAGGAGCACGTGCGCCTCGCCCCAGCGAGGGTCGCCGAACATCGACAGCAGATGCGCCTCGACGGTCGGACCGGAGCCGGTCGGGTGCAGCTGACCGCCCGCAGCCATCAACAGGCCGCCGAGAATGAGGAGGGTCGCAGTCAGTCGGCGTCTCGCTGCGACGGCACCCACGTCGGGGACACGCTGGAGCACGGTGGTGGTCACGTCAGAACCTTTCGAGCGTGTTGTGGGTGGCGGCGACAGACCAGCTGCCGCCGAGCTCGGGCCGACGCGTGAGGACGCTGGTGGACATCGCCCGATGCTGACCGGCCAGCGGCCCGCCGGGGCAGACGAGCGTGTTCTCCGAGACCGCCACGATGACGCCGTCGGCGATCTCAGCCGCGTGCAGCAGCTCCATCCGGTTCACGCTGCCGGCGTAGATCGTGGAGAAGATCGCTGCGTGACCCCGACCGATGCTGTCGGCACCGCTGATGCGTTTCCCCTGGATGGTCACGAAGGTGGCATCGGGGGTGTAGATGCTGCCGAAGGCCCGACCGTCGGCGCTGTTCCACGCCGTCTCGAGTGTGCGGAGTACGTCGGTGGCCACATGGGCTGCCTCCGTCGTCGCCAGGTCTGTGTTCATCTCTACCTTTCGTTGAGAGTGTACTTATTGATACAAATACTACTCAGTCAATATAGCGATCCTCAGCGGAGTTGTACAGTGGCGGGCATGACGTCTTCTCGCCCCTACAGATCAGACCTCCGGGAGCAGCAAGCTGAACGCACTCGGGGCCTGATCGCCTCGGCCGCGCGGGCCCGGTTCCTGGAGAAGGGCTGGTCAGGCACCAGCGTGCGCTCGGTGGCAGCGGAGGCAGGGGTGTCCGAGGCGACCGTCTACGCCACGTACGGGAGCAAGGCGGGGCTGGCGACGTCGCTCATCGACGCCGCCGAGCAACGCGCGGACGTCCAGCAGGCCGTCGTCGAGCTGCGGCAGCACACCGGCGATCCGATCGAGCAGCTTCGCGCCTTCGTCGCCTTCGACCGACGACTGTTCGAGCACGGTGGCGACGTTCTGCGCATCGTTGCGGAAGCCCGCCGGCAGCACCCCGACCTCGGTGCCGCCTATGCGGAGGGGCGGAACCGTGGAGAGACCGAGCGTCGCAAGGTCTTCTCGTCCTGGCCGGCGGGCGTCTGGCGTGTCGGCGTCGACGTCGACCAGGCCCTGGCGATCTACGCGATCCTCGTCTGTGTCGAGAGCTTCGACATCGCCACGAACGAACGGGGCTGGGCCCCCGACGAGATCGCGCAGTGGTGGCACGCCACCCTGGTCGAGCTCGTGCTGGGCTGAGCAGACAGCTTCGGGGGCCGGGGGCGGCCCGGCTGGTCTCGGGTAGCGCTCGCCCGCTGGCTCCATCGGACTAGAGGAGGCAGTGCTCCAGGGCCAGGACGGCGAGCGTGCGGGCTGTGGTGAGGACGTCCTGGACGGGCACCCGCTCGGAGGGTCCGTGGGCGAGCCGGGCGTCGCCCGGACCGTAGTGCACAGTGGGAACTCCACCGAGTGAGGTCATCAGGCGAAGGTCGCTGCCGTAGGGGGCACCCCATTCACTCTGCTGGTGCGCCGACACGGACCGATGCGCTCGACGGAGGTCGCGCACGATCCGCGCGTCGGGATCGGTCTGCCCCGAGGCGAACTGTCCGCCCCACCACTCGATCTCCACGGGGTGGTCGGCCAACCACGGGTCGGCGGCGCAAACGTCGGCGATCGCCGCGGCGAGGTCGGCTTGGGCGTCCTCGGGTCGTTCGCCGAGGGCTACCCCGTATCGGCCCTCGGCGACCGCGACGTCGGGTACCGAGGACGACCAGTTGCCGGCGTGTACACGGCCGATCTCGAGCGGGTAGGCGATGTCCCACTTCCGCATGCGCGGATCGACGATGGCGTTGCGGCGTCGCTCCAGATCGCGCAGCGCAGGTAGCACCAGCAACAGTTTTTCCACGGCGCTCACCCCGCTCGTCCGCCGGGACGCGTGCGCCGCCAAACCCGTGATCGTGAGTCTGAAGGTGAGAGCACCGGCGTTGGCGGTGACGAGGTCCAGCGACGTGGGTTCGGGAATGACGCACGCGTCGGCGGTCCACCCGCGCCGAAGGGTGGCAAAGGTACCCAGCCCCCCGTCCTCCTCGCCCTGCACGCACGCCACCAGCAGGTCGCCCTGTAGGGGCACCACGAGCTCGGCCAGAGCGCGGGCGGCCCAGATGGCAGCGACCAACCCACCCTTCATGTCACACGAACCGCGCCCGTACACGTGGCGGGCGTCGACTCGGCCGCCGAACGGGTCCGACTGGTCCCACGTGCGTTCGTCGCCGGCGGGCACCACGTCGACGTGCCCGTTGAGCATCAGCGACGGGGCCTCGTCGGGGTGGCGACCCGGGAGCCGGCCGACCAGTCCCCAGGCCTCCGACCGAGCCACTTCGACCCCGGGAAAGCCCGGGGCGTTGGCCGTCTCCGGAAGAGGGATGGGCCAGTGGTCGACCTCGGCGATGAACTCACCCAGCTGAGCCCGGAGGTGTGCCTGGATCGTGTTCTCCTCGTCGGACCCGGAGACACTGGGGATGCGGACCAGCTCTGCGACGAGGCGCACCGTTTCGGCACTGTGTTCGTTCAGGTAGTTCAGGACCCGAGGTCGCCACCGGGCCAGCAGGCGTCGCCGGGTCTCGGACCGGACGTTCGAGGCTGCGGTCACGCGAACACCGACACGTCACCGTCGGGACGGTTGCCGTGGTCGGGAATGGTGTCGTCGGCGCAGACGCTGACGCACTCCTGGTCAGCCACGACCCCGAAGGTGTGCGGTTGTTCGCTGACGAACCGCGACACCTGACCACGGCTCAGCGAGTACGGGTCCTGATCCCGTCTCAGGTCGCGCAACAACTGCACCCGGGCCCGTCGCACCTCTGGATCAAGACCCGCCACTGCGCATCTCCCGTTGTCCGAGTCCCGATCAGGTCCCGACTCTACCGTCACCCTGCAGGACGGGAAGCAGAACGTCCAGATTAGGTGCAACCGTCGGACCAACGGCGCGCGCGGTGCTGCACTCACCGTCTCTTGCGGGAGATCCACCCGAGATATGCAGCCAGAGACCCGGCGGTCCCCACGCCCGCACCGAGGAGGGGGGCCTGCCAGTTCTTCCGCCGCTCGGGATCGGCGGTGACCAGGTCGCCGATGCCGCGGATGAACGCCGCGGCGACGATCCCCACCACGATCCGCTGGACCATGGTCTCCAGCCGGGTGACCAGCGGGTCGAGCTCGGCCGCCCGCAGGTGCACCTCGGGGCCGCCCGCGTCCAGCATCTCCTGCAGCCGACGCAGCTGCTGGGGGAAGTTGGCCGCCAGCTCCAGCACGTCGACACCCGCCGAGGCGAGATGCTGGGCGACCGCGGTCGGGGAGTATCGGCTCTCGACCAGGCGGTGCGTGTAGGGCCCGATCACCTCGCCGAGCTTGAAGTCGGGGTCGAGCGAGACTCCCATTCCCTCGGTCATCACCACCATCTTCAGGACGAGGGAGAACTCCCGCGGGAGCTGGAGGTGCCGACGACGCATCACCGACAGCACCTCACGGATCAGCTTGCCGACCGGGACTTCGCCGAGGGGCCGCCCGTCGTACAGCTCGATGATGGGCACCATGTC
>JBBRYD010000169.1:0-7620 GCA_038238065.1 Propionibacteriales bacterium | reverse complement strand
TCCGTTGTGGAGTAACCGTGGTGATGGATCCCGATGTCCCTGACCAGGTGGGCCAGCCGATGCGGTGCGACGCGGAGATAGACGAAGTTCGTGCCCTGGTCGGGGCACCGCACTCCGGGTGCCACGCAACCCGTCACCTTGTGCTCGTTGGTCGCGAAGTTCGGCGCGACCTGGACCACGTCACCGGCCTGCGTGTTCTCGGGGGTGGCCCGGACTCCACGCCCCAGCTGGGCGCCGAGCAGGTAGAAGTAGTGCCGCCAGTCCCAGTACGGTCCCGGGTCCCAGTGCATCCCCTTGACGTACTTGGGCAGGATCCCCGGCACTTGGTCGTGCCCGATGATGTGGGCCCGGTCCAGCGGCACGTTGTACTCGCCGGCGAGATACTTCACCAACGTTGCCGAGCTCTCGTACATCGACTCTGTGTACCAGGTGGCGCCATCCGCAGCGAAGCCCTCGTGCTCGATGCCGATCGAGTGCATGTTCACGTACCAGTTGCCCGCGTGCCATGCGACGTCGTTCGCATACGTGTGCTGCGCGACGTGCCCATCACTGGACCGGATCGTGTAGTTCCACGAGACGTAGGTGGGGTCCTGCACCAGATCAAGGGTCGTGTTGTACGTCGCCTCGGTGTCGTGGATGACGATGTAACGGATGTTCGGTCCGTCCGGGCGGTTGGCCAGGTCATGGTTGCCGTAGGCGTACGGGTCGGGCCGGCCGTACCAGTTGTACGGCGCCGGCACCCACTCGCAGGCCAGCACGTCCGGGCAGTCGACGGGCGCGGTCTGCGGCGCGACCTGGGCGGGGATGCGCAGGCCGGGAACCGCGCTGAGGCTCACCCGCTGACCGTCGTTGGTCACCCGGGACTGTCCCGACTTGATCACCGTGAAGACCCGGCGGGCGAACGTCGACGAGTCGGCCGACGAGGCGCTCCCGCTGTACTGGCGCACCGCGGCGACCCACTGCGCGAGGGGGCTGTGGGCGCCCGTCTGCCTGCCGAGCCTGTGCTGGTACGACGCCAGCAGCGCGACTCCGGCGCAGACGTTGGCGGTGGAGTCGGTCTTGACGCGCGCCAGGCTGATGCCAGTGAGTGTCGACGCAGCTTGGGCGGTGTGCAGCCCGGCGGGACCGGCCGAGTGGATCGGGGTACCCTTCCCCCGGGCCCGGCTCATGTCCGGGGGCGTCAGATCGGTGAGGTGCATCGGCCCGTAGCCGCCGGCCGTGCTCGGTGCCGAGCCGTGGTCGTCCCACCGCGACTCCAGGTAGGAGACACCCTTCGCCACGGCCGCGGGGACGCCGTACGTCGATGCGGCCGCCGCGAACACCCGTTCGCGCAGCGTCTCCGGCGTACCCGGGTGGACTGCCGCCAGGCAGGCTTGGCCTTTCGACGGTGGAGCGCCGGACGCCGACGAGGTCGGCGCGGCCAGGGCGAGGGCGGAGAGCAGGGCGACGGTGCTGACGGTGGCGGCCACGGTGAGCGGCGCGCGCGCGGAATGCCTCATGGAGATCCTCCCTTGGCGGCGGGTGCGAAGCGCAACACTCCACCAAAGCACAAGTCTGTGAGACCGGCAACGGTTGTGCCGGGCCGGGTCTACTGTCTCCACCGGCCCAGCCCCGCAATCAGGGCCGCAGTGAACCCACCCGGGCTGCCCAGCTCCTGCCTGATCGCCGTAACGAGGGCGATCGCCATTTGCCTGTGCTTGGCGAGTCAGCCGTAGGTGTCGCGGGGGCCGCGGCCGTCACGGACGGAGCGACGGCCCTTGCGCCAGGTCGGACCGCCGGGGCCACTGACCTGGATCCGGACCACGGTCCCGTGGCCGAGCTCGGCATTCAGCCGGGCCACCACGGTGGCCGCAAGCAGCGTGAGCTGGGTGGCCCAGGCGGTGGAGTCGGCGGTCACCTCGACCACGCCGTCGGCGTAGCTCATCGGTGTGCAGTGCAGGGCCACGTCCGGGCCGACGATCTGCGCCCAGCGGCCAAGCACCGTGTGGACGGACACGTCGGTCGACCAGCCGCTGTCGCTGACTAGGCGGTCCACGGCCGAGCCGAGCCGCTCGGGATCGCGCTCGTCCGGGTGAGCACCGGAGAACTGCGCCGGGTCGTTGAACCGACGGGCCCTCCTGGCGGCGCGGGCCGGGTTGCGGCCCGCGTTGACCCGCAGCTGAGCGGCGACCGTGCGGGCCAGGTCAAGGCCGGTGGGGTCGTGTGCGGCTGCCGCGTCGCCGTCATCGGGGGGGTCGACCGGCGGTGGTTGGACCGGCGGATCAGTCATCGGGAGTCACCTCCCCGTCAGCGACCTGAAAGCGGTGTTGGACCAGCTCGACCGGGAGATCCGCCGGCACCGCCGCCGTCACGAGCACCTGCTCGGTGCCCGACACCAGCTCGGCCAGCCGCGACCGCCGTAGCTCGTCGAGCTCCGCGAACACGTCGTCAAGGATCAGCACCGGGTCGTCGCCGTCGGCGCGCAGCAGCTCGAACGAGGCAAGCCGAAGGGCCAGCGCCAGGGACCACGACTCCCCGTGGCTCGCATACCCCTTCGCCGGCATCCCACCGAGCCCGAGCACGAGCTCGTCGCGATGCGGCCCGACCAGCGTCACCCCGCGGTCCAGCTCGTCGGCACGTCGTCTCCCGATCTCCGCAAGCAGCAGCCGCACCAGCTCGGGGCGGTCGCGCACGTCCAGCGGCAGGTCCCAGGACGCCTGGTAGACCACGGAGGCGACGTTACCGTCAGCGAACGTGGTAAGCCCGGCCGCGATGTCCGCATAGTGCCGGGCCAGGTGCGGGCGGAGGTCCTCGACCAGCCCGAGACGCGCCGCGAGCAGCTCGGCGCCGGCGCGGGCCAGATGCGCGTCCCACACCTCGAGGGTGCCAAGGGCGCTCTCGCTACGCCGGCCGGTGGCCCGTCCCCCCGCCGTCTTCAGCAGGCTGTTGCGCTGCTTCAGCACCTTGTCGTAGTCCGCGCGCACCCCGGCGAACCGGGGTTGTCTCGCCACCAGAAGATCGTCGAGGAAGCGCCGGCGCTCCCCCGGGTCACCCTTGACCATCGCCAGGTCGTCCGGGGAGAACAACACGGCGCGCAGCACGCCGAGCACCTCACGGGCCCGTGGCACCGCCCCACGGTTCAACCGGCCGCGATTGGAGCGGCCCGGGTTGATCTCCAGCTCGACGAGCGCCTGCCGGCCGCCCTTGTTCACCGTCGTCCGGATGATCGCCTGGGTCGCCCCCACCCGGACCAGCGGTTGGTCAGCCGAGACCCGGTGCGACGACTGGGTGGCCACGTAGTCGATCGCCTCGACCAGGTTTGTCTTGCCCTGGCCGTTCGGACCGACGAATGCCGAGACCCCGGCCGTCAGGTCGACCTCGGCTCGCTGGTAGGAGCGGAAGTCGGTCAGCGACAGATGCGAGACATGCACGAACGGTCAGGACTGCCCGACATCGGCCGAGGGAGTCGCGTGCTTGGCGCCACCGGCCCGGACCGCGTGACCGCCGAACTGGTTGCGCATCGCGGCCACCGCTTTCATCGCCGGTGACTCGTCCTGGCGAGACGCGAAGCGGGTGTAGAGCGCCGCGGTGATCGCGTGCATGGGTACGGCGTTGTCGATGGCCGCCTCGATCGTCCACCGGCCCTCGCCGGAGTCCTCGGCGTAGCCCGCGATGTGGTCGAGGTCGGCGTCCTCATCGAGGGCGGAGACCAGCAGGTCGAGCAGCCAGGAGCGGATCACCGTGCCCTCCCGCCAGGACCGGAACACCTCGGTGACGTTGTCGACAAGCTCGACCTTGTGCAGCAGCTCCCAGCCCTCGGCGTAGGCCTGCATGATGCCGTACTCCATGCCGTTGTGGACCATCTTGGAGAAGTGCCCGGCCCCCACCGGCCCCGCGTGCACGAAGCCGAACTCGCCGTCGGGCTTCAGGGTGTCGAACGCGGGCTGGACCTTCTCGATGTCGGCCGGGTCACCGCCGCACATCAGCGCATAGCCGTTCTCGAGCCCCCACACACCACCCGACACACCGCAGTCGACGAAGCCGATGCTGTTCTCGGCAAGGGACTTCGCGTTGAGCTGGTCGTCGGTCCAGCGTGAGTTGCCCCCGTCGACCACCAGGTCACCCTTGCCCAGCAGCTCCTTCAGCTCGGCGATGGTCGCGTGGGTCGCGTCGCCCGCGGGGACCATCACCCAGACGACCTTGGGCTGGGGCAGCTGTTCGACCATGTCCAGCAGGCTCGTGGAGTCGCTCAGCTCGGCGTTGCGGTCGTAGCCGACCACCGTGTGGCCTGCATTGCGCAGCCGGGCGCGCATGTTGCCGCCCATCTTGCCCAGCCCGACGAGTCCGAGGTGCATGGTGCGTCCTTTCCGATGCGTCTACCCGATGCGGGTGCTCACATGCGTGTGGCGTCGTGCCCGCGTCAGCCCTGCATCCGCAACGGCATCAGCAGGTAGCGGAAGTCGAGGTCGGGCTCGCCCTCGGGCTCGGTCAGCGAGGCAAGCGCCGCCGGCCGGCTCGGTTCGGTCATCGCGATGTGAGCATGGCTGCCCGGGATCGCACTGAACCCGATCGTCATCCCCTCACCGGAGAGCACCGCCTCGAGGGACTCCGAGGCCTGGGCCTCCTCGCCGTTGCCCGCCTCGAGGGTGAGCATCGAGTCGCTGAACGTGAGCCGGATGGGGGTGTTGCGCCCGGCCACCAACGACACCCTCTTGACCGCCTCGATCAGGCTGGCCACCTCGACCCTCGCGGTGATGTCGGTGGAGTTCGGGAACAACTGCCGCACATTCGGGAAGGCGCCCTCGATCAGCCGCGTGGTCGTGAGCCGGCGTCCGCTCGCGCTCTGCGCCGAGAACCCGATAAGCCCGTCGCCGGCGCCCTGGTCGAGAGCGAGGGCGAGCTTCAGCTCGGAGCCCGCGGTGAGGGACTTCGCGGTGTCGGAGAGCACTCGGGCCGGCACCAGCGCCGTCGCTTCGAGGTCGGGTTGGTCCGGCCGCCAGGTGAGCTCCCGGAGGCTTAGCCGGAAACGGTCGGTCGCCAGCAGCGACAGCCGGCCGCCGTCGATCTCGATCTTCACCCCGGTCAGCACGGGCAGCATGTCGTCACGTCCGGCCGCTGTGACCGCCTGGGTGACCGCCGCCATGAACAGGTCGGAGTCGATGCTGCCGATCGTGGCCGGCATCTCCGGCAGCGCCGGATAGTCCTCGACGGGCATCGTCTGCAGACTGAACCGGGAGCTGCCGCAGGTGAGACTCACCTTGGCGCCGTCCAGCGCGACCTCCACCGGGCGGTGTGGCAGCGCCCGCGCGATGTCCGCGAGCAGCCGCCCCGAGACCAGGACCTGTCCGTCGTCGGCGACCTCGGCCTGGGTGGTGACCTCGGCGGACGTCTCGTAGTCGAACCCGCTCATCACCAGCCCGTCGGACGATGTCTGGAGCATGATGCCGGAGAGCTGGGGCACGGTTCCCGGACGGGTCGGGATGCTGCGCGCAGTCCAGGCGACCGCATCCGCGAAGACGTCTCGTTCGACCCGAAACTTCACGCTGGCTTCCCTCCTACGGTTCGATGCTGCAGCGAATCCTCCCACGCGGGGTGGGCAACGGACACCAAGAGCCTGGGCAACGGGGGTTGTCCCCAGGCCGGCGCTCCGGACCCCTTTAACCCGTGGTCATCCATCTATCTCTTCCACCATCGTCGTAGCAACGGTGGACACTGTGGACAACCGCCGAAGGCGCAGGTCAGACCGCACGAGATCGCCGCGCTGGGTTGGGGACGATCCAGGGCTGACGGTGGATGGCTGGGGACGGCAGCGGCGACTTCCTCGGTCGGTCATCCGTCGTCCACAGGCTCGCCGGTCCGAGGAGTCACTTGTCCACAGGGTTGTCAACAGCATGTGGGCTTGCCGGAAATAGCACGATTGGTGGGCATACGTCACTAAGGCGCCGGCGGTCACGGCTGGCGAGCCTGCTGCTTGATCCGGTTGGTGAGCTCACGGACCTGGTTGTACACGCTACGCCGCTCGGCCATCAGTTGTCTGATCTTTCGGTCAGCATGCATCACCGTTGTGTGGTCGCGGTTGCCGAACTGCTGGCCGATCTTCGGCAGCGACAGGTCGGTCAGCTCCCGGCACAGGTACATCGCGATCTGCCGCGCGGTCACCAGCACCCGGCTCCGGCTGGCGCCGCACAGATCGTCGATGGACAGCCCGAAGTACGCCGCGGTCTGCGCGATGATCACCGCCGCGGTGATCTCCGGCTCACCGCCTTCCGGAATCAGGTCCTTGAGCACGATCTCGCCGAGCGTCAGGTCTACCGGCTGGCGGTTGAGGCTGGCGAACGCGGTGACCCGGATCAGCGCGCCCTCGAGCTCGCGGATGTTGGTCTGGATCTTGCTGGCGATGAACTCGAGGACGTCGGGTGGAGCCGTCAGCCTCTCGGTCGCGGCCTTCTTGCGCAGGATCGCGATCCGGGTCTCGAGGTCTGGTGGCTGTACGTCGGTGATCAGGCCCCATTCGAAGCGGTTGCGCAGCCGGTCCTCCAGCGCCTCCAGCCGCTTGGGCGGCCGGTCGGACGTGATGACGATCTGCTTGTTCGCGTTGTGCAGCGTGTTGAAGGTGTGGAAGAACTCCTCCTGGGTCTGGATCTTGCCCTCGAGGAACTGGATGTCGTCGATGAGCAGCACATCGACGTCGCGGTAACGGCGTTGGAAGCCGGCCGCCCGGTCGTCGCGGATCGCGTTGATGAAGTCGTTGGTGAACTCCTCGCTGCTCACGTAACGCACCCGCGCGCCGTTGAACAAGCTCCGCACGTAGTGCCCGATGGCGTGCAGCAGGTGGGTCTTGCCCAGGCCCGAGTCGCCGTAGATCAGTAGCGGGTTGTAGGCCTTGCCTGGAGCCTCGGCGACGGCGACCGCGGCAGCATGTGCGAACCGGTTCGACGAGCCGATGACGAAGGTCTCGAACACGTACTTGGGGTTGAGCCTGGCCTGACGGACACTGCCTGACGCGGCGTCACCGTTCGTGTTCATGCCGATCATCGCCGGCGGCTGGTCGTCCAGGGTGGAGATCTCCGGGCGGCCGCTGCGCTCGCTCGGTTCGTCGTCGACCCGGTGGCCGTCGGCGCCGGCGAGGTTCGCGTCGATCGTGACGGCAAGTCGGACGTGCTGGCCGAGCGCCCGGGAGAGGCCGGCCTCCAGGGTGGGACGAAGCCGGGTCTCGAGCTGGTTGCGGGTGAAGTCGTCGGGGACCGCGACGATCGCGGTGTTCTCGTGCAGGGTGACGGGCTGGGACGCGCTGAGCCAGGCCCGGTGGCTGGCGGGCAGATCGTCGACGAGGCGTGTCCAGGCACGGAACAGATCGGCGACCTCGGTCATCGGTGCTACCACAACCCTCTCTCCGTCGGCGTCCTGACCTTAGGACATCCACATAGTTGTCCACAGGCTGTGCATAAGCCGGGACGGTCTTGCCGAGGCGCCGGGAGCGGCAGGGAAGGGAGTCGATGCTAGGGGCGTCGGTTCTGCGGGACGCTAACAACCCTCGGGGCGATATTTCAACCTGTTGTCCACAGGTGAGGCTGAGATTGGTTCTCCTTCCGCGCGTCGGTACGGCGTGTCGGCCGGGCGCTGTGGTGCTCGCAGGGCGAC
>JBBRYD010000168.1:0-7622 GCA_038238065.1 Propionibacteriales bacterium | reverse complement strand
GTCTTGCCCTCACCGGTCTTCATCTCGGCGATGTTGCCGAGGTGCAGCGCGGCCGCACCCTGGACCTGGACGTCGTAGTGCCGCTTGCTCAGCACCCGCTTGGACGCCTCGCGAACGGTGGCGAACGCCTCCGGCAGCAGGGACTCGAGCGTCTCGCCCTTCTCGTACCGGGACTTGAAGTCGCCGGTCTGGCCGCGGAGCTCGTCGTCGCTCATAGCGACGAAGTCCTCCTCGATCGACCCCACCTGCTCGGAGATGCCCTTGAGCTGCCGCAGGATCTTGCCCTCGCCGAAGCGCAGCAGCTTGTCCATAAAAGCCACGGGATAGTTCTCATTCCGTCTTGTCGAATAATGCCGTCGGAGGAATCAGTTCAGTGATCCACAGGTTCAACCGATGAAAACCAGCGCAGGTTCCCTAGCGCGCCAACCCCACGGCGCAGCACCTGTGCCGCCCGCAATCGTACGTCAGGCGAGCGTCGCCGTGCGTAACGCCGGTGCGAGGTCCCCCCGTGGAAGCACCTCGACAGCGCTCAGCCCGAGCCAGCCGGCCATCGACACCAGCTCCGCCGCCAGCTCGGCAGCGATCTCGGCATGGCCCTGCGGGGCGAACGCCTCGACCCACGCCGAATTGACCCGCAGCACCCCCCGGGCGCGGTCGGCCTTGAGGTCGACCCGAGCGACGAAGCGCTCGTCCAGGAGGAACGGATAGACGTAGTAGCCGTGGATCCGTTTGGCCTCCGGCACATAGATCTCGATCCGGTAGAAGAAGTCGAAGAGCCTCTCCAGCCGGGCGCGCTCGAACACCATCGAGTCGAACGGAGCCAACAGCGCCCGCCCCTCGATGCGGCGCGGCAGCCGCGCCCGGTGCCAGAGGTAGCTGACCTTGCCGTCCACGCCCTCGACCTGGACGGGCAGCAGCTCGCCCGCCTCGACCAGCTCGGCGATCGCCACCCTGGTCATGGCCGGACGGGTGCGGAAGTAGTCGCGCAGGCTCAGCTCGGAAGCCACTCCCAGAGCCTGCGCGGCCCGGCGCACCAGACCTCGGACCGACTCCGCCGGCGTCGGGGTGGGTACGGCGAGCACCTCGGCGGGCAGCACCCGCTCCGGCAGGTCGTAGACCCGCTCGAACTGGGAGTTCCGGCGGGCCGAGGTGACCTCGCCGGCGTAGAACAGCCACTCCAGCACGGTCTTGACCGATGACCAGTTCCAGCCCCAGCTGCTGCGGTCGCGAACCTCCTCGTGCTCCAGCTCACGAGAGCTGATCGGACCGCGGTCCTCGACCTCCCGCCGGACCCGCTCGACCAGCTCCGGCTGTTCACGGGCCACCCGCTCCACCCCGGCCCACACGTCGCGGTAACCCGTCTCCATCCGAAACCGCAGCAGCGGCTGCAGCGAGACGTCGATCAGGCTGGCGGCATGACCCCAGTATTCGAAGAGCCGACGCGGTGGCCGATGAGCGGCCCGTTCGAGCAGCGCGGTGTCGTAGGGGCCCAACCGGGAGAACAGCGGCACGAAGTGCGCCCGGGTGACCACGTTGATGGAGTCGATCTGGAACTGGCCGAGCCGGGTGGTGACCGCCTGCAGATCACGGATGCCCACCGCCCGGTCGGGACGCGGCAGCCCGAACCCCTGCGCGGCGAGGGCCACCCGCCGGGCCTGGGCCTTGGACAGCGCGTCCCGGGGCGATCTCTGTCTGGGCATGCCGGTGACCCTAGCGGGCCGTCCTGACAGAAGTCAGTGCCTCAGCTCCGCCCGACCTCCCGATGTTCCGGGCAGCACGACGGGCGGGGTTCAGCCGCTGACCGCGACCAGCGCCTCGGAGGTCTCCAGCCGGATCACACCGTAGTCGTAGGCCTTGCGGCGGTAGACGACGCTCGGGCGGTTGTGGTCGGTGTCGATGAAGAGGTAGAAGTCGTGGCCGACCAGCTCCAGCTCGAGCAGCGCCTGGTCCAGGCTCATCGGCACGGCGTGGTGGGTCTTCTCCCTGACCACCAGCGGTCCGTCGCCGTCCACCTCGATGCCGGCTACCTGGTGCTTCTCGGCGCCGTTGGTCTCCGAGACCTCGGAGGCCTCCGCGGCCGGGAGGTCAGCCGCGGCCTGGTGCAGCGACATCGGCGTCCGGCTGCCGCGGTGCACCCGTTTACGGTCGGCCATCTTGCGCAGCTGAGCCATCAGCTTGTCGAGGGCGAGGTCGAACGCCGCCGACTTGTCCTCCGCCGCGGCTTCGGCACGCACCACCGGACCCTTGGTCCGCAGGGTTATCTCGACGCGACTGGCCTGGTCATGCTGTCGTTTGTTTCTCTCGGCGGACACCTCGACCTCGACCCGGATCACTCGATCGTCGAGCTTTTCGAGTCGGTCGATCTTCTCGTCGACGTAGAGACGAAACTGATCCGACACCGTGCAGTGCCGGCTCTTCACGACAACATCCATCTGTTCCTCCAGCTGAGCGTTTGGATCCCACCGAAGACGTCGCCACAGCGGTGACCGTGGCGGAGAACCCGGTGGAAATGACAGCGGCGCTGCCTCCGCGAGTCGGCCGGGAACCATCCCGGGACCGACATCACGCCTGAGGAGCGCCATGTCTTGAAACTAGCCCCTGCCCGATCCGAATGCTACGGAAGGGGTACATCTTCACGGACTTCTCAGCCGACGCCCGGGCCGTCGACCAGACACTCCGGCACCTCTCAGCCGTCGGCGAGCACCTGGTCGAGCTCGGACCACAGCTGGTCGGGCACAGCCAGGTCGAGCTGCTCCTGACAGTCCCGTACCTCGGCCGCGGTGGCGGATCCGAGCACGACGGCCGAGACCGCCGGGTGCCGCAGCGGGAACTGCAGCGCAGCGGCGCGCAGCGACACGCCGTAGCGCCGGCACGACGCCTCCAGCGCGAGGGCCGTCGTGACCAGGGCGGGTGCGGCGGGCTCGTAGTTGTAGCGCGGCTCGAGGCTCCCCGGGTCGGCCAGCAGCCCGCTGTTGAGCACCCCGGCGACCAGCACGTTCACGCCACGCTCGGCGCAGGCGGCCAACAGCTCGGGGTCGGAGCCTCGATCCAGCAGGGTGTAGCGACCGGCGATCAGCACGGTGTCGAGGTCGGTCCCGGTGACCAGCCTGAGCGCGCTGTCCACGTAATTCGTGCCCACACCGAACCCACCGATGACTCCGGCGGCGCGCAGCTCGCTCAGGGCCGGCGCCGCCTCATCGACCGCCTGGTCCAGGAAGCCCTCGGGGTCGTGGATCAGCGCCAGGTCGATCCGGTCGAGCCCCATCCGCTCCAGCGACTCCTCCAGGGACTGCCGGACCCCCGCGGCCGAGTAGTCCTGCACCCTGCGCCGGGCCGGAGTTCCCACGAAGCCGTCCGACTCCGTCGTCGCCGTCGGGTCGTCGACCAGCAGCCGACCGACCTTGGTGGACAGGACGAACTCGTCTCGGGGCTGGTCGACCAGGAAGCGACCCAGCCGTTCCTCGGACAGCCCGACGCCGTAGTGCGGTGCCGTGTCGAAGGCCCGGATCCCGAGGTCCCACGCCGTCTGCAGGGCTTCTCGAACGGTCCTCTCATCGGCGGCGCGATACAGACCACCCATGGCAGCCCCGCCCTGGACCAGCGGCCCGAAGGCGGGTCGAGAAGTGTGTTGCCCTGCTGCTGTCGTCATCGACTCCCCCACCCGTGGTCAGCTCTCACCTGCACTAGACCGCGATCTTACGGTGGCCGCCACGGTGGCGGCACCGAACACCGCGATCCCGCCCGCCCGCAACGCCCGAGCGGCCTCGCTCAGGCTGGAGCCGGTGGTCACGACGTCATCCACGATCACCACCACACTGCCGGGCGGCAGCAGTCCACCGCTGACCCGAAGACCGCCGGCCAGGTTCTGCCGCCGGGCCGCCGCCCCCAACCCTGCCTGGTCCTGCACCCGGCGGGAGTACGCCAGCAGCCGTCGGGTGGTGACGGCCCCGCCGGGCGTTCGTCTCGCCACCCGGCGCGCTATCGCCCAGGTCGCGTCGAAACCTCGCTCGCGGACCGCGGACGGCAGCGAGGGCATCGGCGCCAGGACCACGATGGCCTGCGGTCGCCCGACCCCCGCACCGTCCAGCCGGCCCCCCTGGACCAGCAGACAGCCGACCGCCAGGGCCAACCGGTCGGCCAGGAAGGGCGTCAGTGACAACACCTGACGCTCCTTGTGCGCGCTGACCAGACGCTTCATCAGCTGGTCGTACGGTGAAGACGTCGCGGTCATCGGGAACCCGGGTGGTACCGGGTCGGGCCGGGTCAGGTAGCCGGCGCCCGAGTGCACCGACCGTCGACACGGGGCGCAGAGCCCCCAGCCTGGCTGATCGCAGCCCGGACAGCGCGCCCCCAGCAGCAGGTCCCCTGCGGCGGCGCCCCAACCGGCGAGCCCCATCGCGCCAGTGTGACCCGCTCCAGCGTTGAGGCACCAGCGCCGTGAGCAGATCTGTGGACGACCGGCGCTGCGGGGTCAGATCACCCTGGAAAGGCCATCGTCGAGCAACCGGCGACGAACGGGAGCCAGGTGGCGCCATCGCCCTTGTACGTCTGGCCGGTCCGACCGATGACCACCGAGGTCTCCGAACCCATCAACGTGGTCACCTCGACGGCGTCCCAGTTGTTGGGCTCGGTCGGTGGGCTGATCTGCGAGGCGTCCTCGCTCACCTGGTACGGCAGCAGCGAAGCCTCCGGGTTCGATCCGCCGAGCACGAGCAGGTCGGTCGCGTCGGACCAGCCCACGTCCTTGATGATGCTGATCCCCAGCGTCTTGTCACGCGCGGTCTCCAGGCGACGGAAGCCATCAACGCTGACCTTGTCGGCCCGGGTGATCCGGGCCAGTCCCAGCTCGGTCCGGGTCCCGACCGTTCGGACCAGGGCCATCCGCGTCCCGTCGGGGGAGATCCTGAAGGCGGTGACCGTGCCCTGGGTCAGGATCTTGGCCCCCACCTCGACCGGCTTTCCACCGATGAACATCCACATCCGCTGCCGCCCACCGACGACGCCGAGGGCCCACAGCTCGCCGTAGCGGGTGTACTGCGGGCGGAGCAGGTGACTGACGCCCTTCAGCCGGGTCGCCGGGTTGCCGTTCGTGGTCAGCCCCGTCCGGAGCACCGTCCGGTCGTCGGTCACCACCGCGATATCGGTGTTGGCCACCGAGACGGCCACGCTGTCCACGTCGTAGCGGCCCTGGCCCAGGGCTCCGGACATCGGCCTAGGGTCGGGTGAGTCGGCGGTGGGGGCGATCAGCTGGACCGACCTGTTCCGCACGGCGTAGAGCTGGTCACCGGCGACGAAGGGCACCGGGTCGACGTCGGAGGAGATCTCGTCCACCGCCACCTCCAGGCTGTTGGCGTCACTGCCCGGCACCCGGAACGGCTTCTGGTTCACGGTGAAGAGCACCCCGTCGACCCCGGTGGCCTGCTTCAGCGTGTAGACCACCTGAGCGGCCAACAGGCCGCGCTGCCGGTCGTTGAGGGGAAGGACGGCATCGCTGAGCGGGACCTGCGCGATGCCGTCGGTGACCGTGACGGCGCCCACACTCTGGGAGGTGTCGACCGGGAGCGTCGAGGCGACTGCGGGCTGCAGCCACTTCGACGGGCCGCTCAGCAGCGCCTTCATCAGCACCGATGCGACGTTGGCCTGGTCGGGCAGGTTGGGCAGGTAGATCGGGTCGGGGACTAACGTGGCGCCGTTCCCGATGAAGTAGAGGTTGTAGCTGCGGTAGAAGCTGCTGAAGGCGTAGGCGGCGATCATCAGACCGTTGGGTGGCGTGCTGATCCGCCACTCACCGTCCTCCTTCACCACGCCGAAGTCGACCTTCAGGGGCTGGTTGCGCGCTGTGTAGGTCCGGTCGGGTCCCAGTGCGCCGTCCAGCCGCCCGTCCAGCACCACCGTGTTCCGGTTGGCCACCGTAGAGCCGCTGTAGATGCGGGCACCGTCCTCGGGGCTCCAGGCCTCGGCGGCGGCCTTGGTCAGGTACTGCTTGGCCGTGGCGTAGTTGGGCTGGTAGACCGAGGTCGCCCGCAGGTAGCCGTCCACGATCTGTTTGGGCTCGTCCCCGATCGCCGGCGGCGCAACCTCGACGTTGACGCAGTTCTGGCAGGGTGGAGCCTGGCCCTCGATCCGCACGGCCGGGCCGGAGGTGGGCACCACGACACAGCCGGACAGCACCAGCAGGCAGACCGCCACCACCACGGTGAGGACCCGTCGCCCGGACCAGGCCCGGTTGCTTCCCGATCGGGGGGACCTGCTGGTCACCGGGGGCCTCCGGCCGACTCGGGGGCGGCGACCGGCTCGCTCGAGACGTCGCCGGGCAACCCCGGCCTGGCCGTCGGGTCGGGCCAGTCGTGCACGTCGGGAAAGTTCCGCGGCTCGATCCGGGTGGCATCGACCCGACCGGCATCCAGCCGGTTCGGGCTGGCGACCACGAGGTCGCGAGGCACCAACGGCAACGGTGACTGCTCCAGGATCGCCCCGGCCCTGCGGGGCAGCGTCAACCGGAACTGAGCTCCCAGACCGGGTCGGCCCCAGGCGGTCAGCCAGCCGCCGTGCAGGTTCGCGTCCTCCATCGAAATCGCCAGTCCCAGGCCGGTGCCGCCGATGATCCGGGCGCGGGCCGGGTCTCCCCGCCAGAACCGCAGGAACACCTGGCTGGCCTGGCCGGCCTCGAAGCCGACCCCGTGGTCGCGGACGGCAATCGCCACCGCAGCGTCGTCGGCGTCCATCCAGATGTCGACCGGCCGACCTTCACCGTGCTCGATGGCGTTGACCAGCAGGTTACGGACGATCCGTTCGATCCGGCGCGAGTCGACCTCGGCGTGGCAGGGCACATCGGCGTGCAGGTTGACCTGGGTGTCGGTGGACTCGGCGAACCGGGAGTTGGCGTCCATCACCCGGGCCACCACGTCGCGCAGGTCGACGTTGTCCACGGCCAGCACCGCGGCGCCGGCGTCGAAGCGGGAGATCTCGAGCAGGTCGGTCAGCAGCGCCTCGAAGCGGTCGACCTCGTTCTGCAGCAGCTCGGCCGACCGCGCCGAGATGGGGTCGAAGTCCTCCCGCGCATCGTGCAGGACCTCGGCAGCCATCCGGACAGTGGTCAACGGTGTCCTGAGCTCGTGCGAGACGTCGGACACGAAGCGCTGCTGGACGCGGGACAGCTCCTCCAGCTGGGTGATCTGCTTCTGCAGCTCGGAGGCCATGTTGTTCATCGAGGTGGCCAGTCGAGCCAGGTCGTCGGTCCCCCGGACCTCCATCCGGTCGTTCAGGTTGCCCGACGCCAGACTCTCCGCCGCACGCCGTGCGGCCCGGACCGGAGTCACCACCTGACGGCTGACCAGAGCCGCGATCAAGGTCAGCAGGACGACCAGGACGGCCCCGGTGGTCACGACCGCGGCCCGGAGCACCGACAGGGTGTCGCGCTCCTGGGTCAGCGGGAAGACGAAGTAGATCGGGTAGCGGTCGATCCCGGGCAGCACCAGCAACGACCCCACGACCAGACCTGGCACCGACGGCTTGCCGTCGTAGTGGACCTCGGTCGGCATCATCAGCGTGTCGGTGCCGGCGGCCACCTGGGTCCGCAGGGTGCCGGGGATGCTGCTGGCCTGGACCTCGCCCGCGGTGAT
>JBBRYD010000167.1:0-7803 GCA_038238065.1 Propionibacteriales bacterium | reverse complement strand
TAACCGACCCGCCTGGCGACGCTGCCCACGGTCGTGGCCGGGTCACGAAGCAGGTCCGCGGCCAACGCGAGGCGCCAGCCTGCGACGTACGACATCGGCGGCTCGCCGACCATCGCACTGAAGCGACGGGCGAGCGCCGCACGTGAAACCCCGCAGCAGCGCGCGAGATCCGCGATCGTCCACGGGTGCTCCGGCTGGTCATGCACCAGCTGGAGGGCTTGACCGACGACGGGATCGGAGGAGGCCGCATACCAACCCGGGGGCTGCGAGTCCGGCCGGTCGAACCACGCGCGCAGCGCATCGATGACCAGGACGTCGAGCATCCGATCGAGCGTCACCTGCTGTCCGGGCTGGTCGCGCACCGCCTCACGGAGAAGCACCGGAAGGATCGCGCTGTCCCACGCGTCCGCTCGCAGCACCACAAGTCCCGGCAGCGTGTCGGTGATCCGACGACTGATCTCCCCGCCCGACTCGTAGGAGCCGACGAGCATCGCCGTGGACCCACCGGGGTTGTTGCCCCAGGTCCGCACGCCAAGCCCCATCGCGTCCGCCACACTGACGCCGCTCAGCGAAACGCACTCCTGGCCGGGCAGGATGCGCACCTGCGGCGGCGTGTCGGGCCGGTCAGCGAAGACGTACGGGTCGGGACCGCGCAGCAACGCGACGTCCCCGGGGTCGAGCCGGGTCGTTTCGCCGGAGTCGAGCACCACATGCGCCGCGCCGCTGACCACCACGACAACTGACAGCGGGGCGCGGTCCTCCACCCGCAGGGACCACGGCGGCTCCATGACCGCCCGGAGCAGGAACGCGCCGCGCGCGCGTGGTCCGTCAAGCAGCCCGCTGAGCACATCCATGCCGGAGATTGTAGACGTAAACGAATGATATTGAGCGGTTCAGCTATGGATCGTCTCGCCGATTCGCTCTTGACTGCTCTCATGACCATTCGAAACCTGTCCATGAGCTCCCCCACCCTGACCCTCATCGCCGCGCTCGGCGCCGGGCTGGCCGGCGGAGTGTTCTTCGCCTTCTCGACCTTTGTGATGGACGGCCTCGGCCGGCTCCCCGACCGCGCAGGCCTGGCCGCCATGCAGCAGATCAACAAGGCAGCGCCGACCCCGGCGTTCATGGTCCTGTGGCTGGGAACAGCCGTTCTCTGCGTGGCGATCGGGATCTCCGCCGTACGACGCTGGGGCGAGCCGCCCGCTGTCTGGCTGCTCGTCGGAGCCGGCCTCTATCTCGCGATGATGATCCTCACCTTCGCCTACCACATCCCGCAGAACGACGCGTTGGCGCTGCTCGACCCCACTGCTCCCGGCTCGGGCGCGAGATGGCGGAGCTACCACTCGACATGGACCGCAGTGAACCATCTCCGGACCCTCGCGTGTGCGGCCTCGTCGGTAGCCTTCGTGGTCGCCTACCGACTCACCTGACCCGCCCGGTGGCGACCTAGCCCGCGGACTGCGGCGCGATATGTTTGTCCCACCTGGTCAGCACGCTCAGCGGGTGAGCCGTGCGACCGTCTGCCCTGCGGTGGGGAAGGAGCGTCATGGCGACCAGCGAGCGGGTGCCCGCCGTCAGCACGGCTACCCAGATCGAGCTCAACGGCATCAACGTCATCTCCGAGGACGAGCGCAAGGGCACTCCGCGGGACCTGTTCTGGCCGTGGTTCGCCGCGAACATCTCGATCCTCGCCGTCCCCTACGGCTCATATCTCCTGTACTTCGGCGTCAACCTCTGGCAGGCGGTGATCTTCGGAGTCGTCGGGGTGATCTTCTCCTTCCTGCTGTGCGGGTTCGTGGCGGTCGCAGGCAAGCGTGGCTCGGTGCCGACGCTGATCGCCAGTCGAGCGATCTTCGGGGTGCAGGGCAACAAGCTGCCCACTGCCGTGTCGTGGATCCTCACCGTGGGCTGGGAGGTGTTCCTCACCGTGATCGCGACCTTGGCGACCGCCACGGTCTTCGACCGGCTCGGTTGGGGCGGGGGAACCGGCACCAAGGTAGTCGCGTTGATCGTCGTCGCCGCGCTGATCGTCGGCGCCGGCGTCGCAGGTTTTGACGTGATCATGCGGCTGCAGACGGTGATCACCGTGGTGACCGCCGTGTTGACTGTCGCCTACGTCGTGCTGTCGTGGAAGGAGATCCACTGGCACACGGTTTCGTCACTCCCCGGGGGCTCCACGCAGGGGGTCGTGGGCGGCCTGATCTTCATGATGACCGCGTTCGGGCTCGGCTGGGTCAACGTCGCGGCCGACTACTCGCGGTACCTCCCCCGGAACGCCTCGAGTCGAGGCGTCATCGGGTGGACGACGCTCGGAGCCGCGGTCGCACCTGTGCTGCTCCTCGTGTTCGGCATCCTGCTCGCCGGGTCGTCCACGGACCTCCTGAACGCGGTGGCCAACGACCCGATCGGCGCGCTGACCGACGTGCTCCCCACCTGGTTCCTCGTGCCTTTCGTGGTCGTGGCTGTCCTGGGGTTGGTGGGGGGCGCGGTGCTCGACATCTACTCCTCGGGCTTGGCACTTCTGACCCTGGGGATCCCGATTCCGCGCTGGTCCGCGGCGCTCGTCGACGGCGTGATCATGACCATCGGGACGATCTACATCGTCTTCTACTCCAACAGCTTCCTCACGTCGTTCGTGGGCTTCCTCATCACGTTGGGAGTGCCGATCGCCGCCTGGTGCGGGATCTTCCTGGCCGATCTCCTGACCAGGCGCCGCGACTACGTGGACGTCGACCTCTACCGGCCTGCAGGCCGGTACGGCTCGCTCTCCGTCATTCCCGTCGCGCTGATGATCGTGGCCACGATCATCGGATGGGGACTGGTCACCAACACGTCCGCGGATGCCCTCACCTGGCAGGGCTTCTTGCTCGATCCCTTGGGCCTTGGTGGCAAGAAGGGTGCCTGGTCCGGCGCCAACCTGGGAGTGCTGGCGGCGCTCGCCATCGGATTCGTCGGTCAGCTCGTGTTGGGACGGCGTACCGTGTCGGTCCAGGAGCAGCGTGCGTGAGCGACCCGACGACTGAGGCCGCCCGGCCGGCGTGGCTCGTGGTCGTCGACATGCAGAACGTCTTCGCCAGCTCGGAAAGCCCGTGGTGCACGCCGGGGTTCGACGACATCCTCGACAACACCCGGGCGCTGATCGAAGCGTTCGGGGAGCGCGTGGTGTTCACCCGTTTCGTCGCGCCGGAGACCCCGTACGGCGCATGGCGGGACTACTACCATGAGTGGGCGTTCGCCCTGGTGCCGGCCGAGGCGCCGATCTACGACCTGGTCGAGTCTCTGCCGCACGAGGGGTATCCGGTTGTCAGCAGGGCGTCGTTCGGCAAGTGGGACGAGCTGACCGGATCTCTGCGAGAGCTCACGGCAGACGCCGCCACCTTGGTCATCGCCGGTGTGTCGACGGACTGCTGCGTGCTCTCGACGGCGCTGGCGGCCGCCGACGCGGGGGTCCAGGTGCAGGTGGTCATGGACGCCTGCGCGGGGGTGAGCCCGGATGACCACCAGCGCGCCCTGACGGCGATGAGTCTCTACGCGCCGCTGATCACGTTGACCTCGACCGAGGACGTGATCCGCGCACAGTGAGCGGGATCGGCTTCGACCGGCTGGACCGTGCCGCTGGATCGCTCTGGGGCCTCGCGATCGGTGATGCGCTGGGGATGCCGACCCAGCTGTGGTCCCGGCAGCAGATCGCCGAGAGGTTCGGTGAGATCGACGGGTTCGAGCCCGGCGCTCCGGACCACCCGATCGCGGCCGGGTTGGCGGCCGGCACCGTGACCGACGACACCGAGCAGGCGGTGCTGCTCGCGCGGGCTCTGGGCCCGGAGGCGCACATCGACCAGCGCGCCTGGGCGGCGGCGCTCACCGCCTGGGCGGCGGATGCCCGGGCCCGCGGGTCACTCGACCTGCTCGGCCCATCGACACTGGCGGCTCTCGCGGCCCTGCAGGCGGGAGCACCACCCGACGAGTCGGGTCGGGTCGGCGTCACGAACGGCGCGGCCATGCGGATCTGCCCGGTGGGCATCGCGATGGACAGCTCCGACCCGCTGCGCCTCGTCGACCGAGTCGTCGAGGCCAGCATGGTCACCCACCACACCTCGGTGGCCCTGGCGGGGGCGGCCGCGGTGGCGGGTGCAGTGTCCCGGTGTCTCGACGGTGCGGAGCTCGCCGAGGCAGTCGGGTTCGCCGTAGACGTCGCAGACCTGGCCAGCGGTCGGGGCCACTGGGTGGCGGGGGCGAAGGTGGCCCGGCGGGTCGCCTGGGTTGTCGAGGAGGTGGCTTCGCTGCCGGTAACGGCGGTCCCTGACCTGGTCGTCGACCTGGTCGGCACCAGCCTCGTCACGCAGGAGTCCGTGCCGGCCGCCTTCGCCATCGCGACGGCGTACGTCGATGATCCGTGGCGCGGGCTGTGTGTCGCCGCCGGACTCGGCGGCGACACCGACACGGTCGCGGCCATGGCGGGAGCGATCATGGGAGCTGCCCGCGGCCGCAAAGCCCTTCCGGACAAGGCGATTCAGCAGATCAGCGAGGTCAACGGACTCGACCTGGACTCGCTCGCGGCGCGACTGCTGCGGATCCGATGCCCATGAGCGGAACCGCTGCCGCCTCGCTCGACTCGCGGTTGTTCCTCCTCGGAAACATCCCGGTGGACCTGACCCAGCGGGTGCCCAGGCTGCCGGTCACGGGGGAGGACCTGCGGAGTGAGGGTGAGCAGGTTGTCGCACCGGGTGGTGCCTTCCACGTCCTGCAGGCGTCCTGGCGGTCGGGTCTTCGCGGCAGGTTCGCGGGCAGCCATGGCCGCGGGCCCTTCGGCGATCTGGTGCGGGCCGCGCTCGCGGCACTCGAGTGCGAAGTGCTGCAGCCAGTGGCCGTGCGGGACAGCGCGGTCGTGGTCGTCCTGGTCCAGGACTCGGGCGAGCGCACGTTCGTGAGCCCGGTCGACGCCATGAGTCCGTTCGGCGCCGGCTGGCTCGACTTGCTGCACCCGGGCCCGGCAGACCTTGTCTACGTGAGTGGCTACAGCCTCGGGCTGGGTACGGCGAGCGACCCGCTGGCCCACTGGGTAGGGGATCTGCCGCGCGATTACGTCGTGTTCTGCGACCTCGGACCGTGGGGAGCGGCGGCCCCCGCCGAGACGCTCGCCCCGGTCCTTGGACGCGTCGACTGGGTGGCCTGCAACGCCCGCGAGGCGGCGGTGGCCACCGGGGTCAGCGAGCCGGGTGCCGCCGCCGGCGCTCTGCAGCGTCGTACCGGCAGCGCGGGCGTCCTGGTGCGGGTCGGCGCCCGAGGATGCTGGCTGGCCGAACCCGGAACGTCGCCGGTCCTGGTGGCGGCTAGGGAGGAGCAGGCGGTCGACAGCACCGGCGCCGGCGACGCCCACTCCGGTGCCTTCCTGGCCGCACTCGCCGAGCGCCGGTCGGCACCTGAGGCCGTCGAGCACGCGAACGCGGTTGCGGCCAGGGTCGTCACGAGCGCGGCCGAGGGGATGGGGAGCCAGGGTTTCGGGTCGGAGCTCGGCGAGGAAGACTGACGGCATGCCGAAACGGTCAGTGGACAAGGGCGAGGACGCAGACCCATTGCACGAGTACCGCCGCAAGCGCGACCCGGCGCTGACCCCGGAGCCGGTCCCCGAGGCCGGGGCGCTCCCCACCGGAAATGGCGACACGTTCGTGATCCAGGAGCACCACGCTCGGGCGTTGCACTGGGACTTCCGACTCGAGCGGGACGGCGTGCTCGTGTCGTGGGCCGTCCCGAAGGGCCTGCCCACCGACCGTCGTACCAACCATCTCGCCGTCCAGACCGAGGACCATCCGCTCGAGTACGCGTCGTTCGGGGGCGACATCCCGGCCGGCGAGTACGGCGGCGGGCACGTGATGATCTGGGACCGAGGGACGTACGAGACCGAGGAGTGGACCCCCGACAAGGTCAAGGTGGTGTTGCACGGGTCGCGGGTGCAGGGGCGCTACGTGCTCTTCCGGACCGACCCGAAGAGCTGGATGGTGCACCGGATGGACGAGGCCGAGCCCGGATGGGTGCCGCTGCCCGACCGGATCGCGCCGATGCTGGCCACCCCCGCGACGCTGCCGCCCGACGACACGGGCTGGTCGTACGAGATGAAGTGGGACGGGGTCCGGGCGATCGGGTACGTCGATGGCGGGCGACTGACCCTGCTGTCCCGCAACGACCGGGATGTGACCTCGACCTACCCCGAGCTGCGGACACTCGGCGAGTCGCTCGGCTCGACGCAGGCCATCCTGGACGGCGAGATCGTGGCCTTCGACGAGACCGGCCGGCCGAGCTTCGGCCGCCTCCAGCAACGCCTCGGGGTGACGGGAGCCGCCCGGACCCGACGGCTCGCCTCGAGCCATCCGGTCGTCTACCTCCTCTTCGACCTCCTGCATCTCGACGGGCGGTCGACGCTCGACCTTCCGTACACGGCCCGACGCGAGCTGCTCGAGGGGCTGGAGCTCTCCGGCCGGTCCTGGCAGACACCGCCGGCCCTCGAGGGTGCCGGCGTGGACCTGCTCGCGGCAACGGATGAGCAGGGTCTCGAGGGCCTGCTCGCCAAGCGCAGCGACAGCACGTACCAGCCCGGGCGGCGCACGACGAGCTGGTTGAAGATCAAGAACATCCGCGAGGTCGAGGTGCTGATCGGCGGCTGGAGCGCCGGGGAGGGACGCCGCAGCGACACCCTCGGCGCGTTGCTGCTCGGCATCCCGGACGACGAGGGTCTGCGGTACGTCGGCAAGGTCGGCACCGGGTTCACCGACGCGATGCTGCGCGACCTGGAGAAGCGGCTGAGGAGGCTCGAACGCAAGACGTCGCCGTTCATCGAGGTCCCGCGCAAGGACGCCAAGGATGCTCGCTGGTGCTCACCCACGCTGGTCGGTGAGGTGGGCTACAGCGACCGGACCAGCGAGGGCCGGCTCCGGCACCCCCGCTGGCGCGGCCTCCGCCCCGACAAGTCCCTCCCCACCCTCAGTTGAGTGGCCGCCCTTGGTTGGTTGAGTGGCCCTTGATTGGTTGAGTGGCCAGCCTTGGCTGGCCACTCAACATGGGGGAGCCAGCAAAGTGTGGCCACTCAACGGAGGGGTGGGCTCATGAGGAGGCGCGGTGCTCGATGAGGTAGCCGAGGCGCCGCAGGCTCTCGGTGTTGCGCCAGTCGAGCACGGCTCGTCGTACGAGCCCGGGGATCAGCAGCGCCGGACCGTGGGAGGCGTCCTCGACCATCGTGACGACCGCGCCGCCGGGGGAGTCCTCGATGGTGATGTCGACGGAGGCCTCCCCACTCGGCCAGGCCCGGGCCTGCAGCACCAGCGAGTGCTCGGGGTCGCGACTGACCACGTGGGTGGTGTCGTCGATGACGAACGGCCAGCTGCCCACGGAGTGGTGGATCCGGGAGCCGGGCTCCGGCCAGGTGTCGTCGACCTGCCTGATGCGGGATGCGCCGACGACCCAGAGACCGTAGAGCCAGCCGTCCGCCAGCACGGACCAGACGTCGGTTGGGCTGCCCTTGACGGTGGCGGAGACCGTGCTGGTCATCGACGAAGCCTTCCCATGCGGTGGGCCGCCAAGGCTGCCCGGGCGGCGTTGTTGCCGGCGGCCCCGTGGACCCCGCCGCCAGGATGCGCGGAGGCCGACGCCAAGAACAGCCCACGGATCGGCGTCTCCGCCCGTCCGAGGCCGGGGATCGGTCGGAACACCAGCTGCTGGTGGATCTCGGCTGTTCCGCCGTTGATGGCGCCACCGACCAGACTCTCGTCACGTCGCTCGAGCTCTGGCGGAGTCAGGACTCGTCGTGCCGTG
>JBBRYD010000166.1:0-7810 GCA_038238065.1 Propionibacteriales bacterium | reverse complement strand
ACTGAGATCCCCACCACTGCCGGGAAGCTGTACCTGGCGACCGTGATCGACCTCTACTCACGGCGCCTGCTGGGTGCCGCCACGTCGCTGCATCCCGATGCCGACCTAGCGTGCGCCGCGATCAAGATGGCCGTGGCTGCGCGTGGCGGACGGGACGCGATCTGGCGCGAGGACGAACCCGAGCGGGTCCTCTTTCACACCGACCGCGGCTCGACCTACACCGCGAACGCGTTCACGAAGCTGTGCCGGCAGCAGGGCATCCGCCAGTCGATGGGCCGGGTCGGATCCTGCTTTGACAATGCCGCCGCGGAGGCGTTCTTCTCCTCGTTGGAGTGGGAGGTCCTCTCACGACACGAGTTCAAGAACACCGGCCAGGCCCAATCCGTCGTGCTGGACTGGTGCTACGGGTTCTACAACCACGACCGTCGACACAGCACAATCGGGATGGTAAGCCCGATCAACTACGAGAACACCGCGGCCCCCGACCGGGAAGCCGCATAGAGAAGCCCTCCACGATTCGGGGGGAACCACAACGCGTGCGCCCGTCGTCTGGTTGAACGTGCGACGAGGTTGCAGGGTCTGATGAGGCGGATCTTCGAGGAGAGCTTGCAGATTTCGGGCTCTTGTGACTCTTCCGTGGGCACGTGCGCCTGGATGGCTGGGCGGGCTCGGATTCGTCCGGGTGGGTTTGGTGGACGGGCTGCAGGGTGGATCGGACGATTACCTGACGGCGAGCCCGCCAAGCTGCGGTTCGCGGGTGGTCGGGTCTCACCCAGGCGGCAGCGACAGGGTTGGGTCCGCCGAGGGTCCTGGCTGTCGGGTGCGGTCGGCTGTGGCTGCTGATTCCAAAGTGGCCGGTGGGATCGCCTCCATAGTCGAAAGCCGACTTTTGACCCGAAAGATCGGCTTTCCACTATGGAGGCGGTCCCAACCACCACACCACCAGCACCAGACCCCACGAAGCTGCCACCACAGGTACTGCACCCGACGGCGGTCGCTCACCGATTCGTCCGACCCAGGGCGGGACCTTCCCGCCGAGTCCACCCGGACGAATCGGCCACCGACTCATTCGTCCGCCCCCATAGTCGGTTCAGCACCAGCTCGCACGAGTGGCCACCGCACAGACTGCACCCGACCGCCAAAGCTGACGGCAGCGGCACCCCTCGTCGCCGCGGCTTTGGAACCGACTCCACAGTTTCCGCGGAACGCAAACCCACTCCCCTCTTACGCAACCACCCACGGAAGAGTCACAAGAAAGTCATCCAACTCGTCACCGGCGTCTGGCTATGGCGCTCACCCCACCGCTTCCTCTACCTGGTCGACGGGACCGGCACGACCAACCTCGGCCGACTGTGAGGCCAGTCGGCCGACGTAGCGCAGTCCCGCCGCCTGGATGACGCCACCGTCGATCGCGGCCTGCTCGGCGGACTCGCTGGTGTCCTCCAGATCCGCGAAGAAGTAGGGACCACGGGTGAGCGACTGGCGTTCGAACCGGGCGTCCAGCGCCCTGGCCATGCTCTCGCCGGTGTGCAGACCCTCCTCCGAGGTCCACGCTCGGAGGTAGTCGGCCCACGGCTCTCCCGAGGCGATCCACTCATCGTGCATGTGGTGCAACCAGACGTGCTCGGCCCCGTCTTGGACCGGGCGCAGACGATCGAAGCACCATCGAGCGGTGGCCTCGTCGAACCGCTCCCAGTCCATCTCGACGACGACCAACGTCCCGCCAGGGCGCATTGCGGCGACCGCGGCCGTCAGGAGCTCGTCGAGGTCGGCGACGTGATGGAGGGATGTGCAGGCCACCACGGCGTCCACCTGCCCGGGCACGGCGAGCCGCTCGAACTCGAGCTGGGTGTAGTGGGGTCCGGCAGGTGCCATCGGGTCGACGCCCAGCGCGTCGTACCCGGCCTCGAGCAGGCGCGGCACAAAGCCGCCCGCGGTCCCGCAGCCGATCTCCAGGACGCTGGCCGGCGCGGGCGGAAGGTGCTCGAGGACGAACGGCCACTGCGCTGTCAGCCAGACATCGCGGCGAGCGGCCGAGGTACGACGCGAGTGCAGCCACGACACCACCTGCTGGGCATGCTCGTCGGGTGGGAACACCGGGTAGAACACGTGCTCGACCACGCCGTCGAGGATCACCAGCGTGAGGCGCTTGTAGAGGGTCGTTCCGTGGGCCTCGAAGGTGGGCAGGTCCAGCGCCTTGCCCAGCGTGAACGAGGGATCCGAGAGCATGGGGAACGGCAGATGCAGCCGGTCGACGAGCTCGCGCTGGTAGTCGGTGTCCTGGCTGGACAGCCCGAGGACCCGGGCCGCGCCGGCGTCGAGCAGGTCCTGATGGTGGTCGCGGAAGGCGCAGGCCTCCGGGGTGCACCCGCGCGCGCCCGGGATCTCGTCCCAGCCCACGGGCACGTCGACGTCCGGCAGACCGGTGAGCGGGTACAAGTAGAGGATCGTCCGGCCTTCGCCCAGCGCGTCGAGGGCGACGGTCTTCCCTTCCGTGCTCGGCAGGCCGAGCCGGGGAGCGGGCAGGCCCACCAGGTGGTCGGCCGCGCCGTCGTCCTGGGGCACGGGGAGGTCGGTCGGAAGTTCGTGGAGGTCAACCATGATGGTGAAACTCTCGCACAGCGGGTCGCTCGGATCGACTGCCGGACGGACTACGTTGAAGCCATGAAAGAGTTCTTGGACCTGATGCAGCGGGTCCTCGACGAGGGCGTGCAGAAGTCCGACCGGACGGGCACCGGCACCCTCAGCGTGTTCGGCCACCAGATGCGCTTCGACCTCGAGGCGGGGTTCCCGCTGGTCACCACGAAGAAGGTGCACCTGAGGTCGGTGTTCGGGGAGCTGCTCTGGTTCCTGCGCGGCGACACCAACGTCGGCTGGCTGCAAGAGCGCGGGATCCACATCTGGGACGAGTGGGCCGACCCGGACGGCGACCTGGGACCGGTCTACGGCTACCAGTGGCGCAGCTGGCCGACGCCCGACGGCCGCCACGTCGACCAGATCCGCGCGGTCGTCGAGGCGATCAACCGCGACCCCGACTCGCGCCGCCACCTGGTCAGCGCCTGGAACGTGGCCGACCTGCCGGAGATGGCGCTGGCGCCGTGCCACGCCTTCTTCCAGTTCTACGTCGCCGACGGCAGGCTGTCCTGCCAGCTCTACCAGCGGTCGGCCGACGTCTTCCTCGGCGTGCCCTTCAACATCGCGTCGTACGCGTTGCTGACCCACCTGGTGGCCCAGGTCACCGGGCTGCGCGTGGGCGATTTTGTGCACACCTTCGGCGACGCCCACCTCTATCTCAACCACCTCGAGCAGGCCCGGATCCAGCTGGCTCGCGAGCCGCGGCCGCTGGCCCGCCTCCAGCTGAACCAGTCGATCACCGACATCGACGGCTTCGACCTCGACGACATCGCGGTGCTGGGCTACGACCCCCACCCGGGCATCCGGGCGCCGATCGCCGTATGACCTGGCCGACGTGTCCATAACCATCATGGCCGCGGTCGCGCGCAACGGCGTGATCGGTCGCGACGGGGCCCTGCCCTGGCACCTGCCCGAGGACATGCGACGCTTCCGGGCGACCACGATGGGCCAGGCCCTGGTGATGGGCCGCCGGACGTACGAGTCGATCGGGCGACCCCTCCCCGGGCGGACGACGGTCGTGGTCACCCGTCAGCGCCCGTGGCCACCGGACGGCGAGCTGCCCGACGGCGTCCTGGTGGCCGGCAGCGTGCCGGAGGCGCTCGCGCAGGCCGCGGCGACGGGGCGCGACGTCTTCGTCCAGGGCGGCAGCCGGATCTACGCCGAGGCGCTGCCCGTCGCCGACATCCTGGACATCACCTGGGTCGACGCGACCCCTGACGGGGACGCCCGGTTCCCCGAGGTCGACTGGTCGCAGTGGCAGCAGGTCTTCCGGGAGGAGTTCGCCGGCGGGGTCTGGTCGACGTACCGTCGCCGCGAAGTGCCAGGTCAGGAGAAGCTTGAAGAAATCGTGTAACGCTCCGCCTCGCCGGTGCGATATTCATCTGACGCCCCGTTGCTGCCCGGACCCCCGAGCGGGTAGCAACGGGGCTCGCTCGTTCCCAAGAGGTGGGCCCCGGACCGGTAGCCTTCAGCCATGAGCCAGGTGACGATCGCCCCGTTCGGACATGTGCTCAGTGCCATGGTGACGCCGTTCGACTCCGCCGGCCGACTCGACACCGAAGCCGCGGGTGCGCTCGCGACCCACCTGGTCGACGACTGTGCTCACGACGGTCTGGTGATCTGCGGTACGACGGGGGAGTCGCCCACCACGACCGACGCGGAGCAGGACGCCCTACTCCGTGCCGTCGTCGAGGCGGTGGGAGACCGGGCCTACGTCGTCGCCGGCGTCGGCACGTTCGACACCGCGCACTCGGTCGAGCTGGCCAGGGCCGGCGAGGCCGCGGGCGCCCACGGGCTGCTCGCGGTGACGCCGTACTACAGCAAACCGCCGCAGGCAGGCATCATCGCGCACTTCCGCTCGATCGCAGACTCGTCCGGCCTGCCGGTCATGCTCTACGACATCCCGGGTCGCACCGGCACCAAGCTGGCCGCGGTGACGCTGGCCACCCTCGCCGAGCATGACCGCATCGTCGCGGTGAAGGAGGCAAGCGGTGACCTGTACGCCGGCAGCTGGCTGCTCTCGTCGACCGACCTCGCCCTCTACAGCGGCGACGACACCCTCAACCTGGCCTGGCTCGCGCTCGGCGCCGTAGGCGTGGTGTCGGTGGTCGGCCACCTGGCCGGGCTCCGGTACGCCGACCTGGTCGCGGCGGTGGCTGATGGAGACCTCGACCAGGCCCGGAAGATCGACCGGTCGCTGCTTCCAGCGGTGGCCGCGATCATGACCCGGACCCAGGGGGCCATCATGGTCAAGGCAGCGCTCGAGCTGCAAGGTCTGCTGTCCAACCGGGTGGTGCGGTCTCCCCTGGTGGAGGCCACCGAGCAGCAGGTGCTCGAGCTGCAACGAGACCTGATCGACGCCGGACTTCTGGAGGACACCGGTCCATGAGCACCACGATCAACGTCGATCTGTCCACGTCCGCCGATAGCTCGCCTTCGACCAGGGCCGCCGAGAACAGGTTGCATCCATGAGCCACCTCTACTCCCACCTCGGCGCCCCGCCGCCGCTGCCCGCGAACGGCCTGCGGGTGATCCCGCTGGGCGGGCTAGGCGAGGTCGGCCGCAACATGGCGGTACTCGAGTACCGGGGTCGGCTGCTGATCATCGACTGCGGCGTGCTGTTCCCGGACGAGAACCAGCCCGGCGTCGACCTGATCCTGCCCGACTTCTCGGCGATCCGTGGCCGGCTCGACGACATCGAGGCGCTGGTGCTCACGCACGGTCACGAGGACCACATCGGGGCGGTGCCGTACCTGCTCCGGGAGCGGCCGGACATCCCGCTGGTGGGCTCCAAGCTGACGCTTGCCCTGCTCGACGCGAAGCTCCGCGAGCACCGGCAGACCCGGTCGCCGCGCCACGAGGTCGTGGAGGGGCAGCGGATGTCGTTCGGCCGGTTCGACCTCGAGTTCGTTGCCGTCAACCACTCCATCCCGGACGCGCTGGCGATCGTCGTACGCACCGGGGCGGGCCTGCTGCTGCACACCGGCGACTTCAAGATGGACCAGCTTCCGCTCGACGGCCGGATCACCGACCTGAGGGCGTTCGCCCGGCTGGGCGAGGAGGGCGTCGACCTCTTCCTGACCGACTCCACCAACGCCGAGGTTCCGGGCTTCACGACCGCCGAGCGTGAGATCGGGCCGGTGCTGAGCCGGGTGTTCGCGACCAGCAGCCAGCGGATCATCGTTGCGTGCTTCGCGTCCCACGTCCACCGGGTCCAGCAGACGATGGACGCAGCGGTCGAGGTCGGTCGCAAGGTCGTCTACGTCGGCCGGTCGATGGTCCGCAACATGGGCATCGCTCGTGACCTGGGCTACCTCAAGGTGCCGCCCGACACCCTGATCGAGCTGAACGACCTCTCGAGCTTCGACCCCCACCAGGTCGTCATCATCTCGACCGGGTCGCAAGG
Source organism: Propionibacteriales bacterium (assembly GCA_038238065.1). GTDB lineage: Bacteria > Actinomycetota > Actinomycetes > Propionibacteriales > Propionibacteriaceae > Microlunatus. Next base: position 1,770 of record JBBRYD010000166.1, on the reverse strand, counting down.
GGAGCCGATGTCTGCGCTGTCGCGGATCGCGGCGCGCAACCACGACCGGATCGCGGTCGAGCCGGGCGACACCGTGGTGCTCGCCTCTAGCCTGATCCCCGGTAACGAGAACTCGGTCTTCCGGGTCATCAACGGGCTCACCGGGCTCGGCGCGACCGTCGTCCACCGGGGCAACGCAATGGTGCACGTCTCCGGTCACGCGAGCGCCGGGGAGCTGCTCTACTGCTACAACATCGTGCGACCCCGCAACGTGCTGCCCGTGCACGGCGAGATCCGGCACATGGTCGCCAACGCCGACCTCGCCGTGAAGACCGGCGTGCCTCGCAACCGGGCAGTGGTCGCCGAGGACGGCATCGTGGTCGACCTGGTCGACGGCGTCGCGCGCATCTCCGGTCGGGTCGACTGCGGGCTGGTCTACGTCGACGGCTCCTCGGTCGGCGACATCACCGAGAGCGAGCTCAAGGACCGCCGGATCCTCGGCGAGGAGGGCTTCATCAGCGTGATGGTGGTGGTCGACTCCGACTCGGGCAAGATCGTCGCGGGACCGGAGATCCACGCCCGGGGGTTCGCGGACGACGAGCGGGTCTTCGACGCGCTCAAGCCGTTGGTGGCCGACGCCCTGCTGGCGTCGGTCCAGGAGGGCAACAACGACATCTACCAGCTGCACCAGGTCGTCCGCCGGACCGCGGGCCGGTGGGTCAACTCGACCCACCGGCGCCGGCCGATGATCATCCCGGTCGTGCTCGAGGCCTGAGACGTGCCCCAGGGGGGATGGGCCACGCCGGCGGAGCGGGTCCGCGGACGGCTCGCGCCGCTCGTCGCGCTGCTCGCCTCCAGCCTGCTGATGTGCTGCCTGGTCACGCTGCCCGACCAGTCCATCGGCTGGCCGGGCCTCGCTACCGCGAGTGCGCGGTTCGTCGGGTGGGCCGGGTTCGCGGTGGTCCTGGCGATGGCGACCGCGCTGGTGTCGGTAGGGCTGTGTGCCCGGCTCGGGTCGGGACCTCCGCTCGCGCTGGGGACGACGGCGGCCGTGCTGGGCTTGGCGCTGTCCGGGGATGTGAGCTCGGGAGCGCAGGTCGTGCTCGTGCTGGTGCTGCTGGCGCTGGGCGTCGGAGGCCTCTTCGGTTCCGGCCTCTGCCTGCTCGAGGAGCTGTCGCCGGGCCAGGCCCGGGTGGCCGTCGTCGGCTGGCTGCTGCCCTGGCTCGGGGGTTGGGGGCTCGTGGGTTGGCTTGCATTGCACGGCCACACGTCCGATCGGACCCGGATCGGGCTCCACCCGCCGGCTCCGGTGCTCGCCGCCGGCGTCTTCGTGTTGCTGGTGTTTGCGGTGGCCACCCTGATGCTCGAGCCCCACCGTGAGCCGGCCCCGCAGCTGCTCGGCTGGGAGAATGCCTGGGCCGCGCTCAGCGTCCTGGTCGTGGGGGCGGCCAGCCTGGTGATGCTGCTCGGTTACCAGCCGGACCTCGCACCTTCTTGGGGACGCCCGGTCGTGCTGCTTTCGGCGGCGGTCGGTGCGGCCGGGGTCGCTCTCGTCCCCTTGACCCTGTCGGACCCGGGTGCCCGGCCGGCGTACCTGGCCCTCGTCGTCGCGCTGGCCACCGGCCCGGCGTGCCTGCATGCGCTGCTGCTCGTCTCCGCCGAAGCCTCCGGGCCGCTCTCGTGGTGGTTGCCGGTCATGCTCGCCCTGGCCGGCGCGGTCGGTGTGTGGGCCGGGTGGCGCGCGGCTCGAACCGCGGTGCCGGCCGGGCTGCTGCTGATGACCGCCTCGGT
>JBBRYD010000165.1:0-7904 GCA_038238065.1 Propionibacteriales bacterium | reverse complement strand
GAGCACGGGGCCCGCGCCGACATCGACCCCAACGCGCTCTCGGATCATCTCGAGTCGGTCTGGGACCAGCTCGACTTCGACGCCAACTGGCTGTCCGCGGTCGAACGCGTCGAAGCCGAGTCGGCGTTGGAGCGCTTCGCGGCGTGGCAGGAGTCCCGGCCGGAGCGCGAGCTGCTGGGCACGGAGGTCGCGTTCTCCTGCGACCTGGACCTGGGCACCGAGAAGATCCATCTCACCGGGTCCGCCGACCGGGTCGAACGGGACTCCGACGGTCGGGTGCGCATCGTGGACTTCAAGACCTCTCGGACCGCCCCGGCCGCCGTGGACGTGGCCGTCCAGGACCAGCTCGGGGTCTACCAGCTGGCCGTTCGGGCGGGCGCTTTCGCCGCGGTGGCTGGCCCCGATGCCCGACCTGGGGGAGCGGAGCTGGTCTACCTGAGGCTCGCCGAGGGCGTCGGCCCATACCCCAAGGTCTTCCACCAGCCCTCACTGGACGACGTCCCGTTCCCCCTGGAGGCGCTGGGGATCGAGGTGCCCGACGACCCGGATCAGGTCGACCCCCGGAGTACCAGCCAGCCGACCTGGGTGCATCGCCGCCTCGCTGAGGCCGCTTCGGTGATCCGCAGCGAGCACTTCGAGGCGCGGATCGGGTCGAGCTGTCGCTACTGCCCCTTCCGCGGCAGCTGCCCCGCCCAACCCCTCGGACGACAGGTCGTCTCGTGACCCTGCACGTGCTGGCGCAACGGTCCACGTCGCACCGCTTCCGGACCGCGGAGGACCTGACCGAGGCGCTGGGCATCGCGTTCTCCGACCAGCAGCTCGCCGCTATCACCGCACCGCTGGAGCCGGGCGTCATCATCGCCGGCGCGGGTTCGGGCAAAACGACAGTGATGGCCGCCAGGGTGGTCTGGCTGGTCGGTACCGGTGCGGTTCGGCCGGAGGAGGTTCTCGGGCTGACCTTCACCCGGAAAGCCGCCGCGGAGCTGTCCACCCGGGTGCGGGCCGCGCTGCTGCTGGCGGGGGTGGTCAACGACCGTGGCATCGACGAGTCCGGCGAACAGCTGATCATGACCTACGACGCCTTCGCGGCGCGGCTGGTGTCCGAACACGGGTTGCGGCTCGGCTTCGAGTCCGACCCGACCCTCATCAGTGGTGCCACCCGGTTCCGGTTGGCCGCCCGGGTGGTCAAAGCCGCCGCCGGACCGTTCGAGTTCATCTCCCGGCTGCGCCCGATGACCGTGACCGAACGGGTACTGCGACTCGACGCCGATCTGCAGCAGCACCTGGTCGCGCCCACCCAGCTGGACAAGCACGCCAGGGATCACCTGATCGCGCTGGACTCGGCACCGCTCAACAACCGGGGCAACGTCTACGCCGACGTGAAGCGGGCCGTCGTGGCGGCTCAGGAGAGGCTCGAGCTGGCCAGCCTGGTCAGCGACTACCAGCAGCTCAAGTGGCGGCTCGGACTGGTCGAGTTCGCTGACCAGATGGCCATTGCCGCCCGGTTGGCCGTCGAGGTGCCGCAGGTCTCCAGCTCTCTGCGGCAGACGTTCAGGGTGGTGCTGCTGGACGAATACCAGGACACGTCGGCCGCGCAGGCGATCATGCTGCGCGGTCTGTTCTCCGGCCGGACCCCGAGCGAGGGGATGGGCCATCCGGTGACCGCGGTGGGTGACCCGTTCCAGGCCATCTACGGCTGGCGGGGCGCCGCGGCGAGCAACATCCTGCAGTTCGCTGACGAGTTCAAGACCTCGCAGGGTCAACGAAGTCGCCGGTTCGCGCTGACGGTCAACCGGCGCAGCGGGCAGACCATCCTGGATGTGGCCAACGTGTTGAGCCGCCCGCTCCGGGCGCGGACCGACTCAGTGCTGGCCGGCCCGCCGGACGCCGCACCCGGCCTGCTCGCGCCGACCGATGGTGACTCCGCCGGTCTGGGGCTGCTGCAGGCGCCGCCCAGCGTCGGGCCCGGGCAGGTCCGGGCGGCGACCTTCGACACCTGGCCCGAGGAGGTGACCTGGATCTGCGACACCATCCTGGCCGTCCGCGACGAGGGCCCGGCCCGCCACTGGGCCGACATCGCGGTGCTGACCCGACGCAACGCCGACATCTCCTCCCTCTACGCCGAGCTGACCGCGCGCGACGTCCCGGTCGAGATCGTCGGTCTGGGCGGCCTGCTCCATCTCCCCGAGGTGATGGACGTGACCGCCACCCTGCGACTGGTCGACGACGTCACCGCCAACCCCGACCTGGTCAGGCTGCTGTCCGGCCCGCGCTGGAACGTGGGGCCGCGGGACCTCGCGTTGCTGGGCCGGCGAGCCCGCGAGCTCGCTCACGACCGCCCGGCCCGACCGGACGACGACGACGGCGACGCCTTGCTGATGGCCCTGGAACAGGCGGTCGCCGACGTCGACCCCACCGAGATCATCTGTCTGCTCGACGCTGTGGAGAGCCCCGGGGAGGCCGACTACTCGGTCGAGGGCCTCAGCCGCTTCCGTCGTCTGTCAGCTGAGCTCTCCTCCCTGCGAGCCCACGCCGACGAGCCGGTGCTCGACCTCACCCGACGCGTGCTGGTGACCCTGGGCCTCGACGTGGAGCTGATGGCCACGCCCGAGTTCACCCGCACGGCGCGGCGCGACCAGCTCGGTGTGTTCCTGGACGCGGTCGCCGACTACGTCGATGTGGATGGCGACGCCTCGCTGTCGGGACTGCTCTCCTATCTGCAGGCCGAGATCGACCAGGGCGCCGGTCTGGAGCAAGCGGTGCCGTCGGACCGGGAGGCCGTGAAGCTGCTGACCGTGCACAAGGCCAAAGGTCTGGAGTGGCACGTCGTCTTTCTGCCGGCGCTGATGAAGGGCGTGTTCCCCAGTGACCGGGTGACCGACAACTGGGTCACCAACCCCGCCGTGCTGCCCGCCGACCTCCGCGGTGACGCCGACTCCATCCCGCAGCTGTCCCACGCGACCAACTCCGCCCTGGCCGAGTACAAGCAGCGGCTGACCGCCGAGCAGCTGATGGCTGAGGACCGGCTGGCCTACGTCGCCGTCACCCGGGCCAAGCAGCTGCTGGTGGGGACCGGGCACTGGTGGCGCAGCGACCTGACCAACCCGCGCGTCGCCTCGAGCTATCTGAAAGCCATCGTCGCCGAGGCCACCCGGCAGGACCAGTTCGTGGCGGAGGTAGCGCCACCTGCGGGGTCCAACCCGCTGGTCGGCGCCGCCGCGCCGCGGCCGTGGCCCAAGCCGTTGGATCCGGCCGCGCTGGCGCTGCGCCGGACTTCGGCGGCCATGGTGCAGCTGGCGCGCCGGCGCGCCGGAGCCACCGGCCGATACGAGCTGGCCGTCGAGCTGGAGGAGCAGCTGTTGCTCGACGGTGAGGAGACCGTGGCCGGCTGGGACGCCGACATCGAACGGCTGGTCGACGAGCTCCGGCAGTCCCGCAGCACCCTGCAGCTGGTGCCGCTGCCGAGCTCGCTGTCGGCCACGGCGCTGATGCGGCTGAGCGAGGATCCGCAGGCCTTTGCGGCCGAGCTGGCCCGACCGATGCCGCGACCACCGTCGAGGGCGGCGCGGTTCGGCACCCGGTTTCACCAGTGGGTCGAGCACCACTTCGCGGGCGGGCTGTCCAGCGGGCGCATCGGTCAGCAGCAGTTGATCGACCCCGACGACCTGCCCGACCGCGCGGACGCCGGGGCCTCCGGCGAGCACGAGCTCCGCGAGCTCTGTCAGCAGTTCGCCGAGGGGCAGTTCGGCGAGACCGTGCCCTACGCAGTGGAGTCGCCGTTCAGCCTGCTGGTGGCCGGGCGGCTCGTCCGTGGTCGGATCGACGCGATCTACGAGCTGGACGGGCGCCCGACCGGTGATGCTCCGGCCTGGCGCTACCGGGTCGTGGACTGGAAGACCAACCAAGGCGACACCGCCGACCCCCTCCAGCTGGCGATCTATCGGCTGGCGTGGGCCGAGGTGTGTCAGATCCCGATCGACGAGGTCGATGCGGTCTTCTACTACGTCCGGTCCGACCGTCTCGTGCGTCCCGAGACACTGCCGGGCCGGGTCGAGCTGGAGCGGCTGCTGACGCCTGATCCCTGACGTCGCCGGAGCGGCGGAACGCGCAGGTAGACGCAGTGTCGCCCGCTCGCGAGGACGACAAGGCGGCAGCGAGAGCAATCCAGGCTGGGCATTAGGCTGAAGCGGTGATCAACTGGGCCATGGCGAGCGACCTCGACCGTGTCGACCAACACCGGGGCTCGAACGACTGGGTCGCCGGCTTGTGGAGGTCCGACGACTCGAAGCTGCTCAAGCTGGATGCCGAGTCGCGCTTCACCACCAACGTCGGCGGCAGCAAGCTCCGGATGACCAGGCCGTTCGTCGAGTTCGACAGCCAGCGGCACCGGCTGCTGGGCCTGCTCAACGGATCGGCGATCTTTGCCGTGGAGGCGTTGACCGACGGCGAGGTGCACGACTTCCGTGAGGTGGGTGCGCTGCTCACCGACAACGAGCGTGACATCGCCGCCACCGCGTCAGCCCTGAACCAGTGGCATCGAGCCGAGCCCCGGTGCCCGACGTGCGGCGAGCCCACCATGGTCATCAACGGAGGCTTCGCGCGGCACTGTCCGACCTGTGGACATGATCATTTCCCCCGCACCGACCCGGCAGTGATCGTGGCTGTGCTCGACGCTCAGGACCGGATCCTGCTGGGCCGCCAGTCGACCTGGCCGACCCGACGGGTCTCGATCCTGGCCGGCTTCGTGGAGGCGGGCGAGTCGCTGGAGCAGGCGATCCATCGCGAGATCGCCGAGGAGGTGGACGTCAGCCTGTCAGCGGTCCGCTACTACGGCAGCCAGCCCTGGCCGTTTCCCCGGTCCTTGATGCTGGGGTTCGCGGCCCGCGCATCGTCCAGCACCATCTGCGTGGACGGTGACGAGATCGAGTTCGCTGCCTGGTTCACCCGACACGAGGTCCGCAGTCAAGTCTCCTCCGGTGAGCTCGGACTGCCGGGTGAGACCTCCATCGCCTACCGGCTGATCGAGTCCTGGCTGAACGACGACCTACCCGTCTGACCCGTCGAACGCCGTGACAATCTGGGTCCTGGCCAAGCGGCCTGGCTGTCCGGGCGTCGAGGAGTGTCCTGACGTCGAGGACTGTCCCGATATCGACGATGGTCGCGACTCCGAGGACCAGCGAGAGGACCCACCGTGACGCCGACGTCGCCCGCCGATCTGCCGGACCTGCGGCCCCTGCGGGTCGGGATCGTGGGGCTCGGCTGGATGGGCCAGGTCCATGCCCGGGCCTACAGCCGGCTGCGCCAGCACTACCTCGACCTCCCCGTACTGACCGAGCTGGTGGCGGTGGCCGACAACGCGGATGACGCCAGGCTCGCTCGGGCTGTTGCCGCGTTCGGATTCACCGATGTGCACCTCGACTGGCGGGAGCTGATCGCGCGCGACGACATCGACGTGGTCAGCGTCACCGGCCCGAACTTCATCCACCGCGATGTCGCGGTCGCCGCGGCCCGGGCGGGCAAGCACCTGTGGGTGGAGAAGCCCGCCGGGAGGCACGCGGGCGAGACTGCGGAGATCCGCGATGCCGTCGTGGCCGCCGGGGTCCAGTCGGCAGTGGGCTTCAACTACCGCAACGCTCCGGCTGTCGAGCTGGCCCGCCAGCTCATCGCCGACGGCCGGCTCGGCCGGATCCACCACGTCAACATCCGGCTGCTGGCCGACTACGCCGCTCATCCCGAGGGTGCGCTGACCTGGCGGTTCAGCAATGACCTGGCCGGTTCAGGGGTGCTCGGTGACCTGGTCAGCCACGGCGTGGACCTGGGGCGCTACCTGATCGGCGAGATCACCGAGCTGGTCAGCGACGACGCGACCTTCATCGGCTCCCGGCCCCAGCCGGTCGGGGCGGCATCGCACTTCTCCCGCGGCACCGGCGGACCGCTGGGCCGGGTCGAGAACGAGGACTTCGTGTCCGCTCTGCTGCGTTTCGACCGCGGTGCCCGGGGGGTCCTGGAGGCCAGCCGTGCCTCGGTCGGTGAGCAGTGCACGTACGGCATCGAGGTGCACGGCGAACGCGGTGCCCTGTCCTGGGACTTCCGGCGGATGGGCGAGCTGCAGCTGTGCCTGGACCAGGACTACCAGAACGCCTCCTACGCCACCCATCACGTGGTGCCGGGCGACGGCGAGCTGGCCGCCTTCCAGCCGGGCTCGGGCATCGCGATGAGCTATGACGATCTGAAGGTCATCGAGGCGCAACGACTCGTCTGGTCCATCGCCACCGGCACGCCGCACGGAGCGACCATCGAGGACGCGGTGCTGGCGGCGCAGATCGTCGACGCCCTGGCCGAGTCGGCACGGGAGCGTCGCTGGGTCGAGCTGTGACGAAAGGTGTGGACCTGACGTCAGACCTGTTGACGGAGAGGATTTATCCGGCTCCTGCTGGTGTGGTGCATATCGCTCCCAAATGACGTTCTGGGCGTCGTTCCTGCCCTCATTGAATTCAACCCCAGAATGGGCCGAGAATGTGTTTGATAAGTAATTCGTGGCATGCTCGCCCTATGGTCATCAGTGAATACGGGGACCAATTCGCCAGTATTGCTCGATCGCTCCGCAGCCAGGCTGACGAGGAACAGACGCTGCAGAAGGCGATCGACGTCGCCGTGGACGTGATCGAGGGGTGCGACTACGCCGGCATCACCGTCATGCGTCGTCGCCGTACGTTCGAGACCCCGGCAGCCACCGATGACATCGCGCGACGGAGCGACCGGCTGCAGTACGAGCTGAACGAGGGCCCCTGCCTCGACATCGTCCGGGGGGACGACATCATCTCGTGCGCCGACACGCTGACGGAGGTGCGCTGGAGCCGATGGGCGCCCCGGGTGTCTGCGGAGCTGGGGGTGCGGAGCCTGCTGTGCTTCGAGCTCTTCACCACCACGCAGTCCCTCGGAGCACTCAGCCTGTACTCCCATCGCCCCAAGGCGTTCGACCCGCTCGACCACGCAACCGGCCTCGCCTTTGCGGCTCACATCGCCGTGGCCGTCGCCTCTCGTCGAGACATCGACGGGCACAACCGGGCCATGGTCAACCGCATCGTGATCGGTCAGGCCGAGGGGATCTTGATGGAACGCTACGGGCTCAGTCCCGAACAGGCCTTCACGTTCTTGAAACGGGTTTCGCAGGACAACAACAGCAAGCTGGCGGAAGTGGCGATCGAGCTGGTCCGTAGCCGGCTGACTCCGGGGGCCCAGGCCGGCTGAGGCGGCCCCGGGGGCGTGCCGATCGGACAGCTCGGGAACTGCTGGGCGACGGCAGCGGCCGCGACGGCGGCGGAACCCTGGTCGGCGACCAGCGCGGCCTGAGCCTCGCCCCCGCTCGGTCCCGATGATGCGACGATCTGAGCCGCGGACCGCGCGGCGTGAGCCACCCGGACGGCCGTGGTCTCAGCCTGGAGCTGAACGGCCACCGCACGCTGCTGCACGTCGTCGGCCAGGGCGTCTGCGGCGGTGCTGGCGGCTGCTCGCCGTGTGGCCCGGGCGACCTCCGCCGCCCGTGCAGGCGCCCGGGCCGCGACCTGATGGGAGGCGCCGCCAGCTGTGCGCTGGATGGCGGCCGCCGCGGCCACCTCGCGCTCGATCAGCTCGGCGGCCTCCGCGGCGCCAGCGGCACCCGCCTCGCCACCCACGGGAACTGTCGAGGCCACCAGTCGCGAGCGGCCTGTCGGCGACGTCGTTCCTCGACACGTCGACTCTCTCGGGCGTGTCTTACGTCTACGTCGTCGAGGCCGAGGACGGGCTCACGCCGACGCCCTGCCGCCCCGTCGGAACCGTTCGCGGCGGAGCGGCCTTCCGCGCATGCTTGGGGGCGGTGACGGAGGTCGGCACCGCGTCACTTCCCGCCGCCGCATGGGCTG
>JBBRYD010000164.1:0-7964 GCA_038238065.1 Propionibacteriales bacterium | reverse complement strand
GCCAGCGAGTTCCAGAAGATCTACGGCCTCGGCGTGGTGCCCATCCCCACCAACCAGCCGATGATCCGTGACGACCGTCGCGACCTGATCTACCGCACCGAGGACGCCAAGTTCGCCGCCGTGGTGGAGGACGTCCGGGAGCGCCACGAGGCCGGTCAGCCGGTGCTGATCGGCACCGCCTCGGTAGCGAAGTCCGAGATCCTGTCGCAGGCGCTCACCCGGGCCGGCGTCAAGCACGAGGTGCTCAACGCCAAGCAGCACGAGCGCGAGGCCGCCGTGATCGCGCTGGCCGGCGCCAAGGGCGCGGTCACGGTGGCCACCAACATGGCCGGCCGGGGCACCGACATCATCCTCGGCGGCAACCCGGAGTTCCTGGCCGACCTCGAGCTGCACCAACAGGGCATCGACGCCCTGGAGCAGTCCGAGCAGTACGAGGAGCTGTACCCGGGCATCCTGGCGGAGTTCGAGACCCAGGTCGCGGCCGAGCACGAGGAGGTCGTGGCTCTCGGGGGGCTCTATGTGGTCGGGTCCGAGCGGCACGAGTCACGGCGGATCGACAACCAGCTGCGCGGTCGTTCCGGGCGCCAGGGCGACCCGGGCGAGAGCCGGTTCTACCTCTCCCTCGGTGACGACCTGATGCGGCTGTTCAAGTCCGACATCGTGGAGTGGGTGCTCGCCGCCCTCAAGGTGCCCGACGACCAGCCGATCGAGAACAAGCGGGTGTCGTCCTCGATCGCCAGCGCCCAGGCGCAGGTCGAGGCGCAGAACTTCGAGACCCGGAAGAACATCCTCAAGTACGACGACGTGATGAACCGGCAGCGGCACGCGGTCTACGGGGACCGTCGAAAGGTGCTCGAGGGCGCAGACGTGGAGACGCAGCTGCGGTCCACCGTGGACACCGTGGTCGAGCAGTACGTGCTCAGCGCCACCGAGGGCTTCTCCGAGGACTGGGACCTCGAGCAGCTCTGGACCACCATCAACACCCTCTACCCGGTCGGACTCAACCACTCCGACTTCGAGGAGGAGGACGTCGACCGGCAGCAGCTGGTCGACGCCTTCACGGCAGACGCCCAGGAGGCCTACGACCGTCGCGAAGAGACCCTGGGTGCCGAGGTGATGCGCGAGCTGGAACGGCGGGTCATGCTCACGGTCCTCGACCGCAAGTGGCGCGAGCATCTCTACGAGATGGACTACCTGCGTGAGGGCATCGGCCTCCGGGCGATGGCTCAGCGGGATCCGCTGGTGGAGTACCAGCGCGAAGGCGGCACCATGTTCAACGCCATGATGGCGGCGTTCATGGAGGAGGTTGTCGGCTTCGTCTTCCACCTCGAGGTGGAGGTCGAGCAGACCCCGGCCGCGGGCGTGGGGGTGGTGGCCGGCGCCGACGGCCGGGCCATGCAGATCGGCGCGGGCCGTAACGGTTCGGCGACCTCCGGGGCGAACGGTCGCTCGTCGTCTCCGCTGATCGAGACCGGTCCCGACCCGGACGGTCCCGGGGTCGAGGTGCACGCCGTGGGTGACTCCCCGCTCGACGAGGACGAGCTGATCGACCTGGTCGACGGCGAGTCCTCGGACGACGAGGAGCCCAGCACCGAGCAGCTGGCCAGTCGTCCTCGGGTGCTGGCCAAGGGACTGAACGGCTCGTCGGCTCGGCCGATGGCCTACTCGGCCCCCGAGGAGGACGGCTCGGTCAAGACGTCCGCCCAGGCCGAGGCCGACGACCCGTACGCCGGTGTGGGACGCAACGCGCCGTGCCCGTGCGGCTCGGGCAAGAAGTTCAAGATGTGCCACGGCCGGCCGGGGGCCTAGCGAGACCCTCGTAGGGCTACAGCTTCTGGTCCCGCGGCCCCAGCTCCAGGGCGGTGCACAGCCAGCGGTCGTACCAGGCCTCCAGCCGCAGCGCCAGCGCCGTCGACCGCCCCGACAGCTGGACGTGGGCCGACGCCTCGACCACGCCGGTCCGCGGGGACTGCAGATGGATCGACCGCAGCACTGCCGGTCGGTGGGCGACGGCCGGGGTCGAGCGACCGTACGGTGAGCGACGCGACCGCACCGCCACCGTGAGCGTGGCCAGCACCCGCTCGTCGACCCAACGGGACAGCTGGCCCACCGGCCGTTGGCCCTGGAGCGTCTCGGCCAGCGCCAGGGCCAGGGACGCGCTCCAGCTCCGGGCGTCCGGTAGCGCCGTCGAGGCCTCGGACACCCAGGGCTGGCTGACCACGTGCACACGGTGCCCGACCGGATCCGGCGGCCCCACATCCACCGGACTCACCGCGTCGAACAGCAACGGTGGCTGCCGCGGGTCTGGTCGCTCCGCTGCTGACCAGGTGAAGCACGGCGGACGACCGTCGGTGACCGCCCGGACGTGGGGGTGTGGTGGCTGTTCGTGGACGATGGTGGCTGACATGATGCTCCTGACAAGATGCTTCGGGACCTCGCAGTTCTCAGCGTGAGCCTGGGCCCGCAGGAAGGGAACCAGGCTGACGCGATCTGTGGAAAACTCGGATCGCACCCGTCGCCCCCATGCCGTACCGAGGAGAAGATCGTGTCCAGAGAGATCATGACCTGGGACCTGTTCGGGACTGCGAGTCGCGAGCTGGCCATCGAGATCGCCGGGTCGGGGTTCGAGCCGGACATCCTGCTCGGCATCGCGCGCGGCGGACTGATCCCAGCCGGTGCTCTGGCTTATGCATTGGACTGCAAGAACCTCTTCACCATCAGTGTGGAGTTCTACACCGGGGTGGACGAGCGACTGGACGTGCCCGTGGTGCTGCCGCCGTTCCTGAACGCGCACGACCTCGACGACGCCAAGGTGCTCATCGTCGACGACGTGGCGGACACGGGCAAGACGTTGGAACTGGTCTACGAGTTCTGCTCGGGCCACGTGGCCGAGGCGCGGACCGCCGTGCTCTACCAGAAGCCGCGCTCGATCATCCAGTGCGCGTACGCCTGGCGGCGCACCGACCAGTGGATCAACTTCCCCTGGTCCAGTGCGCCCCCGGTGACGGGGGTGCAGGGGACCGAGTCCTACGACGCGGACTCGACCACGGTGGCCGCCGCCAGCGAGAGTGCCCGCTAGACGACCAGCGACGACTGGACGCCGTAGTGGGTGGCGCGGTAGATGTGGCGCCCGTACTCCACGAACTGCCCGGTGTCGTCGTAGGCGATCCGTTCGACGGTGAGACAGGCGGCGGGTGGTGGCTCGGACAGCAGCTCGGCCTCTTCCTCGCTCATCAGCCGGGCGCCGATCCGTTGGTGGGCGATCTTCAGGTTCACCCCGGCGGACCGCAGGCAGGCGTAGAGGCCCCTGGCCTCCAGATCGCCCTGACCGATGTTGAAGCGGACCGGCAGGTAGTTGGTCAGGATGGCCAGCGGTGCGCCGTCGGCCAGTCGTAGCCGCCGGGCGGTGATGAACTCACCCCGGGTGATCTCTCCCGCATCGATGGCGTCCCGGACGTCGTCGTCCAGCTGACCCACGGCGTAGTCGAGGACTCGGGTGGTCGGTACCTTGCCGGCTCGCGCCAGGTCGTCGTAGAGGCTGGTCAGCCGCTCTTCCCGACTGAACTGGGAGTGCACCACCTGGGTTCCGACGCCGCGCTTGCGCACCAGCAGCCCCTTCTTGACCAGCTCCTGGATCGCCTGTCGCGCGGTGGGGCGGGACAGTCCGAGCCGCTTGGTCATGGAGACCTCGTTCTCGAGCCGGTCCCCGGCCGCCAGCTGGCCGTTGTTGATGGCTTCCTCGATCGACTGGGCCAGCTGGTAGTACAGGGGCACGGGAGAGTTGCGTTCGAGGGTGATGTCGAGTTCGCGCACGGCGGGCGCCTCAGTCATGGCAGTCAGTGTAAAACAGCGACGAGGCTGATGTCCGTGCTTGCGGATGACGTGATGTCCGGTCGTTCCTACGGTGAGAAGAGCAGGACGAGACCGGTGCAGGTGTAGGCGACCATCACGCCCAGCATCGGCCCCTGGCCGGCGAGCGCGGCCCGGGAGCGCAGCAGCGACAGCGACCTCTCGTGGGCGGCGACGATGCCGACGACGTGCCCGGTCAGGATCGCGCCGAGCTGGATCAGGGCGATGACGGTGGTGTGGTTGTAGATCGCCGAGTTGACCCCCATCTCCGCCGAGCCGAGCACGTTCCAGCCGCGGCCCATCGGGTCGGACAAGGTGATGGCCGTGCGTTGGCCCTCGATGATCAGCAGGGTGGCGTAGTGGGCCACCGCGTAGCCGATCGCTATCGGCACCAGGGAGCCGGCCATCAGACGGGGGTAGTCCCGAGCGCGCAGGCTCCGGTCCCCTCCGTACAGAACCATCCAGCCGGCCGCCAGGCTGAAGGTGGCGAACACGATCACGATGACGGCCAGCAGTCCACTCGTCGCCCAGATGATCGACGGGACCGACGACGTCTGCACCGTCCGGATCCACCACGTGGTGTTGGCGAAGCTGTCGAAAGCCGTGTTGCCCAACAGCACGGCCACCACCGCCGCCGCACCCGGTGGTGGTCGCCAGTCGTTGAGACCGGCGAGGGGGTTGACCAGCCGCAGCTGACCGTCCACCCTCCGCCACACAGACAGCTGAGCCACCGCCACCGCGTAGTTCTCGAAAGGGTCGGCCGCACCGATCCAGCCAGCCCCGAAGATGACCGCGCCCAGCACCACGACCACCAGCCAGACCACCGCCCACAGCTTCAGCACCGACAAGGTGGTGCGGTCGGGTTGCACCAGCTCGAGCCAGCCGAACCCGAAGAGGGTGACCGCCGCCGGCCAGATCCCGATCCGGTCGGGCAGGCGCACCAGTCCGACCTCGGGATCGGTCCGGGCGATCGCACACAGCCCACGGTGCAGGGTTCGCAGCGGGTTGGTGAGGCGCCAGAACTGACCCAGGAGCAGCGAGATCGGCACCAGGCCGACCCACATCCAGACGAAGACGAAGCCGAAGATGGGGTTGGTCAGCAGATCCCGGCCGGCGAACAGGCCCAACGCCGCCCAGAGGTAGAGGGCGAGCACCACGAGCCGAGCCGCCCATCGGAACGCGGGATGGTCCACGAGGCGCGTCAGGCCGGGTAGCACCAGACCTCCCGGGGTGAGGTAGCGAGGTCGGCGCCAGGCGTAGCACAGCACCACGAACGAGATGACCAGCGCCAGTGCGGCGCCGACGACCACGAACGAGAAGGGCAGCGGGAGGTCGTGGCGGTTACCGATGCCGTGCAGGGGAATCAGCCGGGTCATGTGGTGCTCCTCGGCCGACGATCCCGCTGATCGGCTGTCGTGGTCAGCTCTGCTCCGGTCAGCGGACGACCAGGATGGCGATGACCTTCTCGAGCCGGTGCGACTCCACCTCGAAGCTGCCGGTGTCAGTCGCCACGAACTGTCCCGTGGCGGGCTCGCCGGCCTTGACCTCGAGCTCGTACCCGTCGCCGCTGGTATGGGCGTGGATCTCGTCGTCGACGTCGCTCGTCACGTTGAGCACCACGGTCCGGCCCTTGGACACGTTGATCTTCTCGCCGTTGGGTGACACCTGCTGGTCGGCGACGGTGATGTTGATGATGACCGCGTCCGAGGCGGTGCTCGGGGAGGCCGACGGCGAGTCGCTGGTCGAGGCAGGGGCGGTCACGGGGTGGGGGTCGGTGGTGGTGCAGCTGCTGAGCAGGGCCAGTGAGCACGCCGTAGCGACGACGACCCTCGAGAGGGGCCGGGTGAACGTCGTCATGGAAGCCTTTCGTGCGGTGGCGATGAGCCGGATGGAAGGGGTCCTCGCAGCCTGGGCCACGAAGGACGTCCAACCCCACACGACGAACGCCGCTGGCGATCCGTTCCCCGAGCCCGGACCTGGCGACGGATGGTGAGGATGAGCCCAGCCTGTCACGGTTCTTCCGGTAGTACGGTAGACGCCGGGCCGGGAGCCGATGCCGCCCGACCATCACGACAGTCCAGTCACCACCAAGCGAGGAGCCGGATGCCGGAGCGACTGACACCCCTGGAGGTGTCCATGCTGGCCCTGGACACCGCACACACTCCGGGGCACGTCGGCACGGTGGCCGTCTTCGACGCCGGGCCTGACGACTTCGACTACGAGCGGCTGGTGGCGCTCATCCGCGACCGGATCTCCTACGTGCCCCGCTATAGGCAACGGGTCCGCAACCTCCCGGCCCGACTGGCCGGGCCGGTATGGGTGGACGACGACGACTTCGACCTCACCTTTCACGTCAGACGTTCGGCGTTGCCCCGGCCCGGGACCATGGAGCAGCTGCGGGAGTTCGCGGGCCGGGTGCTCGCCCGTCGACTGGACCGGTCGCGCCCGCTCTGGGAGATGTACCTCGTGGAGGGGCTGCAGGACAACCGGTTCGCCCTGGTCACCAAGTCGCACCTGTGCCTGGTGGACGGGATCGACACCGTCGACCTCGGGCAGGTGCTGCTGGACGCCGACGAGAACACCCGCGCGGGAGCGGCCGCGGCGTGGCACCCGCTGCCCGAGCCGTCCAACCTCGAGCTGCTGACCGGTGCGCTCTGGCAGGCCGCGCAGGATCCCACGTTGGCCGTCGAGAACTTCCGCGGCGTGGTCACCGGGGCGCTCGGTGTCGCTGTCGCGGTCGGAGAGGCTGTCGGTGGGATCAGTGGCGTCCTGGGCGAGCTTGCCGAGGACGCGTTGCGCGGCGGTCGCCCGCCGTCTGACTCACTGCTCGCCGGGATCGTCTCGGAGCAGCGACGCGTGGCCACCGTGGCCGTGTCGCTCGACGACCTCAAGGCCGTCCGCGAGGCGCACGACCACACCATCAACGACGTGGTCCTGGCCGTGGTCACGGGTGGTCTGCGAGCCTGGCTGTTGACCCGCGGTGAGTCCCTGACCCCCAGCACGTCGCTGACCGCGCTGGTACCGATGAGTGTCACCGAGGACGCCAGCGAGCCGACGTCACTCGGCAGTCAGGTGGCACCCCATGTGCAACGACTGCCGATCGGCGAGCCGAACGCACTGATGCGGCTGCACCAGGTGGCCTACGCGACGCGGGCACACAAGGACACCGGCCGGGCCGTGGGCGCGCGCTCTCTGTCCGACATCGCGGGCTTCGCCCCGACGACGCTGCACGCGCTGGGCGTGCGGGTCTCGGCCGCCGTGGCGCGGAAACAACACGACCTGCTGATCACCAACGTGCCCGGCCCGCAGCTGCCGCTCTACGCCGCCGGGGCGGAGATGGTCGCCAGCTATCCGGTCATCCCGCTGGCTTCGGGACATCTGCTGGCTATCGGCGTGACGTCCTACAACGGCGAGGTCTACTTCGGGCTGACCGCCGACCGCGACGCGTTGAGCGACCTGCAGGTGCTGGCCCAGTGTCTGGCGGACGCATTGGATGAGCTGGTGGAGACCACGGTCCGTGCGGCGTCCACCCGGCAGCCGACCCGCAAAGCCGCCCCGGCGGCCCGGCAGGCAGCGGCCACGAAGTCGGCGGCCCGGCAGGAAGCGGTGCAGCGGTCAGCCGCTCAGAAGCGCGCCACCATGCGCAAGATCGCCACCAAGGCCACCGAGATCCGCACCTCCGCAATCACCCCGGCGAGCATCCGTCAGGCGGCCGTGCGGAAAGTGGCGCCGCCCGGGCCGCCGGCGGTCGCGAAGAGCCCGGCCACCAAGAAGAGTCCGGCCACCACCAAGAAGCCAGCCACCACCAAGAAGCCAGCCACCACCAAGAAGCCGGCGGGTCAGAGGTCTGCGCCCTTGCCGGTCGACACGTCGCCGCCCGAAGGGGTCGACTGATGGGCCAGCTGGTCTTCGTCCCACTGGACCGCGCCCGGGCTCGTGCGCTGCGAGAGGGTGCGGCGCTGGCCGACGTGACGGGTCACTAGGGCACCATCCTGTCTGCAGGCATCTTTACGGTGCTTGTTGTTGGGACTCGGCGGGAGCCGAGGTGACGGCCTGGGTCGGTTGCCCTTCGAGGGCCTGCATGACACTGCCGCCCTCGGTTCTCCCGGGGCTGT
>JBBRYD010000163.1:0-7979 GCA_038238065.1 Propionibacteriales bacterium | reverse complement strand
GGGTCGTGCTGCTCGCGGTGATGGCGGTGCTCGGGATCGTCGGGGTGTTGCTGTTCATCCTCGGTACCGCGTCCTGGCTGACCTTCGCCGGTGCCGCGCTGTGGGGGATCGGCGGCTCGCTCGGCTTCCCGGTGGGCATGTCCGCCGCGGCCGACCACCCGACGGAGGCGGCCCGACGAGTCAGCATCGTGGCGATCTTCGGGTACGCCGCGTTCCTGGTCGGTCCGCCGGTGCTGGGGTTCCTCGGCCAGCACGTCGGCATCCTGAACGCCTTCTACGTCACGGTCGGCCTGTTGGTGGTGTCCTTGCTGACCAGTCCGAGCGCCGGCCACCCAACGCCGAGGCGGCAGTAATCCTGCGACACGATGACGCGACACGCCGGCAGAACAGCCGGATGAGTGCCCAGTCGGCGGTGTGGTCAGCTGAGCAGCGGCAGAGCCGCTGACAGGTCGGCGCGTAGGCCGCTCGCGGCCACCTTGCCGGTCCGCATGCTCGCGTCCCAGCTGGTCCGCCCGGTGGCCATCCGGAGGAACGTCAACGCGTCAGTCTCCACCACGTTGGGCGGGGTGCCCCGGGTGTGCGTGGGTCCCGGGTCGCCGATGCCGCACTGGACGGCCGCGTACGGCGGGATCCTGACCTCGATCGAGCGGCCCGGGTGCTGCCCGGCCAGGATCGAGGCCAAGCCGCGGCTGCAGACCGACAGGGCGCGTCGGTTCAGGGGGATCGGCACCCGGTCAGGCACGGAGCGGGAGAGGTCGTCGGCGTGGACGACGATCTCGACCACCCGGGAGGCGACGAAGTCGGCCACGCTGCACGCTCCCCGCGGTCCCTCGACCACCTGGGGGAGCACCTCGCCGCCCAGCAGCCGGCCGGCCACCACCTCGACTGCCGCCGCCAGCTCGGCGGTCACGACGGCGCCCGAGCGGTCGGCCGAAGCGGCACGGGCGGCCGCATCGATCTGGTCGGCGTTGGGGCGATACCGGCGGACGTACTCGTAGAGCGGCACCGGGGCGCTGGCGGTCGGCCGGCTCAGCACGCGGGCGATCCCCAGGTTCATGAACACCAGGTGGCCGATCAACGTCCGAACGTCCCAGCCGGCCAGCACCGACGGCCGGTCGATGTCGTCCTCGGAGAGCTCCTGGAGCCAGCCGAGCACCGTCCGGGACTGGTCGAGCAGCGCCTCCGCTGGGTTCGTCGACGCCCTGACCACGATCGACGACGCTACCAGCCGCCCCAACCGGTCGCCCGAGCCGAAGCCGGTCGCCGCCTCGGGCGGGCCGGTCCTCCCCTGGTGAGCGTTAACATCGAGATCGTGAGCCGACTGCAGACGACCCAGGGAAACCTGGCCCGCAGAGGATTCGCGGACTCGGCGGCCGCCGAGCGCATCGTGTCCGGCTGGGACGAGCTCTGCGAGGACGTGCTGCAGGTGGTCACCCGTTCGGCCGATCCCGACCTGGCTCTGCACGGGCTGGACCGGCTCGCGGACGTCAGCCCGGGTCTGCTGCTGCGCCTCTGCGATGAGCCGGTGCTGGCCGATCAGCTGATCGCCACCCTGGGGGCCAGCGCGGCGCTGCTGCAGCACCTGGTCGCCCATCCCGACCAGGTCGACCTCTTGACGGCTCCCCTGCTCCGGAGCTCGGCAGCCGAGCTGCGGACCGAGCTGCTCGCTGCGGTAGGGGCGGATCCTCAGGCGTCGACGCCGGTGGCCAGTCCGGGGTCCAGTGACCGGCTGCGGATCGCCTACCGCGGTGCTCTGCTACGGATCGCCGCGCGCGACCTGTGTGACCCGGAGCCCATCGAGGTGGTGGACGACGTGGCGGCAGAGCTGTCCGACCTGGCCGACGCAACGCTGGAGGCGGCGCTGGCGCTGGCCCGAGAGAAGCTCGGCGCGGAGGCTCAGCGGTGCCGGCTGGCGGTGGTCGGACTCGGGAAGTGTGGCGCCCAGGAGCTCAACTACGTCAGTGACGTGGACGTGCTGTTCGTGGCCGAGCCGGCGCTGGACGGCCAGGGCGAGCCGGTGATCAGCAACGACCGGGCGATCACCCTGGCGACGCGGATGGCGGCGGAGGTGAGCCGCATCTGTTCGGCGCACACCGGGGCCGGCACGATCTGGGAGGTCGACGCGGCGCTTCGGCCGGAGGGCAAGGCCGGACAGCTGGTCCGTACCCTGACCAGCCACCAGACGTACTACTCCCGGTGGGCCAAGACCTGGGAGTTCCAGGCCATGCTGAAGGCCCGCCCCAGCGCCGGCGACCTCGAGCTCGGGCAGGCGTTCGTGGACATGGTGGGTCCGCTGGTCTGGAAGGCCGCCGAGCGCGACCACTTCGTCGCCGACGCCCAGGCCATGCGCAAGCGGGTGGTGGCCCACATCCCCGCGCGGGAGGCCGCCCGCGAGCTGAAACTGGGGGAGGGCGGGCTCCGCGACGTGGAGTTCTCCGTCCAGCTGCTGCAGCTCGTGCACGGGCGGGTCGACGACCGGCTTCGAGTCCGCGGCACCCTGAGCGGCCTCAAGGCGCTCGTCGACCACGGGTACGTCGGACGCGAGGACGGGAAAGGTTTCGGACTCTCGTACCGGTTCCTCCGCACTGTCGAGCACCGGATCCAGCTCTACCGGCTGCGACGGACCCACGTGCTGCCCGAGACCGAGGTGGACCTGCGGCGCATCGGCCGCTCGCTCGGGTACACCCATCCGGTCAACGAGCTGCTCAGCACCTGGCGCTCCTGCGCCCAGCGAGTCCGGCGGCTGCACCAGCGGCTGTTCTACTCGCCGCTGCTCGACGCGGTGGCTCGGATCCCGACCTCGGAGCTCCGGCTGACGACCGACGCCGCCGTCGACCGGCTGCAGGCGTTGGGGTACGACGATCCGCAGGCTGCGCTGCGTCACATCGCCGCCCTGAGCCAGGGGGTGTCCCGGCCTGCGGAGATCCAGCGTCAGCTGCTGCCGGCGATGCTGGGGTGGTTCGCCGAGGCGCCCAACCCCGATGCGGGCCTGCTCGCCTTCCGACAGGTGTCGGAGACACTGGGCACCACACCCTGGTATCTCAGGGCGCTCCGCGACGAGGGAGCGATGGCCGAGCGGCTGGCCCGCATCCTGGCCTCCAGCCGCTACGCCGTCCAGCTGCTCACCCGAGCGCCGCAGACCGTACAGATGCTCGCGGACGACGAGCAGCTGACACCGAGGTCACGAGAGCAGCTGCAGGCCGAGATGCGTGCCGCGTCCGGACGGCAGTCCGACGCGGCGGCGGCGGTCGAGGCGGTCCGGGCCATCCGGCGGCGCGAGCTGTTCCGGGTGGCCGCCGGGGACCTGTTGGGCCTCAACGACGTGCTGACCGTTGGCGCCGCCCTCTCCGACCTGGCCTCGACGACCATCGACGCTGCACTGCAGATCACCCGATCCGCGTCGGAGGCGGCGGTGGTGCCGGAGATGGCGGTGATCGCCATGGGTCGCTGGGGCGGTCGGGAGATGAGCTACGCCTCCGATGCCGACGCCATGTTCGTGATGGACGACGAGCCGGCCGGCGGAGGTGACCGGACCAAGATCGCCGGTGCGGTTATCTCGGAGATGCGCAGGCTGTTGACCCGTCCGAGCGCCGACCCGCCGCTCGCCATCGACGCGGACCTGCGACCCGAAGGCAAGGGTGGGGCGCTGATTCGTTCGCTGGCGGCCTACCGCAACTACTACAGCCGCTGGTCGTCCACCTGGGAGATGCAGGCTCTGGTGCGGGCCGACTCCCTGGCGGGGGACCCCGAGCTGGGGGCGGCTCTGCTGGCCGAGATCGACCGCCGACGCTGGCCCGAGGGTGGTCTCACCGAGTCTCAGCTGAGTGAGATCCGCAAGCTGAAGGCCCGGGTGGAGGCCGAGCGGCTGCCCCGCGGTGCCGATCCGGCCAAGCACACCAAGCTGGGGCCGGGTGGCCTGGCCGACGTGGAGTGGACGGTCCAGTTGTTGCAGCTGCAGCATGCTCATGCGGTGCCGGCGTTGCGTTCCTCGAAGACGATCGTCGCCCTGCGGGCGGCGAGGGACGCAGGAGTGATCGACCCGCTGGACGCCGGTCACCTGGAGGCGGCGTGGCTGTTGGCCAGCCGGATCCGCAACCAGATCATGCTGGTCCGTGGCCGAGGCTCGGACTCGCTGCCCAGTGACACTCGGGAGCTGACCACGCTGGCCGAGCTGATGGGCTACCAACCTGGGCAGGCCTCCCACTTCCTGGCCGACTACCGCCGGGTCACCCGGCGCGCCCGCCGCGTGGTGGACCAGATCTTCTGGGGTCAGTAGCGAGGCAACGGAAGCATCGACCACTCATCACCCTCGTCGTGCCACGCCCCGGCGTGAGCCGGTGGTCGCCGTTGCCATGACTGGTCGATCGTTCCATTCCAGGGCCTGCTCGATCTTGGCCAGCACCCACGCCGGCTCGTCGTGCAGCTGCCGCCAGGTGAAGTGCAGCACTTTCCATCCCGCCGACTCGAGAGCGGTGTGCTTGCGGAGCGTCGCCTCGAAGTCCGGTGGCCGGCGTGCGTGGAACTCCCAGCCGTCGATCTCGATCGCCAGGCGGGCGAGCTCGAAGAGGGCATCGACGACGAACAGCCCTTCGGACAGCTGAACGGGTCGGTTCGCGACCCAGCCCTGCAAACCGGCTTCGCGGAGGATCCGATGAAGGAGTCGCTCGGAGGCGGCCCACGGACAGTCGCGGGAGTCCAACAGCATCTCGAGACGGTCGAGGTTGCCGCGCCGGTGCGGTGTCAGCTCCAGAGCCCGGTGAAGATCCTCCAGGGTGACCGAGCCCGTCCGCAGGGCCTGGTCGATCGCGTCGCCGCCCAGGCTTGCGACCAGATCCAGGGCCGTCAGGGCCGGTGAGGTCAGGTAGAGGTGTCCACGGGTGCGCACCAGCTCCGGCGGGATCGAGCGGCGTTCGAGTCGGAAACCGGCCGGGCTGAGTCGTTTGGACGGCACCGCCGCGACCACGGTGTCGACGCCGAGCTCGGGCCAGAACGAGAGCGAGGCCGCAGCGTGCCGCGTGAAGACAGCATTGGGCTCGGCCACAGCCAGCGCCATGATCCGCGTCCTGGCGTCGCCCGCGGTGCCGGCCCCGACGTAGACGCCCGGAAGGGCGATCGTGAGTCGGCCCGACTCGGCCAGCCAGCTCAGCGCTCGGGCCAGCTCCGGGTGCTCAC
Organism: Propionibacteriales bacterium; assembly: GCA_038238065.1. GTDB lineage: Bacteria > Actinomycetota > Actinomycetes > Propionibacteriales > Propionibacteriaceae > Microlunatus. The sequence goes on along the minus strand of JBBRYD010000163.1, from coordinate 2,807 downwards.
GCCGGGATACGGCCCCGTCTCGGCGCAGCAGCTGTTCGATCTCGTGTCGGTTGGACAGGTTCATGCCGAGAGTCTGCGAACGAGCGGGGGTGGGCGTTCACCCCTGACCACTGCCTGTGGATGACGGATCCGGCTGAGGTCATCGGTGGACGAACGGAAGAATCGACCCGTCGTTCCGGCGGACGACGGCCGCCAGGCGGCAGCAGGGGCGGCCCTGCGTGCTGACTGGTCGTTTGTTCCGTTGACCACCGCCTGATCACCGCTGGTGCAGGCTCAGCGCAGGCCGTCAGGGCCGACGATGACCCTCGTCTGCATCGCGCGCGTGCCGCTCCTGAGCCAGCCGGTAGGCGCTCAGCATCGCCGCCGCCGAGTTGTCCCAGCTGTAGCGTGAAGCGTGCACGGCGGCGTGGGCCCCCATCCGGGTGGCCACCGCGGGGTGGTCCAGGATCGTCTCCAGTGCGTGTGCCCACTGAGCGGCGCCGTGGCCGGGGACCAGAATGCCGCTGCGTTTGTCGTCGACGGCGTGCCGCAAGCCGCCCACGTCGGTGGCCACGACCGGCCGACCGCACGCCTGTGCCTCGAGGGCCACCAGCCCGAACGACTCGTTGTACGACGGCACCCCGACCACGTCGGAGACGCAGTACCACCGGAACAGCTCGTCTCGCGGTGAGTGAGGCCGGAACTCCACGACGTCGTGCAGCCCGAGAGACGCCGCCAGCTCGGGTAGCGTCGCCGACCAGTCTGCTTCTGGTCCGCTCGGACTGCCGATGATGATCAGCTTCAGCCGGCGGCGCCGCGCCGGGTCCCGCTCGAGCATCCGGGCCGCCGCTCTGATCAACACGTCGGGAGCCTTCAGGGGTTGGATCCGCCCGACGAACAAGATGACCTCGGCATCCTGCGGAACCCCGAGCTGAGCTCGAGACTTCGGTCGGTCGCACGGGTGGAACGTATGCAGGTCCACTCCCGGCGGCACGATCATCAGCTGGCCCGGCGTCGCCCCGTAGTGCTCGGCCAGCTCGGCAGCCTCGTCCGAGGTGTTGGCGGTCAACACGTCCGCACCCTGCACCACCGTCGTCTCGCCCCGGGCCCGGACGTCCGGCTCCCGGAGATGCCGCCGGTTCCGGGCGGCGTTCTTCACCCGAGCCATCGTGTGCATGGTGTGCACCAGGGGTACCCGTCGCCGCGCAGCGACCTGGAGCGCGGCGAGCCCGGACAGCCAGTAGTGGGAGTGCACGAGGTCGTAGGACTCGCCGAACCCGTCGATGGCCTCGGCGAACGGGGTGACCAGCCCCACCAGATCTTCCTTCGACACCGGTCGGGCCGGACCCGCCGGAACGTGGATGACCCGCGTGCGCTCACCCATCTCCACCACCGTCGGTGCGTCGGCGTTCACGCGTTGGGTGAACACGTCGACGTCGAGCCCGCGCTCGCCCAGGCGTCGGGCCACCTCGGCGACGTACACGTTCAGACCTCCGGCGTCACCGACCCCTGGAGTTTCCAGTGGTGAGGTGTGCATGCTGACCATGGCGACCCGATGCGGGTAGGCGTCGCGGGTCCGCACGCTAGAGCCAGAGATGGACGCGCACCGAGCTGCCACCAGGAGTCGAGGGGAGCCGGTCCAGCCTGGACGACGGTTGGGTGGTCTGGGCCGGGTCACGGCCGAGTTCGGCGTTGTCGGTGACCATCACGTCGCCAGCCTCCAACCCTTTGTCGACCAACGGCACCGGGGCAGCCAGGGGAATTCGTCGGCGGCTCGCCAGGCAGGTGGTGACTCAGCATAACGCGGTCACGTGAGGACGAGGTGGGAGAGACCGGGGTGGACGTGGCGGTGGTCGGTTCAGTCGCGATGCGATCGTCAGACTCACCGCTCACGTGATTCCACTGCGGGAACGGAGCGGTGTCGCTATAAAGAGCACGTGGAGGATGTCACCCGGCGTCACTGTTCGCCCACGAAGCGCAGCATCTCCGACGAGAAGAGTCAGACTTCCCATGCCGCAGCTGGAACGGATCCCGCCGCCCGGTCGTTGTGGGCGTATGCGCCGCCCATCCCCCCGTACGGTCGCGGCCGTGATCCTGGTCGTGGCCGGGGTGGTCTGGACCCGCGTCAACCAGCCCGTCGAGGGCCGGGTGCTGATCGTGTTCGACCCCGGCCACCGGCTGACCATGGCCGACCTGCCGTCCCTCGCCGCCGTCGCGGTGGCCGTCTGCCTCCTGCTACCGCGCCGTCGGCGGTGACGACGACTTCCTGTCGTATTCCCGTTGCAGGGGTCCCCGCCGACTCGAGCCCTCACCTTTGATGCGCGTGCTCCATCCTGTTGTAGTGCCGATGCTTGACGCCGCCCGCGTAACACTTCAACCATGACGGCCCGACGACGTCATCTGCATCGTTGACAAGGGCGTGGTCCCCAGAGCCGCTCTTCGTGGTGGCCCGTTGGATTGATGAGGTCTTGAGCATCTCGCAACTCCCTGCTCTAGGCGGGAGTGCTCATTGCCAGTGCCCCCCGCGCGGTGCTGACAACGCACAGACTCTCGGAGCAACCTCTTCTTCTGCCTTGGGCGGTACCTGAAGGCGCTCAGGATTACGTCAAGGCTTCAAACCACTCAACGTCGTGAACCCCCGAACAGCCATCGCGCGGCTTCCATGCCCTGCTGGGACTCTGATGACCGCCCGACGGCCGCCGTCAACCCTCGTCGAGGCGGGTCAACTCACACGTCGTAGTAGAGCTCGAACTCGTGCGGGTGCGGCCGCAGCCGGACGGCGTCGATGTCGGTGCGTTTGAGCTCCACCCAGGTCTCGATCAGGTCGC
>JBBRYD010000162.1:0-8508 GCA_038238065.1 Propionibacteriales bacterium | reverse complement strand
GGGATCCCGATCATCATGCTGACAGCGAAGAGCGACACCGTCGACATCGTGGTCGGCCTGGAGTCGGGGGCGGACGACTATGTCGTCAAGCCGTTCAAGCCCAAGGAGCTGATCGCGCGGCTTCGGGCCCGGCTCAGGACCTACGAGGACGAGACCCCCGAGACCCTGGAGATCGGCGACCTGACGATCGACGTCGCCGGCCACAGCGTCAAACGGTACGACGAGCCGCTGTCTCTGACCCCGCTGGAGTTCGACCTGCTGGTCTGTCTGGCCCGCAAGCCTTGGCAGGTGTTCACCCGGGAGGTCCTGCTCGAGCAGGTGTGGGGTTACCGCCACGCAGCCGACACCCGGCTGGTCAACGTGCACGTCCAGCGGCTCCGCTCCAAGGTCGAGCAGGACCCCGAGAACCCCGCGATCGTGCTCACCGTCCGCGGCGTCGGGTACAAGGCCGGCGGGGCAGACAGCCGCTAGCCCATGAGCGCGGTCGACCAGGTCACCCTGCCGAAACGACCCCGCACGCCGCGGGGCGCCGCGGTCGGGCTCTGGCACGTGGTCGTTGCCGTCGTCCGTGGCGTCACGATCCTGCCCCGCGCGCTGCTGCACTGGTGGCACCGCTCGATCCAGGCTCGGGTGGTGATCGGCGTGCTCAGTCTGTCGACGGTGCTGGCGTTCGTCGCCGGCTGGGTCCTCCTCCACCAGGTGAAGGACGGCCTGCTCACCAGCCAGCAGGAGAACGCCCTGCCTCAGGCCGGCGCCGGGTTCGCCTTCGCCCGCACACGCCTCAACGCCGCTGACATTCCGGCGTTTTGTCCCAACCCGAGCACCATCGTCTGCGCCGAGCTCAACACGCCGCTCGACCAGCTCATCGAGGGGCTCGCCCCGCAAGGGCAGGCGAGCGGCGACTACTCGGTGATCGTGATCGGACCGCTCGCCGACGTGAGACCCGGGGAAGCAGCGACCTGGGGTCCGATCTCCATGGGGCACGTCGATGTGAGCAGCTCGATCCCCGCGAGTCTCGTTTCGCAGATCCGTAACGCGACGGGGACCCGGTGGGCCTACAGCGGGCTGCACCGGGTACCTGGCGGGACATCGGAGCCGGCGCTCGTCGTCGGTCGACAGATCCCCATCGCCAGCCTCCACCGCAGCTACGGCCTGCTGTATGTGTTTCCCCTGGCCGAGCAACACCAGACCCTCGCGGTGGTCGAACGAGGACTCCTCGGCGCCGGCGCGATCCTGGTCGTCCTGTTGAGCACGATCGCGTGGTTGGTGACCCGGCAGGTCATCACGCCGGTCCGGCTGGCCAGACGGATCGCCGAACGCCTCGCCTCCGGGCGCCTCGAAGAGCGGATGCACGTACGCGGAGAGGACGACATCGCCCGGCTCGGGCTGTCGTTCAACCAGATGGCGAGCGGTCTGCAGAGACAGATCAGGCAGCTAGAGGAGCTGTCCCGGGTGCAGCGACGCTTCGTCGCGGACGTGAGCCACGAGCTCCGTACTCCGTTGACCACCGTCCGGATGGCTTCTGACCTGCTCTACGAGGCACGTCAGGAGTTCGACGCCCCCACCGCGCGGTCCGCGGAGCTGCTGCAGAACGAGCTCGACAGGTTCGAGGGCCTGCTCACGGATCTGCTCGAGATCAGCCGGTTCGACGCAGGTGCGGCCGTCCTCGACCTCGGAGACGCCGATCTGGGCGAAGTCGCCCGCCAGGTGGTCGATGCGCACACCGCCATCGCGTCGTCGCACGGCTCGACCATCTGGCTGACCGTGCCGCCGACTCCTGCCCTTGTGCAGGCAGATATTCGAAGGGTGCACCGGATTGTCCGCAACCTGGTCGCGAACGCGCTGCAGTACGGCGAGCACCAGGATGTGGACGTGACGGTCACCGCCGACAACACGACGGTCTCGCTGGTCGTCCGCGACCACGGCGTTGGCCTCAAGCCGGGGGAGGAGAAGCTGGTCTTCAACCGCTTCTGGCGGGCTGACCCCGCTCGCGCCCGCACCGGGGGCGGAACGGGTCTCGGCCTGTCCATCGCCGTAGAGGACACGGCGCTCCATGGTGGGGTGCTGGATGCCTGCGGGCGCGTCGGCGTCGGCTCGATCTTCCGGCTGGTCCTGCCGCGCGTCGCGGGTGGCAGGGTCATCCCTCCGCCGCTCTCCCTCGACGATGACGCCGCCACCTCGGTCGGCGGTCCCTATGTGCGCTCCGGCTCACCACGTGAGCCGGGTGGGCGATGATCACCCGTCGTCTCAGCCGGGTGCGGGTCCTTGCGGCGCTCCTCGCAGTCCTGCTCACCGGATGCGTCAGCCTCCCCGGCAGCTCATCGGTCAGTGCGGCTCGCGGTGCAGGGCTGCACCGGGGTCCAAGCCTGATCAGAAACTCACCGCCCGGGCCTCAGCCGGGAGCAGGCAGGGCTGACATCGTGGCCGGCTACCTGCAGGCGATGCTCGCCTTCCCCAGCAACCCATCGCTCGTTCGGGAGTTCATGACCCCGTCGGCAGCCCAAGCCTGGAGCCCCGACCAGCAGACTCAGGTCTACTCGGGCCCGACGCTCGCCGTGGCCGGTACGACCGTGCACCTCAGCGCCACGCTGCTCGGCTCCCTCGACGTCCGAGGCTCTTGGACATCGAGCGCCAACCCTCCGCCGAAGCCCCTCAGCTTGCAGGTGGAGAGGGTGTCGGGTGGAGAGTTTCGGATCGCCAACCCGATGGCTGGCACCCTCATCAACACCGAGCATTTCAGCCGTTACTACCACCAGTACTCGCTCTACTACTACGACCCGACGAACACGGTGCTTGCGCCGGACCCGGTTTATCTGCAGGTCGGCGACCCGGGCACGACCGCGACGGCCTTGGTGCACGACCTGCTCCTGGGGCCGACTGAGGGCATGGCGCACGCCGTGCAGAGCGCCGCTCCCGTCGGGACCCGGCTGGCTCCGGGGGTGACCGTCTCGACCACGGGCGTCGCCGACGTGCCGCTGACCGGCAACTTCGCGTCCGTCGATGGACCTCGGTTCCTCTTGCTGGCCTCGGAGCTCGCCTGGACGCTCCGACAGCAGCGGGTCGGCGTCAACCACATCAGCATCTCGGTCAACGGGAGGACGCGGGCGGTCCAGGGTCATGGGTCGGTCTTCGCGGTGGCAGCCTTCCATGACCAGTCGATCGGTCCTGGCAGCCGCACGCTGTATGCACTGTCGGACAAGGGGCGGCTCTATGCGGTGCCGACCAACGCTCCCGCGACTCAAGTGACCGGCCCGATCAGCGCGGCGGACATCGCAGCGCGCTCCGTCGCGGTCAACGGGTCCGGGGAGTTCGCCGCTCTGGTGAGCGGAGACGGCACCAAGGTGGTCGTCGGGGGACTGACGCCGGCTCAGTCCGACAGTCCGGTCGCGACCTGGTTCCGGGGCGGCTCCAACCTGCTCCGGCCGTCATGGGACGCATCCGGCCTGTTGTGGCTCGCCGACGTTCGCGGGCCCTCTGCGACCCTCCTCCGCGTTGCCACGAAGTCGCAGAGCCGGCTGGTGCACGCGCCGGATCTCGATGGTCTGGACATCCGCGCGTTTGCCCTGTCTCGCGACGGCGTACGGTTCGCAGCGGTCGTCGGAACGGGCGAGAACAGTCAGCTCGCCGTCGCCATGATCAAACGGGACACCAACCCCAAGAACTCGACGCACGTATCCCTGGAAGCGCTTCGGTACGTGGTCAACTCCGACTTCCACCTGTCCCACATCAACGGTCTCGCGTGGGTCAACGCGACCACCGTTGTTGTACTCGCGCGGGACCAGAGCAGCGAGCTGCAGCCCTACGAGGTCTCGATAGACGGTTCGCATGTCCAACCGACGCCCGGGTCCCTTCCCACCCATCCGGTGAGCGTTGCTGCGGGTACCGGTGCCTCTGTGGTGATCGGTTCGGCCGATGGCGCGCTCTATTACCACAACTCCGATCAACAGTGGCCGCCGGTGTATACGACGAAGCAGCTCCTGGGTCCACCCACACTGCCCAGGTACGCCATGTACGCACCGGTCTACCCCGGCTGAGCCAGGTCATTCCCCTCGTCCACGCCTGTGGATGAGCCGCTTGTCGTTCCACAGGCACGGATCGAGTTCCCGTTCGTCGAGCCGAGAAACCGCATACTGGCCCGATGTCCGCACGACGCGAGCTCCGGGACGCGGCCGTCGACCTCTTCCTCGGCAGCACCTGCGTCGGCTGCCGTCGACCGGGTACGGCGCTGTGTCTCCACTGCGGATCCGGTCTCCAGCAACTGCCGTACGTCGCATGGCCAACCCCTCGGCCGGCGAACCTGGCCCGACCGTTCGCGGTGACCGCCTACGACGGGGCGGCCCGGGCCGCGATCGTGGCGCACAAGGAGCGCGCCGTGCTGTCGCTGGCCGGACCTCTGGGACGAGCCCTGGCGCTCAGTGTCATGGCAGTGGTCGCAGACCGGGGTGCGCCGGGGTCAGGGACGACTCGCGTGATGCTGGTTCCGCCACCCACATCCGCGGCCCAGGTGCGCGAGCGAGGTCACGACCCGCTCGGACGTGTCGTCCGGTCTGCCGTCCGCACGCTCGCGGGCTGCGGAATCGCCGCTCGACCGGTGCCGGCAGTCGAGCGGACCCGCTTCGTGGCCGACCAGTCGGAGCTGTCGGCCGCCGACCGGATGGCCAACCTGTGCGGCGCTTTCCGGGTCCGATCGCGACGACGTCCGGCGCTTCGCGGTGATCCGGTCGTGGTGGTCGACGACGTGCTCACCACCGGGGCCACCGCAGCCGAGGTCTGCCGGGCGCTCGCGGAGGAAGGCGCGGAACCGCTCGGCGTCGCGGTCGTGGCGGCGACCCGGCTCTCCCGCCTGGGTGGTGTGACCGCCGTACCGGCGGTCTGGAGCGTGTGACAGGTCCACCGACTAAGGTTTGGGAATGGCACCCGTCCGGGTCCGTGGTTGCGTCGTCAAGGCCCCGAGCAATCGAGACCTTGCGCGACAAGCCGATGCCAGCCGCAGGCGAAACGGTCCACGTAAGGGCGCTGGGGCGGTCACCGTCCGGTGTCTGATCACGGAGCGGCTTAGGAGTAAGTCCTGCCCCGACGGAAGGTCAAAGCCTTCCTCCGCGGGAGAAGACCGGGAGTGGCAACAAGCTGCAAAGGTCTCAGCAGGCGAGTGTGGGGTCGAAGACCAGGTCGGCCGGACGGGTGTCGCCTGCCCGCAAGGAACGCCGAGCGGACCGCCGTCAGGGCGCGCGACGCGTTGTGATCAGAGGAGGCTCACGTGGAAGTCGTGGTCAAGGGTCGTCACTACGAGATCTCGGACCGGTTCCGGGCCCACGTCGAGGAGAAGCTGGCTCGCCTCGAGAAGTACGACCAGCGCATCATCCGGGTCGACGTCGAGGTAGGCAAGGAGCCGAACCCTCGGTTGTCGGACCAGTCGGTACGCGTCGAGGTCACGATCCGCAGCCGAGGTCCGGTGATCAGGGCGGAGGCCGCCGCCGATGACAAGATGACCGCCCTGGACATCGCGGTCAGCCGGCTCAGCACCCAGGCCCGCAAGGCGGCCGACCGTCGACGCATCCATCGCGGGTCGCACACCCCGAAGTCGCTGGCCCAGGCGATGGCGGCGCTGTCCGTCGACGGCGACCCGCCGGCGCTCGAGGACGAGGGCCTGGAGCGCCGGGAGGGACCGCTCACCGTGGTGGGCGACGGGCCTCCCGTCGTACGGGAGAAGAAGCACCCGGCGACCCCGATGACCCTCGACCAGGCCCTGTACGAAATGGAGCTCGTCGGACACGACTTCTTCCTGTTCATTGACGAGGACTCGAAAGAACCCGCGGTCGTCTACCGCCGAAAGGGCTATGACTACGGCGTGATCAGGCTAGGCGACTGAGCTAATCTGGCTACCTGCTGATCATCATGCGCGGCTCCGTTCGGGCATGCGAGGATGACCCAGATGGGTGACGTGGTGGACTTCCCGGCCGGGCGTGAGGCCATCAGGGTTGCCGTAGTCGACGACCAGGAGCTGTTCCGGCGCGGCCTGGTCATGCTGCTCGAGGCCGAGGATGACATCGACGTCGTGGGGGAGGCGTCCGGCGGCGAGGGCGCGGCCGACATCGCGGGGCGCACGGCTCCTGACGTGATGCTGCTCGACGTACGGATGCCCAAGCTCTCCGGAATCGAGGCCTGCGGGCTGATCAAGGAACAGGCTCCAGCGGTCAAGATCATCATGCTCACGGCGTCCGACGAGGAGGCCGACCTCTATGACGCGATCAAGAACGGGGCCTCGGGCTATCTGCTCAAGGACTCGTCGATCGACGAGGTCTCGCAGGCGATCCGCCTGGTGGCCGGTGGGCAGTCGCTGATCAGCCCGATGATGGCCGCCAAGCTGTTGGCGGAGTTCAAGGCGATCTCCGGGGCCGACGTCAAGCCGGTGCGGATGCCGAAGCTGACCGACCGTGAGCTCGAGGTGCTCAACCTTGTCGCGCGCGGCCTGAACAACCGCGAGATCGCCGACAAGCTGTTCATCAGCGAGAACACGGTCAAGAACCACGTGCGCAACATCCTCGAGAAGCTGCAGCTGCACTCGCGGATCGAGGCGGTCATGTATGCAGTACGTCAGCGCCTGCTCGATCTGCCGTGACCCAGGAGCTGTCGCAGGCGCAGGCCCGCCGGATCGCGGTCGCCGCGCAGGGTTTCCTCGACCCGCCGCACGCCACCTCTACCATGCGGACGCTCGAGCGCACGGTGTCGCGCACCGGGGTTCTCCAGGTCGACTCGGTGAACGTGCTGCAGCGCGCGCACTACATGCCGTTGTACTCACGCATGGGCCCGTACGACGAGAACCTGCTGCGCCGGGCGTCGCAACGCAGGCCGCGCCGGCTGATCGAGTACTGGGCCCACGTGCAGGCTCTGATGCCGGTTGACCTGTGGCCGGTCATGCAGCACCGCATGGCGTCGTACCGCGCGCAACGCGGCAAGTGGTTCAGCCTCGAGAAGAACCCTGGTCTGGAGTCGTCGCTGCTCGCCGAGCTGCAGGACCGCGGGGCGTCCACGGCCCGGGACCTCGACGACGGGCTGCCTCGCAAGAAGGACAACTGGGGCTGGAACTGGTCGGAGACGCGCAAGGTGCTCGACTTCCTCTACATGGGGGGCGATGTGGCGATCGCCGGCCGCAACTCCCAGTTCGAGGTGCTCTACGACCTCCCGCACCGCGTCGTGCCGGCCGAGATACTCGACCGGCCGACACCTTCGCTGGCCGAGGCGCATCTCGAGCTGGTTCGCCGGGCTGCCGTCTCCCATGGGGTCGCCACCATTCAGTGTCTGCGCGACTACTACCGGATGGCGGTAGCGGAGGTGAAGCCCGCGGTAGACGTGCTCGTCGAGTCGGGCGAGCTCGAGCCGGTCCGGATCCAGGGCTGGGACCGCCCGGCGTACCTGCACCGGGACGCCCGGCGACCACGTCAGGTCTCGGCACGCACCGTGCTCAGCCCGTTCGACCCGCTGTGCTGGGAACGCAACCGGACCGAGCACCTCTTCGACTTCCACTACCGGATCGAGATCTACACCCCGCAGCACAAGCGGGTCTACGGGTACTACGTGCTGCCGTTTCTGCTCGGCGACCGGCTGGTCGGGCGGGTCGACCTGAAGGCCGACCGACCCACGCGGAGGCTGCTCGTCAAGGGCGCCTACGCCGAGCCCTCCGCCCCTGCTGAGACCGGCGAGGAGCTCGCGGCCGAGCTGGGCCGGCTGGCCGGCTGGCTCGGCCTCGACGCGGTAGTCGTCGAGCCACGCGGTGACCTCGCCACCGCCCTCCGCGCCGCCCACCCCTGACCATCCGGCCGCCCTGGTTTGACCATCCGGCCGGGTTTAGGCCCGGGTTAGGCCCGGCGGCCACGGCCGCACTTCGTGTGCGTCCAGTGCCACGCCGAGTCCCCTACCAGTCTGAACGTGGTTCGGTTGCTGTGGCAGATGCGTCCGCCTCCATACCCGAAAGCCGGAAAATCGGCCTCTGGAGCGGGTATTCGACTATGGAGGCGAACTCAGACGCACCATCCGTCTCAGAAGTCACCACGCATCCACCACGAGCGGACCGCATCCTGATCGGCTGCCCCATTGTCGACGTCGTCGCCCAGGACCTGCAGGTACGACGACACTCTCGCGTCGTAGATCCGGGTCATCGGCCGAGTCGAGAGGTGGCGAGCCCCGTCGACGATCTGGCCCAGGTTCGAGACGTCGTCGACCGTCACCCCGACCATGGGGGCCGCGGGCGGCGAGGTTGCTGCCGTGCCGCCACCCGGAGAGGAAGGGGCCGGGAGCACCGCAGCGCACACGGCCGCGACCCATGGGAGGACCGCACGAAGGCTCATGTGGTCAGCCTGGCACTGATTGGCTTGCGAGGGTTCTGAGCGCTCTACCGCGTCGCCTAAGATGGGTCTGGGTCTGCCCGGACAGGCGCGACCCCGCCATAGCCCGATCAACTCGTCCTCGTCCCAGGAGCAATCCCGTGCCCGTACTGCTCGACAAGGTCCT
>JBBRYD010000161.1:0-8543 GCA_038238065.1 Propionibacteriales bacterium | reverse complement strand
GGTGTTCCACGAGTTGAAGACGGCCCGTACGGCCAGGTGGAGCTGCTCGTACGGGTCCTGCGGGAACGGGTGACCAGTCTGGTCGGCGATGAGGCGCTGGTACGTCGCCACAAGCTCGGTCAGGTCGCCGACGTCGAGGTCCAAGTCGTTCCTGGTCCCGCGTCGCTCCTTCAGCCGGTGCAGCTCAGCCGCGAAGACCTCCGCCTCCAGGCCCAGCACGGTGGAGCCGAACATCTGCAGCAGGCGCCGGTAGGAGTCGTAGGCGAAGCGCTCGTCGCCACCGGCCAGCTTCGCCAGACCGTGCACCGACTGGTCGTTGAGCCCGACGTCGAGCACCGTCTCCATCATCCCGGGCATCGAGAACTTAGCCCCGGAGCGCACCGACACGAGCAGCGGCCCGTCGGATTGGCCCAGGGCGCGGCCCGCCGTCTCCTCCAGGGCCCGCAGATGGTCGTTGATCTCCTGCTCGAGACCCGTCGGCACCTCACCCTGTCGCAAGTACTCCCGGCAGGCTGCTGTACAGATAGTGAAGCCCGGCGGCACCGGCAGGCCCAGGTTGGTCATCTCGGCCAGGCCGGCACCCTTGCCGCCCAGGAGATCCTTCTGGTCCCGGCTACCTTCGTGAAAGTCGTACACAAATTTGGTCATGAGCTGATCCTCTTCCGGCTTGTGGTCTTCCGGCAGAGTCTTCGGTCCCTACCTGGTGAGGGACCGACGAGCTGCTGGGTGGGGGTGGTGTGACGTCACACGGTTCCTGAGGCGCTCGCGCATCGCGCCGGTCAGGACGTCAGAAGGACGGCCCGAGCGCCACGTCGCTGGTCAGCCAGGAGCTGCGCGCGGGTGGTCTGCTGTCAGCCGCGACCACCACCGGGCACGACGCTGAATCGAGGCAGCTGCGGGCCACGCTCCCCAGGGCCAGCGAGCCCACTCTGCTCGCACTGTGCCGACCGACGACCAGAAGCTGGGCGCCTTCGGACTCGTGGAGCAGCTGGTCCGTCACCGTTCCTTCCACCAGCCGCTGGTGCACCTCGACGTCGGGGAACGCCGTCCCGAAGCCAGCCAGCGCTTCGGACAGGTCGACGCCGCGTCTCTGGCGGTGTGCTTCGAGGTTCTCGGGTGTGAAGGCGACCCACCCGTAGCCCGTCAGCGCGTCCTGCGACGACCAGACGTGCACCGCGGTCAACGAGGTCCGCCGGAGCGACGCTTCCTCGAACGCAACCTCGATGGCGTGCTGTGCGTGACCGGCATCATCGACACCCACGACGACGCCGGATCGCGGTCCTTCCGACAGGCCCTCCTTCACGACAGCGACCGAGCAACCCGCCTTGGCGCTCAGGCTGCTCGTCGTCGAGCCGGTCTGCAGATGGCCCATCCGCGAGATGTCGCGGCGTTGCAGCACCACCAGGGCGGCCGCTCGGGACTCCTCGAGCAACACGGCCGTGCCGGTCCCTGGTAAGACTGACGTGTCGATCACGAGTCCCGGGTCGAGTCGCGGACGCAGTTGCTCGACGACCAGGGCGAGCTGGCTGCGCGCTCGGTCCTCGCGCTCCGCCAACCGCGGAGCCGAACCGAAAGCGCCGACCGCCCGGCCCGTACCGCAGCCGTGTACGAGTTTGACGTCCGCGCGCCTGCTGTTGGCTTCGCGAGCCGCGAAATGCAGTAGAGCACGGTAGTCATCAGTGCGGAGATCGACTCCGACGACCACGATCTCGTTCCTCATGATGGTGAGGTCCTTCCCCTGTAACAGATGTGTACACCGACGATGGCTGACCGCCGTAGGGCCCGTGTAGGTGCTTTGGTCGCCTCACGGAGGGGACTTTGGTCCTCGTACGGACATTCCTGCGGGTCGAGCAGCGAGGGACCTTGGTTCTTGCCGCGTCACCGTGGCGACCGGATGGAGGACCGTGACCCGTCCGATGCCCCGCGGATGGTGCTTCCAGTACCGTCGGGCTGTGGTCAGCCGATCAGCATCCGTTACCGGGCCGAGTCGTGGGCAGCGGCTGTTGCCTGGGCTGTGGGTGCTGCGGCACTACGACCGCAGCTGGCTCCGCGGCGACCTGCTGGCTGGCGTCACCGTCGCGGCCTACCTCGTCCCGCAGGTGATGGCCTACGCCGCTGTCGCGGGTCTGCCCCCGATCGCGGGGCTCTGGGCTGTGGTGGGCCCCCTGGTGGTCTATGCCGTGCTGGGCTCGTCGCGCCAGCTGTCGGTCGGGCCCGAGTCCAGCACGGCGCTGATGACCGTGGTCGCCGTCAGTGCCATCGCCCCCGCCGCGGGCGGCCACTACGCCCAGGGGGCTGCGTCGCTGGCCGCGGCCGTCGGCGTGATCTGCCTGGTGGGCTGGGTCTGTCGGCTGGGGTTCCTGGCCAACCTGCTCTCCCGCCCGGTGCTGATCGGCTACATGGCGGGGATCGCCGTCCTGATGATGGTCAGCCAGCTGGGCAAGCTGACGGGCGTGCAGGTGGCGGGCAGCTCCGTGATCGCCGAGATCGGTTCGTTCTGGCGCGGGATCGACCAGGTGGAGCTCCAGACTCTCGGTCTTGCTGCAGTCGTCCTCGCCCTCCTGCTCGTGGTCCAGCACCGGTTCCCCCGTGCGCCGGGACCGCTGGTCGCCATGCTGCTGGCGGCCGGTGCGGTGGCCGCGTTCGGATTACAACGGTTCGGCATCCGGGTGATCGGGACGATACCCGAGGGGCTGCCCCGGCCCGGCCTGCCGGACCTCACCGGTATCCCACCGCTGGGCTTGCTCACCGCGGCGATCGGCGTGACCATCGTGGCGTACTCGGACAATGTGGTGACCGCTCGCGCGTTCGCCACCAAGCGGCGAGAAGTCATCGACAGCGACCAGGAGTTCCTGGCCCTGGGTGCCGCCAACCTCGCGGCGGGACTGTTCCACGGGTTCCCGGTCAGCAGCAGCGGCAGCCGTACGGTCATCGGCGAGGCCATCGGAAGCCGCTCACAGCTCTACTCGCTGACGGCGGTCGTCGTCGTGCTGGTGACCATGACCTTCCTGGGCCCGGTGCTGGCGACGTTCCCCACCGCAGCGCTGGGCGCCGTGGTGGTGTATGCCGCGACCCGCCTGGTCGACGTCGCGGAGCTGCGGCGGCTCGCGCGGTTCAGACGCAGCGAGCTGGTCCTGTCGCTGGCGACCACGGCCTCGGTCCTGGCGTTCGACGTGCTGTACGGCGTGGTGGTGGCGATCTCGCTGTCGATCCTGGACCTACTGCGCCGGATCGCCAAGCCGCACGACGGCATCCTGGGCTACGTGCCCGGTATCGCCGGTATGCACGACATCGACGACTACGCCACCGGCCAGCAGGTGCCCGGGTTGCTGGTGTACCGCTACGACTCCCCGCTCTTCTTCGCCAACGCGGAGAACTTCAAGCGACGGGCGCTGGCCGCGGTCGATGCGGCCGCCGTCGAGGTGGAGTGGTTCCTGCTCAACGCCGAGGCGAACGTCGAGGTGGACCTCACCGCCGTCGACGCTCTCGAGGAGCTACGGCAGACCCTGGCCGAACGTCACATCGTCTTCGCCATGGCGCGCGTCAAGCAGGAGCTCCGACAGCAGATGACCGCAGCCGGGTTCCTCGACCGAGTGGGTCGCGACAAGTTGTTCATGACGCTGCCGACCGCCGTTGAGGCGTACCGGGACTGGTATCGGCACCAGCACGGCCGCCGGCCCGACGAGGACCGAGCGCGGCCCTAGATCCCTGCGGGCGGCCCGGGTCGGCGCTCAACGAGTCCCGGACCGCCGCTGCCGACGGGCGCCGTGACGGAAGGTGGCGATGAGAAGGGCCAGCGCCATCAGCTGGGTGGCGCCGACTGCGCCGACGAGGGCCGGCACGGAGCGGTCGTACAGGGCGCCGGCCATCGCCCCGCCCGCAACTGCCGCGGCGCCCTGCACGGCGGCGAAGAGCCCGTACGCGGTGGCCCGGCGGCCGGCGTGAACGAGGTCCGCCACCAGTGCCTTCACCGTCGAGTCCTGCACGCCGACTGCCGCGCCCCACAGCAGCACACCGGCCACGGCGGTCATCGGCGTGTCGGAGAAGGCCAGCGGCGGGACTGCGGCGACCAGGAGCGGCAGGACGAACAGCACCCGGCCCTGCAGGCGCTGATAAGCCCACCCGGTGGCCAGGGCGGCGAGGGCAGCGGCCGCCATGGCTGCCGCGTAGACCACGGGCACACCGGCGACCGGCACGACGTGCTCGCGGGTCAGGTGGAAGGAGATCACCCCGAAGGTCACCAGACCCGCGGTGGCAGCGCCCGCCGACGCTGCGAACAGCCAGAACCGGGTGGGAAGCCGCGACGGTGAGTGGGCGTGACCGGTGACCCCGGCCGACGACTTCGATGTCGAGGTGGTGGCAGGTGCAGGTGCAGGCGCATAGCCCGCCGGGTCACCCATCCGGCTGCGGATCCAGATCAGGAGGCCGACGGCCACCGCGCCGGGCACCAGCAATGCGGCCAGCGCCGGCCACAACGCTCCGGTTACGGCAGCGATCCCCGCCACCACGAGCGGGCCCGCGACGGCTCCGACCTGGTCCAGCGCCTTGTGGACGGCGAAGCCTCGACCGAGCCCGACCGCTCCGGCGGCGTGGGCGAGCAGGGCGGACTTGGCTGGGCTGCGGACCGCCTTGCCGGTGCGTTCGGCCAGGATCAGGATGCACGCCAGCGTCAGTCCGGCGGCGCCGACGAACGGGGCTATCGCCAGGGCGGGGACGCAGACGGCGGTCAGGAGGTAACCGGCCAGGGTCAGGCTCCAGTAGCGGCCGGTGCGGTCGGCCAACGAGCCGAACACCAACCGCAGCACCAGGGCCATCGCCTCGCCGGCACCGGTGACGACGCCGACGACGACCGCGGACGCGCCCAGCGAGGCCAACAGGGGGCCGGTGATCGACCGGGCACCCTCGTACACCATGTCGGCGGCCAGACTCACCACGCCGAAGCCCACCACGGCACGCCACGGTGACCAACCAACCCCGACCGGGGCATCACCTGGACCAGCAACCGCCGCTCCCGGCGACGTCGCGTCACGTCCTTCGGCGTCAGGCCCGGCGGCAGTCAGTGAGGTCGTCCGTCGATCGTGGTCGTGGTCCCGTCGGCCCAGACGACCAGGCTGCTCCGGCCGATACGGGTCCTCAGCCAGTCCGCTGCGTGGACGCCGTGGGCGTAGGCGGCGGTGGCGTCGATGTCGGCCCAGGTGAGGGAGGGGCCGATGACGGTGACCGAGGCGATGCCGGTGGCGATGTGACCGGTGCGGGCGTCGACCAGGTGCTGCCCGCGGTGGACGGTCCCGGAGGTGGCGACCGCGCCGCGGCGGACGGGGATCACCGCGATCATCCTCGACGGGTCGTGCGGGTGTTCGACGCCGACCCTCCATGGTTCTTCGGTGGTGGCGGCACGGCACACCAGGTCGCCGCCGGCGGACAGGCAGTAGTCGGTGTCGTCGAGTGCGGCGAGGAACCGGGAGGCCCGCTGGACGGCCCAGCCCTTCACCACGCCGCTGGGATCGAGGTGGGTGGTCCCGTCCGCTGACGGACGCCGGATCGAGAACGCGCCTTCGCTCTGGTCCTCAGCCTCATCCCCCAGCGCGATCACCTCGCTGACCTCGGGTGGGCAGGCCTCGAGTCGGATCTCGCCCCGGTCCAGCCGGTTCACCACGGAGTCGGGCCGGTAGGTGCTGAACGTCCGGTCAACGGACTGCAGCTCGGCGACCACCGCGTCCCAGGCTCGACGGCCCTGCGTCGTGTCGGCGTGCCGACCACGGAGCGCGAGGCTGACCGGCATGCCCATCAGCTGGGTCACCCGGCGGTGGATCCGCGGGTCGCTCGTGGTCGTGGTGGCGGTCATATTCCGACCGCGTCCAGGGCTGCCTGCAGGGACTGCAGATAGCCGTCACTGGTGACGGTGGCGCCGCTGACCATGTCGATGGTCGAGCTCTGGGCCGACAGCGTCTCCTGGACCAGGATGGGCAGTGCGTAGTCGTTGATCTCCGCGTCGCGTCCGTTGCCGTTGGGGTACTGCACGACGTCGACCTTAGTCACCATCTGATCCGTAACGGTGATCTTCACCTGCACCGGACCCCATCGAGTGTCGGCGACCGAGCCGGTGTAGGTCTTGGTCACGTTCGAGGGCGACGATGTCTGCGACGGCGTGGCTGACGGGGAGCTGGACGAGCTCGGATCAGCAGACGGCGTACCCGACGCGGTGGTGGACGGCGTATTGCTGGTCGAGGAGGCCGACGACGGGTCGGGCGTGCTCCTCGTACTGCTCGAGACAGCCGCAGGCGTGGTCGAGTCGGTCGAGGTGTGGTAGCCGAAGAGCAGCACGACGATCGTGACCGTCGAGGCGAGCCAGATGACGATGCGTCTCATGAGATCACCAACCAAAGCTTTCTGTGTGGATGTGGTCGCGCGGGACTCCCGCGGCGTGGAGCAGGTCCTGCAGGCCCGTCGTCCAGGAGGTGGGGCCGCAGAGGAAGACGTCTCGGTCAGCCACGTCGGGGACCCAGTGGCGCAGGGCGGTCAGCTCGTCGCCCCGAGCCGCGGGACCGAGAACCGAGCCGGGGAACGGCCGTGGTCCCGCGAGGGGCAGCACCCGCAGCCCCTTCTCGTGGGCCAGCGCCTGGAGCTCGTGGACGAACAGCGGCTCGTTGGAGTATCGGTGCAGCAGCACCGCCTCCCCCGGTTGATAGCTGAGACCCTCCGCCATCGCGCGGAGTGGGGTGATGCCGACGCCGGCGCCGGCCAGCAACACACCGGACCGGGTGCGCACTCGGCTGCTGAGCCGACCGTACGGACCCTCGAACATCACCCGGGTGCCCTGCTGCAGATGCGCCAGCCGGGCGCTGCCGTCACCGAACGCTTTCGCGGTGACCCGTAGGCTGCGGCCGTCCGGCGCGGCGGAGAGCGAGAACGGGTTGGCTCGGGTCCAGCCGGGGCCGTCGAGGAAACGCAGGTTGAGGAACTGACCGGCCCGCACCGTGAGCCGGTCGATGCGCCGACCGGTGAGGTAGACCGACACCACGTCGGAGGACTCCCTGACGACCGAGGTCACCCGGAGACCGTGGCGCAGGCTGCGGACCAGGGGGACGCCGACCCGCCAGACGAGGACCGCACCGACCGCAGCGATCCACAGGGACCACCAGTAGACGGTCCGTCCCGGCGAGGCGAGGAATTCCTGACCCGTCCACAGCTGGTGCGGCAGGGCCAGCCCGACACCGAGGTAGGCGTACAGATGCAACAGGTGCCAGGACTCGTAGCGGAGCCTCTTCCGGGCCTTCTTGATGCTGGTGAGGACGACCATGACCAGGGACACCGTCCCGGCGACCGACAGCAGCACGCCGGCGTAGCCGGTGACGAGCTGCCACGTCGTGCTGGGCACCGCCGACCAGCGGGCCCCGGCGTAGCCCGAGATGATCGTCGCGATGTGCACCAACATCAGGTCGAAGGAACCGAACCCGACAACCCGGTGGATCCGCGCCAGGCGGTCGCGACCGAACGCATGCTCCAGCGGGGGCAGCCGTGACATTCCGAGCACCTGGACGAGCAGCAGCTGAGCCGACCACAGCCCCGTCAACCGTCCGATCGACGTCAGCCCAGTCGCCCACCTGGTCAGGTCGCTGACGCCGCCGCCGGCCACCCACCAGTAGGTGATCAGCAGCAGACCAGCCCAGAGCAGCAGACCCGTCGCCGTCCGCACGGCGAGGTCCGGCCCGACCCGCGGGTGGCCCCGTTCCGCGTAGCGGGCCGTCGGCGGTGAGGCCAGGTGTCCCGTGAGCATCGTGGTCATCGGGCCGGCCGGGGATCGGCAGGTGCCCATGCACTCAGCCTTTTTCTGTACGAAGTCGACAACGCCATGTCCACAGGATGCAGGCCCAGTCTCGGAGCATTCTTAGAGCAGACATCGGTGTCGATGCTCCGCCCTAAGAAAGCTCTAAGGAGACGCCGCAAGGCTTGCGGTCCCATCACACAGGAGATTCATGGATTCGTTCTTCGGCCTGCCCGTCCATCCCCTCATCGTGCACGCAACGGTGGTGGTCGTCCCCGTGGCCGCCCTCGCCGCCGCGTTGGCCGCCCTCTGGCCACGGTTCCGCCGGTGGGCCGCTTGGGGGCCGCTCGCCGCTGCCGTCGCCGCGGTCGTGCTCGTGCCGCTGACGACGTCGTCGGGGGAGTCTCTGCAGCGCAGCCTGCCTCGCTCCGACCTCATCGAACGTCACACCCAGCTGGCCGATGGGCTGCTCCCGTGGGTCATCGCTCTCCTGGTGGGAGCCGCCGCGCTCTACTGGACCCGACGCCATGTTGGTGTGGTCGGTTCGCGGTCCTTCCCACGGTGGCTGGCCGTCGTGATCACCGTCGTGATCGTCGCGGCCGCGGCCGGCACGCTGGTCGAGGTCGTCATCATCGGCCATACCGGCGCGACGGCGGCCTGGGCCGGCGTCGGATGATGCATCCTGGTGGGGTGGCCACGACCGCAGGGCAGCTGCCGGAGCGCGGGCGCAGACCGTGACCGCGACCGACACGCGCAGCGGCCCGGCCCGCGTGCTGGT
>JBBRYD010000160.1:0-8597 GCA_038238065.1 Propionibacteriales bacterium | reverse complement strand
CCCGAGGGCGCAGTTGAGCCCGACAGCCAGCGGCCGGGCGTGCCGGACGGAGTTCCAGAACGCCTCGGTGACCTGACCCGACAGCGTCCGGCCGGATGCGTCGGTGATGGTGCCGGAGATGATCAGCGGCCAGCGTCGTCCGCGCTGCTCGAACAGGGTCTCCACGGCGAAGATGGCGGCCTTGGCGTTGAGCGTGTCGAAGATGGTCTCGATCATCAGCAGGTCGGCGCCGCCGTCGACCAGGCCGCCGGCCTGTTGTAGGTAGGCCCCGACGAGCTCGTCGAAGCTGGTGTTGCGAGCGCCGGGGTCGTTGACGTCCGGGGAGATCGAGGCGGTCCGGTTCGTCGGGCCCAGAGCGCCGGCGACGTAGCGGGGGCGGTCCGGGGTGTGCTCGGTCATCGCGTCACATTCGAGCCGGGCCAGCGAGGCCGACGCGAAGTTCAGCTCGTAGGCGAGCTCCTGCATGTCGTAGTCGGCCAGCGAGATGACCTGGGCGTTGAACGTGTTGGTCTCGACCACGTCCGAGCCCGCCAGCAGGTACTCCCGGTGGATCTCGCGGATGACGTCCGGCTGGGTCAGGCTGAGCAGGTCGTTGTTGCCCTTGAGGTCGCTCGGCCAGTCGGCGAACCGCTCGCCACGGTAGTGGGACTCCTCGAGCCGGTGCCGCTGGATCATGGTGCCCATGGCGCCGTCGAGGATGAGGATACGCTCGCTCAACGTGGCGGCGAGCTCCTCGGAACAGTCGGGGCGAACGAGTGGTAGATCCGACAACTTCACATCTCTCTGATGGCGATTGCAGTCTTCAGGATAGCCAAGGTCGAGCGGCGATCCGGGGACGTTTCACCGATGGCGCAACCGGTGCGGCGCGGGCTCCGGGAGGACACGGATCGTGGAACCTGGTCGAGGTGTCGGAAGAGGAGTTTAGAGTTGGCTCATGGACGACTCACCGAACGCAGGTCTGCGCGGGTTGCAGGACCCTGTCGTCATCGTGGCGTTCGGGGGCTGGAACGACGCCGGTACGGCAGCATCATCGGCGATCGAGCATCTGGCCGACACCTACGATGCTCGGCTCGCATTCTCGATCGACCCCGACGACTTCTACGACTTCCAGGTCAACCGGCCACAGGCGGCGGTGACCGACGAGGACGAACGGGTGATCACGTGGCCGACCACGGAGATCAAAGTGGCCCGGTTGCCCAGCGGTCGTGACCTCATCCTGATCTCGGGCCTGGAGCCCAACCTCCGGTGGCGACAGTTCAGCTCGCTCATCACCTCGGCGCTCATGTCGGCCGGAGCCGACCGCGTGTTCATGCTCGGTGCGCTGCTGGCCGACACCCCCCACACCCGGCCGATCCCGGTCTCCATCACCACCAGCGATCTGGCGTTGTTGGAGGAATACTCACTGGCCCCGTCCGGCTACGAGGGGCCGACCGGGATCGTGGGTGTGCTGGGTGACGCTCTGATGCGGAGCGGGATGAAGGTCCTCACCCTGTGGGCGGCCATCCCGCACTACGTGTCGCACCCGCCGTGCCCCAAGGCGACCCTCGCGCTGCTGTCCCAGCTGGAAGAGCTGCTGGACTCCCCGCTCGACCTGGGTGACCTGCCGGAGCTGTCCCGGGCCTGGGAGCGCGGGGTGGACGAGCTGGCCTCGGAAGATTCCGAGGTGGCGGAGTACGTCAGCGCACTGGAGCAGCAGCAGGATGCAACCGAGCTGCCCGAAGCCAGTGGCGACGCCATCGCTGCGGAGTTCGAGCGGTATCTGCGCCGGCGCACCGAAGGCTAGCTTTCCGCCGAGTGGGCACAGATCCGGCGGTTGTGGCGGCGTGTCGGCACCCGGTCGGGTGGAAGGGTCAGCGCTGAGCGAGCCGGCGGAGCTGGTGGACGACTTCGTCCGGGTCTGACGCGGCGAAGACGGCGGAGCCGGCGACGAACGCGGTGGCGCCGGCTTCGGCACAGCGTTCGATGGTCTCGGTGGAGACGCCGCCGTCGATCTGGAGCCAGATGTCGCCGCCGACGGCGTCGAGGAGACGGCGGGTCCGGGCGATCTTGGGCAGGCACAGGTCGAGGAACTTCTGGCCACCGAAGCCCGGTTCGACGGTCATGATCAGCACCATGTCGATCTCGGGGAGGAGGTCGGCGTACGGCTCGATCGCGGTGGCCGGTTTGAGGGCCATCCCGGCGCGCGCGCCGGCGTCGCGCAGGGTGCGGGCCAGCCGTACGGGAGCAGCGGCGGCCTCGATGTGGAAGGTGACCGACTCCGCGCCGGCCTCGGCGAAGGCGGGCGCCCAGCGATCGGGGTCCTCGATCATCAAGTGGATGTCCAGCATGGCGGTGGTCGCTCGGCGGAGGGACTCGACCACCGGCAGGCCGAGCGTCAGGTTGGGGACGAAGTGGTTGTCCATCACGTCGATGTGCAGTGCGTCGGCGCTCGGTACCGACTCGATGGCGCTCTGCAGGTTGGCGAAGTCCGCCGCGAGGATGCTGGGCATGATCTGGGTGGCCACGCCGTGAGTTTAGCCACGCCCGCCGACTCTGACGCGCCGCTACTCCTTCCGGAGAAAAGCCGCGAACATCGCGTCGGTCCCGTGCCGGTGCGGCCAGAGCTGCAGGTACGGACCGCGGGTGGCGTCGACCAGCTCCGGGAAGATCTCGGCTGCGTCCATCACGGCGACGTCGCTTCGGGTGGCCAGCACGTCGTCGACGACGTCGGTGGTCTCCCGAACGTGCGGCGAACAGGTCACGTACGCCACCACGCCGCCGGACACCGCTGAGCCCAACGCGGTCTGCACCAGGGACACCTGCAGGGGATGCAGCTGCTCGACGTCGGCGATACCACGCCGCCAGCGAGACTCCGGGCGTCGCCGCAGGGCCCCCAGCCCGGAGCACGGTGCGTCGACCAGCACCCGGGTGAAGGTGTCGGGGAGCCAGGCCGGCGCGGCGCCGTCGGCCACGATCACCGACGCGGGGTGGTCGGTGGCCCCGTACCCCCGGACGGCGCCGGCGACCAGGTCGGCGCGGTGTGGACTGATCTCGTTGCCGAGCACCCGGCTGCCGTCCGCCGCCGCGAGCCCGGTCAGCAGGGCAGTCTTGCCGCCGGGTCCGGCGCACAGGTCCAGCCACCATCCGGGTGCGGCCGGGGCCCGGGTCAGACCCCAGGCCACCAGCTGCGAACCCTCGTCCTGGACTCCGGCGGTACCGGTCCTGACGCACGGGAGGTCGCTGGGGTTGCCGGACCAGGTCGCGGCGTACGGCGAGTGCCGCCCCGCTACGGCGCCCGCCGCGACCAGCTCCGCCACGGTGGCCAGCCCGGGACGTACGGCCACCGAGACCGGGGCGCTGACGTTGTCGGCCAGCAGCGCAGGCTCCAGCTCGTCCGGGGGCAGCAACGCCGCGAACGCGTCCACGACCCAGCGGGGGTGGGCCGTCTGGATGGCCAGCGCGGCACGCGGATCCAGGCCCGCGGTGAGCTCGGCGGTCCACTCGCCGTAGTCGCGGGCCGACACCTTGCGCAACACGGCGTTGGTCAACCCCGTGACCCGCCGGCCGACGGTGACGGCGGCGAGGTCGACCGTGGCGGCCACCGCGGCGTGGGTCGCGACGCGCATGGCCAGCAGCTGGTGGGTGCCGAGCCGCAGCACGTCGAGCACGGCCGGTTGGAACGAGTTGAGCTTGCGACCGGCCGCCCGGGCGATGATCAGGTCGTAGGTGCCCTCCATCCGGCTCGTGCCGGCGACCAGCTCGGTCGCGAAGGCGGCGTCCCGGGCGCCGATGTGGCGATCGCCCAACAGTTTGGCCAAGACCAGGTTGGCGTAGGCACCGTCGGCGTGGACGGCGCGCACGGCGTCGAACGCGACCCGGCGGGCGGGGTCGACCGGGGGCTTCGTCACGCGAGAAGCCCGAGTGTCTCGCCGGACGCGAACGAGACCCCTCGGGCCCAGTCCGCGGCGGCCATCGGCTTCTTGCCCTGAGGCTGCACCAGGCCGAGCTCGAGGGCCGTGGTAGCCGTGCCGACACACACGCTGTGCTTGGTCACCCCCAGGATGCCGGGGGGAAGACGGAGGTCGGTCGGTGAGGTTGTGTTCACCTTGAGGCGCTCACCCCGGAACGTGCTCCACGCGCCGGGGGTCGGCGCACATCCGCGAACCAGCCGGTCGACCGTCACGGCGGCGGCCGTCCAGTCGATCTGAGCGTCCTCGACGCTGATCTTGGGGGCGAACGTGATGCCCTCGGACGGCTGCGCCTCGGCGGTCACCGTGCCGTCGGCGATGCCGTCCAGGGTGTCGACGAGGAGCCGGGCACCGGAGGTCGCCAGCCGGGCCAGCAGGTCCCCCGACGTGTCGTGCGGACCGATGACGTCGCTGACCCGGCCGTACACCGGGCCGGCGTCGAGCTCGGCGACGAGCCGGAACGTCGTCGCCCCGGTCACCTCGTCGCCGGCCAGCACGGCGTGCTGCACCGGCGCCGCACCACGCCAGGCCGGCAACAGGGAGAAGTGCAGGTTGACCCAGCCCTGGGTGGGGATGTCGAGCACATGCTGCGGGATCAGCGCCCCGTACGCGACGACCGGGCAGCAGTCCGGAGCCAGCTCGCGGAGGCGGCTGACGAACTCGGGCGCACGGGGGCGGGCCGGCTTCAGCACCTCGATGCCCAGCTCGGCGGCTCGGGCGCCGACCGGGCTGACGGACAGGGTGCGGCCCCGACCGCTGGGGGCGTCGGGCCGGGTGACCACCGCGACCACCTCGTGGTCGGAGTCGATCAGCGCGTTCAACGCGGGCAGAGCCGGCTCCGGAGTCCCGGCGAAGACGATACGCACTGGGGGAGTCTATGAGACCCCTCGCGCGGCCGGGTCAGCCGACCGCCATCGGGTCGACCCGGACCCGCAGGGCGCCGTCACTCTTGCGCGCGCTCCGGATGGCGGTGACGTCCTTGACCGCACGCACCAGAGACGCTCCCTCGCTCAGCGGAGCGCGGAGGGTGAGACGGTGCAGCACCAGATCGCTGTGGGGTGCGGTGCCGATCTCGACCGGGCCCAGCACCTCGGCGTGCGGCGGCAGCTGGGCCAGCTCGCGGAACTCGGTCAGGGACTCCGCCCGGCCCTCGACCATCACCATCTTGACTGCGGGTGGGAAGCGCGCTTCGGACCGCTCGGCCAGCTCCCGGCGGGCCAGGCCGGCGGGGTCGAGCCGTACCAGGGCCTGGAGCGCTCGACCGGAGCTCTCCCCCGCCGCGATCACCGAGCCGCCCTCGGGTCCGCCTCTGACCAGGGACACCGCGTTCAACCAGCGCCGGAGCGCCTCCTCGCTGGCGCGGAGGTCGCAGCGGAGCAGCAGCAGGGTGGTATCGAGCAGCACCGCCCCTGCGTACCCGCCCTCGGCTCGCGGCTCAGCGCCCGGGGTGGCCACCACGATCGCCGAGGTCGCGGGAACCGTGTCGAGCACGGTGCCGCCGCCGGACTGGCGGACAGGAGTGTTCGGAAAAGCCTTGCCCAGCTCCTCGGCGGTCCGCTCCGCGCCCACGATCGGGGCACGAAGAGAGGTCGAGCCGCAGATGCGGCAGCTCCAGTCGACCTGCAACCTGCCACACCACGAGCAGCTCGGCGGCAGACTGCCGAACCCCGGCTGGCGGGGTTGATGTCGCCCGCCCTGCACCGGACCCTCGCAGAACGTGCATCGGGCCGGTTCGCGGCAGCTCTGGCAGACCAGGGCCAGCTGGTAACCCGCCCGGGGCACCTGAACCAGGACCGGGCCCTGCACCAGCGCGCCGCGCATCAGCTCGAAGACCTCGCGCGGCATGCGGGCGGCCCGGGCCAGCGGGTCCCGTTCCAGGGCGAGATCTGAGTCCGCGGTCACCTTGACCCGGGGAGCCGTGTGGCGGAGCTGCCGGTGGTCGGCCGACAGCTCCTGCAGCCAGCCCCGGTCGAGCCACTGCTGGATCTCCGCCGTCCGGGCGTAGCCGGCGAACAGGATGGCAGTGTTGGCGTCGGTCGCGCGCAGCGCCAGCACGTCCCGTGCGTGCGGGTACGGGGCCCGGGGCTCCGACAGCAGGTCGTCGCCATCGTCGACCAAGGCCACCAGACCGAGGTCGTGCACCGGCGCGAAGGCCGCCGCCCGGGTGCCGATGACCACCCGGACGTCTCCCCGGAGGACGGCGAGGAAGGCCCGGTACCGTGCCGCGGGACCGAGCTCGGCGGTCAGCAGCACGAACCCCTGCTCCCCCAGCGCCCGGACGCAGGCCTGCCGGAGCAGCTCCAGGTCGCGCGCGTCGGGGACCACCAGGACGGAGCCGCGGCCGCTCTGCAGGGTCGCGCGCGCGGCTGCGGCCAAGCCCGACGCCCAGTCCCCGCTCGTTCCGGCACTCGGGATGAGCTGCCAGGCGGCCCGGGGACTGTGTCCTTGACGCAGCGCGGAGAGGAACTGGCGGCCCGTCGGATAGTCGGCCAGGGGCCCGGGCTGGGGCTCACTCGCTGCGTCGACGGGGAGATCGCGGGCCTTGGCCGGCGCCCTCTCCGTGGTGGCGTGCCGGGGCGGCACAGCCAGCCGCATCACGTCGGCGAAGCAGCCCGCGTAGTGGTCGGCCACCTGCCGGATCAGCCGGGCCACCTCAGGGGTCAGCACCGCTTCGGGGGAGATGATCTTGTGCAGCGGAGCCAGCCGGCCGGGATGGTCGGAGCTGTCCACCCGCTCCAGGATGTAGCCGTCGCGGAGCTGGCCGGCGAACCGTACCCGGACCCGCGCGCCGGGTCGCGCTTCCTCGTCCTGTGCTGCGGTCACGGCGTAGTCGAAGGGTCGGTCCAGGTGGCTCAGGGACACGTCCACGGCGACGCGAGCGACCGGCAGGTCCACCGGGGTGTTCCGCGCCGTCGTGTCGACCGGCGGTGCCTGGGGGATCACCGGGCTTCGCCGTGCGGAAGGGTGCGCCACGTCGAGCCCAGCCGTTGCCGACACCGTCACCACCTCCGTTTCGGGCACACCCGATGATAGGCAGAGCCCGCTGACAGATTCCGCCGCCGGTTCCTGAGCGAACGGACCGGCAGGCGATCAGTCCCGGGCTGACAGAGTGGGTGTCGTGTCGGAGTCCACAGCCAGCGAGGCGGAGCACGAGGAACACACGCGGACGTTGCTGGCCTATCTCGGCAACGCCATGGTGGCCACCGGCGAGACGGTGCACGAGGTCGAGGAAGAGCTCGCGCTGGTCAGTGGCCGGCTGGGCTACCCAGAAGTGCAGATCGCCGCCGCCCCGACCGGTATCACGCTCAACCTGCGGCGCGGCGGAACCGCCAGCTATCAGTCGGCGCGAGGATCGCTGCGTCTGGACCAGGCGGTGGACGTACGCCGGATCCTCTACCTGCTGCTGCGGGACCAGCTGACCTCGCAGCAGGCGCTGCAGCAGCTGGTGGAGCTCCCGCACAAGCCACCGCGTTACCCCAGCTGGCTCTACTGGGTCGGCGCCGTCGGCGTCGCGGTGGGGATCTCCCTGATCCTCCAGCCGGGACTGCCCAACCTGGTGGCCGCAGCGGTGGCTGCGGTGGTGGTCACTGCGTTGACCCGACTGTCGCAGCGGCACCAGCTGCTCGCCACCCTGCTGCCCACGGTGGCCGCCCTGTCCGCCGGCTGCCTCGTCTTCGCGGCCGCGGATGCGGGGATGCTCGAGGGGCCGCTGCGGACCCTGCTCGCTCCGCTGGCCATGCTGCTACCGGGCGCTCTGCTGGTCACCGGCATGTCCGACCTGGCGTCGGGAGACATGGTGGCCGGCTCGTCGCGGCTGACGTACGGGGTGGTCCAGCTGCTGCTGCTCTCCCTGGGCGTGGTGACGTCGGTCAAGCTGCTGGAGGTCGATCCGTCGATCCTGACCAACGTCCGCACCGATGACCTCGGCTGGTGGTCGGCGCCGCTGGGTCTGGCGGTGCTCGGCATCGCCGTCTGCGTGTCGGAGAGTGCCTC
This sequence comes from Propionibacteriales bacterium, assembly GCA_038238065.1. Lineage (GTDB taxonomy): Bacteria > Actinomycetota > Actinomycetes > Propionibacteriales > Propionibacteriaceae > Microlunatus. Next base: position 657 of record JBBRYD010000160.1, on the reverse strand, counting down.
GCTGCGCTTGTTGCCGTGGATCATGGCCGTCCTGCTGCTCGCGTTCGGTGCTCAGTGGGTCGGTCAGCAGCTGGGCGGCGCCGTCCTGGGCAGCTTCCTCGGGGCGATCGCGGCCAGCCTCGGGGCGTTCTTGAGCGAGTCGATCCGGCCCCGCCTGCCACGGTTGGTCATCTTCATGCCCGCGTTCTGGCTGCTGGTCCCCGGGAGTCTCGGCCTGCTGTCGGTGACGGAGCTCGCCATCAAACCGACGCAGATCACCAACACCACCTTCGACGTCTTCACCGTCGTCTGCGCGATCGCGCTGGGACTGCTGGTGGGATCGGCGGTGGCCCGATCAGTACGCGGGCTGCTGCTCCGGCTGCGCGGTGGCCGGTCACGGCTGCGGATGGGGTGAGCGGGAACCATGGCCAGCTCGTCCGCCCAGGACCGACCTCCGCGACGTCAGCCCTTGACGGCGCCGGCCAGCAGGTCGGCGCGGTCGGTCCGCTCCCAGGTCAGGTCGGACAGGTCGCGACCGAAGTGGCCGTAGGCGGCCGTCTGGGCGTAGATGGGGCGCTTCAGGTCGAGGTCACGGATGATCGCCGCCGGACGCAGGTCGAAGACCTGCAGCACCGCGTCCTGGATCTGCGCCACCGGAACCGTCTCGGTGCCGAAGGT
>JBBRYD010000159.1:0-8663 GCA_038238065.1 Propionibacteriales bacterium | reverse complement strand
TCCGAGCGGACGACGAGATTCGAACTCGCGACATCCACCTTGGCAAGGTGGTGCTCTACCAGCTGAGCTACGTCCGCATTCACATGCTCACCCCAGGCGGCCTGGGGTGCGATTGGAAACCATAGCCGAGGCGGACGGGGAGCACAAACCGACTTAAGGTGGACCCCGTGCCATCCACCGACCAGCATGCCGCCCCCGTCACCGATCAGCTGAAGGTGTGGGTCAACGGCCACCTTCACGACCGGCACGACGACGCCCGGGTCGCCGCCCTGGACTCCGGGATGGTCGTGGGCAACGGTGTCTTCGAGGCGCTCAAGGTCACCCCGCACGGGCCGTTCGCCGTCCGACGCCACCTGGAGCGGCTGAGCCGGTCGGCCCTTGCGTTGGCCATGCCGGCCCCCGACCACGGACTGCTGCGCGAGGGCATCGCGGCTGTCCTGGATGGTCGGACGTTCAGCGAGGGCAAGATCCGGATCACCTACACGGCGGGCGCCGGGCCGCTGGGGTCCCAGGCGGCGTTCGGGCCGCCGACCGTCGTGGTCGCCGCCGACTCCCGCGTCCTGTCCCCGGAGGCGGTCGACGTCGTCACCGCGCCGTGGTCGCGCAACGAGCGCGGCGCCCTGGTGGGTGTGAAGTCCACCTCGTACGCCGAGAACGTCCGCAGCCTGGCCTTCGCGACCGATCGTGGGGCCAGCGAGGCGCTGCTCCTCAACACGGCCGGCCACGTCTGCGAGGGGACCGGGTCCAACCTCTTCTGCGTGTTCGGCTCCGACATCGTCACCCCGCCCCTGAGCTCGGGCCCGCTGGCCGGCGTTACTCGTGACCTGTTGCTCGAATGGTGCGACATCCGTGAGGCCGATCTGACGCTCGCGGAGGCCCAGAGCGCCGACGAGGTGTTTCTGACCTCGTCGCTGCGCGACGTCCAGGCCGTGCAGCGCTGGGACTCCTTCGATCTGGCGGCTCCGGGGCCGATGACCAAGGAGGTCGCCACCACGTTCGCCGAGCGCTCCACCATGGATCTCGAACCCTGAAACGGAAGAATCGTCCACTAGCGCGCCGTGTGTCCTACGGCTGAGCCGAGCGCGTGGCACCGCAGCCGCACTGAGTGGTCGATTGTGCCGTTCCTGGATGAGGTTCGGCCCACGAACTCGATGAGATATGGTTGTCCACGCTTCCGGTTCGGAGGCGCCTGCGGGCGATTGGCGCAGTGGTAGCGCGCTTCGTTCACACCGAAGAGGTCACTGGTTCGAACCCAGTATCGCCCACCCGCCTGAGCCCTCGTTGTCTTCGAGCAACGGGGGCTCAGTCTTCTGGCCCCCGGCCAGATCCAGAAGGGAAGTTGCTCGTGTCCTCCTCGCTCACTGTGGTCCGCGCCGGTTCGTCGCAGCAGCAGGTGATCGAGACGGCCACGACAGGCCTGGATCTCTTCCGCGAGGACCGCACCGTCATCGCGGTCCGGGTCAACGGCACCGTCCGTGACCTGAGCGTCGTCCTCAGCGACGGCGACGTCGTCGAGCCGGTCGCCATCTCGTCGCCCGAGGGCCTGACGATCCTCCGTCACTCCGCAGCCCACGTGCTGGCCCAAGCCGTCCAGCGCCAGCACAACGACGCCAAGCTCGGCATCGGCCCGCCGATCACCGACGGCTTCTACTACGACTTCGACGTCTCCGAACCCTTCACCCCCGAGGACCTGCGGTCCTTGGAGAAGGAGATGACCAAGATCATCAAGGAGCGGCAACGCTTCGTCCGCCGGGTGGTCACCGATGACGAGGCTCGGGTCGAGCTGGCCGACGAGCCGTACAAGCTCGAGCTGATCACCGACAAGGGCTCCGCCTCGGCCGACGACGGCTCCAGCGCGGAGGTCGGCGCCGGCGAGCTGACGATCTATGACAACCTCAGGCGCGACGACTCGGTGGCCTGGAAGGACCTGTGCCGCGGACCGCACGTGCCGCACACCGGCTACATCCCCGCCTTCGCCCTGACCCGGGTGTCCGCTGCCTACTGGCGTGGTGACCAGGCCAACGCGCAGCTCCAGCGGGTCTACGGCACCGCCTGGCCGAGCCGTGACCAGCTGAAGGCGCACCAGCTCCGGCTCGAGGAGGCGGCCAAGCGTGACCACCGCAAGCTCGGCGCCGAGCTCGACCTGTACAGCTTCCCGACCGAGCTCGGCTCCGGTCTGGCCCTCTTCCACCCCAAGGGCGGTGTGCTCAAGCGGGAGATGGAGGACTACGTCCGCCGGCGCCACATCGAGGAGGGCTTCTCCTACGTCGGCACTCCGCACATCTCCAAGGGCGGACTGTTCGAGACTTCCGGCCACCTCCCGTACTACGCCGACACGATGTTCCCGCCGATGGCGATGGAGGGTGCCGACTACTACCTCAAGGCCATGAACTGCCCGATGCACAACCTGATCTACCGTTCCCGCGGTCGGTCCTACCGGGAGTTGCCGCTGCGCCTGTTCGAGTTCGGCAGCGTCTACCGCTACGAGAAGTCCGGTGTGGTGCACGGCCTGACCAGGGTCCGGGGGATGACCCAGGACGACTCCCACTCCTACGTCACCGCCGAGCAGGCGCCGGCCGAGATCAAGCACCTGCTCGACTTCGTCCTCGGTCTGCTGAAGGACTTCGGGCTGGACGACTACTTTCTCGAGCTGTCGACGCGCGACCCGAACTCGGCCAAGTTCATCGGATCCGACGACCAATGGGAGATCGCGACCGACACGCTGCGTCGGGTGGCTGTCGACTCCGGCCTCGAGCTGGTCGACGACCCGGGCGGTGCCGCCTTCTACGGTCCCAAGGTGTCGGTGCAGACCCGCGACGCCATCGGCCGGACCTGGCAGATGTCCACCATCCAGTACGACTTCAACCAGCCGGCCGGCTTCGGGCTGGAGTACCAGGCGGCTGACGGCAGCCGGCAGCAGCCGGTGATGATCCACTCGGCCAAGTTCGGTTCCATCGAGCGGTTCATCGGCGTGCTGGTCGAGCACTACGCCGGAGCCTTCCCGCCCTGGCTGGCCCCGGTCCAGGTGATCGGGATCCCGGTGGCCGACGAGTTCAACGACTATCTCGAGGACGTGGCCGCCCAGCTGCGGCGTGTCGGCGTCCGGGTCGAGGTCGACACCAGCGACGACCGGATGCAGAAGAAGATCCGAACCGCGCAGAAGTCCAAGGTGCCCTACATGCTGATCGTGGGTGGCGACGATGCCGCCGCCGGCGCGGTCTCCTTCCGCTACCGCGACGGCACCCAGAACAACGGTGTTCCGGTCGACCGTGCGGTGACGGAGATCGTCGAGGCCATCGCCGACCGACGCCAGGTCTGACATGGCTGACGAACCTTCACCCCATCGGTTGGACGGCGACGACGGAGTCGAGTTCACCGACGCCGCAGTGCATCCGGGGGTACCTGACGCTTTCGAGCGCCTGTGGACCCCGCACCGGATGGCCTACATCGGGGGAGAGAACAAGCCGCCGTCTGCCGAGGCCGACGTCTGCCCGTTCTGCAACATTCCTCAGCTGAGCGACGCCGACGGTCTGATCGTGCACCGCGGAGAGCTGGCGTACGTGGTGCTCAACCTCTATCCGTACGCCCCGGGGCACCTGCTGGTCTGTCCCTACCGACACGTCGCCGACTACCCGGACCTCACCATCGAGGAGACGGCCGAGGTGGCGGCCCTGACCCAGCAGGCCATGACGGTCCTGCGCCGGGCCAGTGCTCCCCACGGCTTCAACCTCGGGATCAACCAGGGCGCCGTCGCCGGGGCCGGGATCGCCGCGCATCTGCACGCCCACGTCGTCCCCCGGTGGGCCGGCGACGCCAACTTCCTGCCGGTCATCGGTCAGACCAAGGCGCTGCCCCAGCTGCTCGGCCAGACCTGGGGAATCGTCACCCGAGCCTGGGACGAGGCGGCTTGATCGCCGCCGTCGCGTCTCGACCACGCCTCCGGCCCCCCTCTACGACGGGAGCCGACCATGCTCGAACGCTTTAGGGGTGCCTGGGCCAAGCTCCTGGGCCCCATCGCCCGAGCGTTGATCAGGCGCGGGGTCTCTCCCGACCTGGTCACCCTGATCGGCACCCTCGGTGTGATGGCGGGGGCCCTGGTCTGCTTCCCCCAGGGCTGGCTCTGGCAGGGCGTGGTGGTGATCACCATCTTCGTCTTCTCCGACATGGTCGACGGCCAGATGGCCAAGCTGGGTGGTACAGCCAGCAAATGGGGCGCTTTCCTCGACTCCAGCCTGGACCGGCTGGGCGACGCCGCGGTATTCGGGGGCATCCTGCTCTTCTTCGTCGGCTCCCACGACTCGCTGCTCTGGGCCTCCGTGGCACTCGCCGCCCTGGTCTTCGGGCAGGTCACCTCCTACGTCAAGGCCCGGGCCGAGAGCCTCGGGTTCACCGCCGGTGGCGGTTTGGCAGCTCGGGCCGACCGGCTGTTGGTCATCCTGCTCGGTGCCCTGCTGGCAGGCCTCGGCGTGCCCTACGTGCTCGAGGTGGCGACCGCCCTGCTGGCCCTGGCCAGCCTGATCACGGTCTTCCAGCGCATCGACCAGGTGAAGAAACAAGCTAGCGTCAGGGATGTCGAGCCTGCGTGACGCCGTGGTGCGCACGATCTACCGAGTGGGGTGGGTCGGCGCGGCGCGGATTCCCCCCGTTGCGGTGCGGCGGGTCATCGTCTGGGGCAGTGCAGCAGCCGTCCGACACAACGGTGAGCACGTCCGCACGCTGCGGGACAACCTGAGCGCCGCCACCGGCCGTCCAGCCTCACCGGCCCTCGTCCGAGCCGGCCTAGCCTCCTACCTGCGCAACTTCTACGAGGTGCTCGCGCTCCCCAGCTGGCCGGTGGCCCAGATCATCGGACGGGTGACCACCGTGGATGAGCAGACCCTGCGCGCCGCCTACGCCAGCACCGGCGCCGTCGTCGCCCTGCCGCACAGTGCCAACTGGGATCTGGCCGGCGCGTGGGCGTGCACGACCGGCATGCCCGTGACCACGGTGGCCGAGCAGCTGGGTGACGAGGAGTTCCGTGCCTTTGCGGCCTTTCGCGAGGGGCTGGGCATGCAGGTCCTCTCGCATCGCGATCCGGGCACGCTGTCCTCGCTGGTCGGGGCCGTCCAGCGTCGGCGGCTGGTGTGTCTGGTCGCCGACCGCGATCTGCCCGGCACCGGCGTCCCGGTGCGGTGGGGGGACCAGCAGATCACCATGCCCGGCGGTCCGGCCATGGTCGCACGGCGGTCCGGCGCGGCCCTGATCCCCGCCGTCTGTGCGTTCACGCCGGACGGGATGCGGATCACCTTCGGGCCCGCGGTGGAGCATCGCCCCGGCCGGGACGGGCTCCGGGCCATGACCCAGGACGTCGCCGGCTTCTTCGCTGCCCAGATCGCTCAGCAGCCGGAGGACTGGCACATGCTGCAGCCGTTCTTCCCGGCGGTCGGGGGTCCGCCGTGACGGGGCAGCACGCCCGGGGACTCCGGATCGGTCTGGTCTGCCCCTACTCCTTCGATACCCCCGGCGGTGTGCAGAACCACGTGTTGGGGCTCGCCCGCTATCTGGTCGAGCAGGGCCACCACCCGCACGTGCTGGCCCCGGGGGACCCGGCACCACCAACGAATCCGACCGGTGCGGGCGACCGTATCGCCTCACAACGGCAGCCCACGGACAGCCACTTCACGTCCGCGGGTGCGACCGTGCCGGTGCGCTACAACGGCTCCGTGGCTCGGGTCAGCTTCGGTCCGTTGAGTGCCGCCCGGGCGCGCCGCTGGTTGCGGCGCGGCGACTTCGACCTGTTGCACATCCACGAGCCGATCACCCCCAGCATCTCCATGCTGGCGCTCTGGGCCGCCGATGTTCCCGTGGTCGCAACCTTCCATACGGCGACACCGAGGTCCCGGTCGATGCAGCTCGCAGGCGGCGCCCTGCGGGCCGCCGTGGAGAAGATCGACGCCGGTATCGCGGTGTCGGAGTCGGCTCGCAAGGTCGTCGTGCAACACCTGGGACGTGACGCCCTGGTGATCCCCAACGGTTTTCGCCACGCCGACTTCGCCGCGGCCGAGGATCGCGCCGGCTCCGGCAGCGGCTCGCCCCGCGAGGGTTGGCGTGGGGGAGGGCGCCCACGGTTGTCCTTTCTCGGCCGGATGGACGAGCCTCGTAAGGGCCTGGACACCCTGTTGGCCGCGTTGCCCCGCGTGAGAGCCGTCTTCCCGGATCTCGAGGTGGTCATCGCCGGCGAGGGCCGTCGGTCGCTACCTCCCCGATGCCGCACCCTGGGCGTGGTCAGCGACCGGGAGAAGGCTGAGCTGCTGGGGAGCTCGGACCTGTTCGTCGCCCCGCACCTGGCCCGGGAGAGCTTCGGCATCGTGCTGCTCGAGGCGATGGCGTCCGGTACGCCGGTGGTGGCCTCCGACCTGCCGGCCTTCGCCGACATCCTGGTGCCGGCCGGCGGCTCGACGCAACAGCTCGGGGTGACCTTCAGGGTCGGTGACGCCGACGCCCTGGCCGGGGCCGTGGTCAGCGCCCTCCGCCAGCCTGAGGTCGGTCGCACCCACGCCGCGCGGCAGGCCAGCCGGGCCTACGACTGGGACGTCGTCGGCGCCGCGATCACCGAGGTCTACCGCGCAACCCGAGGCGTCGGCAACCTCGGCCAGCCCCAGACTCCAGCGATCCGAGCAGGAACCGCCCGATGAGCGTGCTGCTGGCCCTCGCCCTGGTGGTGATCGTCCTGCTCGCCGTCGGCTGGTGGCTGTGCTGGCTGGCGACACGACTGGATCGGGCCCACGCCCGCGTCGAGCGGAGCTGGGCGGTGCTCGACACGGAGCTGGTTCGTCGCGCCCAGCGGGCGGCCCAGCTCGCCCAGGACCCGTGCGTCGACCCGGCGTCGACGCTGCTCGTCTGCGACGCTGCCGCTGCTGCGCTGGAGCTCGACCTGAGCCACGGAGCGCGGGAGCAGGCCGAGAGCACCTTGACCCACGTACTGGACCTGGTCGCCCTGACCGGGCTCGAGCTGGAGCAGGATCGGGCAACCCTGGCCCGACGGCTGCACAACGACGCGGTCAGCACCGCCAGAGCCATCCGGCGGCGTCGGTTGGTCCGTGCGTTTCGGCTGGCGGGGCGGGCGGCGTCGCCCCGGCCGTTCGAGATGGCCGACGACAACTACTAGTCTGGGTCCGGTGGACGACAGCGGTGAGGTGGTCATGCCGCCGGTGGCTTCGGTGCCGACCTTCGACACCGATCGGGTCTGGACGCTGCCCAACGTCTTGAGCCTGCTGCGGCTGGCCGGGGTACCCCTCTTCCTGTGGCTGGTGCTGGGTCCGCACGCCGACGGACTGGCCGTGCTGGTGCTGGTGGTCGCCGGGTTCACCGACTGGCTCGACGGTCATCTGGCTCGCAAGTGGCACCTGCGCTCACGGCTGGGACAGATGCTCGATCCGGTGGCCGACCGCTTCTACATCCTGGCGACGTTGCTCGGCCTGGCGATCCGCGACATCATCCCGTGGTGGCTGGTGCTCGTCCTGGTGGCCCGGGACGTGGTGATCGCCCTGCTCGTACCCGTGCTGAAGACTCGGGGCTACTCCTCGGTGCCGGTCCACTTCCTCGGCAAGGCCGCGACGTTCAGCCTGCTCTACGCCTTTCCGCTGATCCTGCTCGGCGCCGGAGACAGCACCTCGGCGCTGCTGTCGCGCGTCATCGGCTGGGCCTTCGCCGTGTGGGGCACCGGCCTCTACTGGTGGGCCGGCTGGCTCTACATCGCACAGACCATCACGCTGGTGCGCCGAACCCCGCGCTCGACGAGACCGGTGACCACCGCCGCCCCGCGGCCATGACGGAGCGACGTCCGACAGCGGGCCTGCGCCGGGTCGACGCCAGCATGGACCTGCTGAACGAGATCATCAGCCAGCCTGTCGATCCGGACTACGCTCTGGCCACCGAACGGGGAGCCGAGCAGCCCCGGCGGCGGTGGGCGCTGGCCGTGGTCGCTGCGGTCATCGGAGCGATGTTCGTGGTCGCGGCCCTGCAGACCAGCCGCACCGCGCCCGCCCTCGGCACGGAGCGGACCGAGCTGATCAGCCGGATCGGCGTGGCGGAGACCCAGCAGGACGATCTACGGACCCGGGCCACGCAGCTGTCGAGCGAGATCGCCAAGCTGCGCGCCGCCGCCCTGGGCACCGATGACGAGGCGCGCAGGTTGGAGAGTCAGATCGACGCCGCCGACCCGGTGGTGGGCAACGTGGCGGTGACCGGTCCGGGCCTCGTCATCACCGTGGACGACGCGCCCGAACCGGATCCCGGGAGTGCCAACGAGGACACCCGCGACCAGGTCCTCGACCTCGACCTGCAGAACCTGGTCAACGGGCTCTGGCTCGCGGGCGCGGAGGCCATCTCGATCAACGGACACCGGCTGTCCACCCTGACCGCGATCCGCGGCGCCGGTAACGCCATCACCGTCGACTACCGCTCCCTGAACCGCCCTTACCGGGTGGAGGCGATCGGTGACCCCCGAACCCTCGAGGCCCGTTATGTAGAGTCTCCCGGAGGAGCCTGGTGGAACGAGCTGGCTCAGAACCGCGGCATGCCGTACGAGATCAGTAGTGCGAAGGAGATCACCCTGTCGGCCGACCCGGGCATGGTTCTCCGTTACGCGAAGCGGGGCAGGTCGTGATCCCGCTGCTCGGGCT
>JBBRYD010000158.1:0-8836 GCA_038238065.1 Propionibacteriales bacterium | reverse complement strand
GGCCGGTCTACGGCCCCGACGACGTCGAGGCCGGCCTCGAGGGCCAGCTCGGCGCTCCCGGCTCGTACCCGTTCACCAGAGGCGTGTACGAGACGATGTACACCCAGCGGCCGTGGACGATGCGGCAGTACGCCGGCTTCGGCACCGCCACCGAGTCCAACGCGCGCTATCACCAACTCCTGCGGGCCGGCACGCACGGGCTTTCGGTGGCCTTCGACCTGCCTACCCAGATGGGCATGGACAGTGACGCCGAACTGGCCACCGGCGAGGTGGGCAAGGTCGGTGTGGCGATCGACTCGATCGACGACATGCGGCTGCTCTTCGACGGCATCCCGCTCGGCGAGGTATCGACATCGATGACGATCAACGCCCCCGCGGCGCTGCTGCTGCTGATGTACCAGCTGGTGGCGGAGGAAGCGGGGGTGAGTGGCGAGGCGCTGACCGGCACCATCCAGAACGACGTGCTCAAGGAGTACATCGCCCGCGGCACCTACATCTACCCGCCGGCGCACTCGTTGCGCTTGGTCAGCGACACGTTCTCCTACTGCATGGAGCATCTGCCGAAGTGGAACACCATTTCCATCTCGGGCTACCACATGGCCGAGGCCGGGGCGACGCCCGCGCAGGAGATCGCGTTCACGCTGGCCAACGGCATCGCCTACCTGGAGGCCGCGCTGGCGGCCGGGATGTCGGTGGACGACATCGCGCCGCGGCTGTCCTTCTTCTTCGTGTCGCGGACCACGCTGCTCGAGGAGGTGGCCAAGTTCCGGGCCGCCCGGCGGATCTGGGCTCGGCTGATGAGGGACCGTTTCGGCGCACAGAACCCCAAGTCCATGATGCTGCGCTTCCACACCCAGACCGCCGGGGTCCAGCTGACTGCGCAACAGCCGGAGGTCAACCTGGCCCGGGTGACCATCCAGGCGCTGGCCGCGGTGCTGGGCGGCACCCAGTCACTGCACACCAACTCCTACGACGAGGCGCTGGCCCTGCCGTCGGCCAAGGCGGCCCGGCTCGCCCTGCGGACCCAGCAGGTGCTGGCCTACGAGACCGACGTGACCAAGACCGTCGACCCCTTTGCCGGCTCGTACGTGGTGGAGTCGCTGACCGACGACGTGGAGGCGGCCGCGTTGTCCCTGATGGAGGCGGTGGCGGAACGAGGCGGCGCCGTGGCCGCGATCGAGCAGGGGTTCCAGAAGGCCGAGATCGAGCAGACGGCGTACCGGATCGCTCAGCAGATCGATTCCGGCGAGCGGGTCGTGGTGGGGGTGAACCGCTTCGCCGTGGAGGGCGACGAGCCGTACGTCCCGCTCCGCGTGGACCCCGCCATCGAGGCTGGTCAGGCCGAGCGACTGGCTCGACTACGGCGTGAGCGCGACCCGGTCGCGGTGGCGGCAGCGCTGGCCGCCGTTTCGGCCGCCGCCCAGGGAGTCGACAACGTCCTGCCGCCGCTGAAGACCGCACTCACCCGCGGCGCCACCGTCGGTGAGGTCTGTGACGCCCTGCGCGCGGTGTGGGGTGTCTACGTCCCCAGCGAAACCTTCTAGCCCGCCACCTGGGCCCCCCGGCCGCGTCGGCCCGGCTGCGCGCGCTGGGGCTGTCGGATCCCCAGGTAAACATGGGGAACTGTCGCTGCACCCAGGAAGTCACCTAGGTCAAGTGTCAGGATCCCGGGTAGAGCGAAGGCTCGCCCAGGTCGAGCGACGTCCGAGCCGGTCGAGCGTCGAGCCGCCGGGAGGATCCACTGCCGCCACGGCCGCGGCCGCGGCCACGGCCTCGATCACGGCCTCGGCCGCCGCCGAAGCCACCGGGCACGCTCCGGAGGTCAACCCCTCGGCGTTCCGACCGACCCGATCTCATGACAGGGAGTGGACGCGACACATGGCAAACTGGCGCGATGCACGCTCGAACCGCGGACGAGGTCCGTCAGACGATGATCGCGGAGGAGACCGACGCGCTTTTCGACGACCTGGTGGCCATCCGCCGCGACATCCACGCACACCCGGAGATCGGCTACACCGAACACCGGACGACCGCGAGGATCATCGAGATCCTGACCGCTGAGGGTCTGACGCCACAGGTGCTGTCCATCGGGACCGGGGCGTTCTGCGACATTCTGCCCGACGGCTGGGACCCGGCCGCAGGGCTGATCGGGCTGCGTGCCGACATCGACGCGCTGCCGATCCAGGACGGCAAGGACGTGGCGTACGCATCCCGCAACCCGGGCGTATGTCACGCCTGCGGCCACGATGTGCACACGACGATCGTGCTCGGCGTCGCCATGCTGCTGGTGCGGCTCCGCAGCCGCGGGATGCTCGACCGCGGGATCCGGCTGATCTTCCAGCCGGCCGAGGAGGCCAGCCCCGGCGGCGCCCTGGACGCTATCGACGGCGGCGTGCTCCGCGGGGTCACCGAGGCCTACGCCCTGCACTGCGACCCGCGGACCGACGTCGGCCGGGTCGGGCTCAAGGTCGGTGCCATCACGTCAGCCACCGAGCGTGTCCTGATCAAGCTGTCCGGCTCCGGCGGTCACACCTCCCGCCCACACCTCACCGCCGACCTGGTCGGTGCACTGGGTGCGTTGGCCACGACGGCGCCGCTGCTGCTGTCCCGCCGGGTCGACCCGCGCAGCGCCGCATCCCTGGTCTGGGGCCGGGTCCAGGCGGGTTCGGCGGCCAACGCCATCCCGCAGTCCGGCGAACTGGAGGGAACCCTGCGCGCGCTGGACGTGACCGGCTGGCAGGCCGCCACCAAGCTGCTGCCCGAGCTGGCCGCCCAGGTCGTCGCCCCGTTCGGAGTGCACATCGATGTCTCGATCGACGATGGCGTGCCGCCCACCGTCAACTCGGCGAGCGGGGTGCACCACCTGCACTACGCCGCCGAGTCGATGCTGGGGACCGACGGAGCGACCACCACCGAGCAGTCCCTCGGCGGCGAGGATTTCGGCTGGATGCTCCAGCAGGTGTCCGGCGCGATGGGCCGGTTGGGCGTGCGGACGCCCGGAAACCTGAGCGCGCCGGACATCCATCAGCCGACGTTCAACGTGGACGAGCGGTGCATCGCGGTCGGGGTCAAGCTGCTGACCGAAGTCGCCACATCGGCCCGGTGACCGTCCCGCGTTACGAACGCGTATCCGGATCGCTGATCACCAGGGTTCGGCGAGACGGATCCAGATTCTCCGGTTACAGTTCCGCACATGCCCTCGAGCGGGAGACAGCGGCGCGGATCAGCGTCAGGGCAGCACCGTGACAAGCTCAAGCCTTGGAGGCCGTTCGTGAAGAAGTCCCTACTCGTACCCGCCCTGATGGCCGCGGTCGCACTGGCGCTCGCGGGCTGTGCGCAGGCGCCCGGCACCGGTGGATCCTCGGCCGCTCCCAGCGGCGGCCCCAGCACCAGCACCGGCGCCAGCAGCAGCACCAGCGCCTCGGCCGGATCCGCCGCCTTCAAGGCCTGCATGGTGTCCGACGCCGGTGGCTTCGACGACAAGTCGTTCAACCAGACGGCCTACAAGGGCCTGACCGACGCCAAGTCAGCACTCGGCATCGAGACCGGGCAGGTCGAGTCGTCAGCGGCCGCAGACTTCGCCAAGAACGTCCAGTCGATGGTCGACGCCAAGTGCAGCATCATCGTCACGGTCGGCTTCGCGCTGGGGGATGACACGCTCGCCGCGGCGAAGAAGAACCCCAAGATCGACTTCGCCATCGTGGACAACAACGACCCGAGCTACGCCGGAGTCAAGAACCTGAAACCGCTGGTCTTCAACACCGCCGAGTCGAGCTTCATGGCGGGCTACCTCGCGGCGGGCACGACGAAAACCAAGAAGGTCGGGACGTTCGGTGGCGCCAAGTACCCGACGGTGACCATCTTCATGGACGGCTTCTCCCAGGGGGTCGACTACTACAACAAGCAGAAGGGCGACTCGGTCAAGCTGCTCGGCTGGGACGCCGCCAAGCAGGACGGCGTCTTCATCCCCGGAGCGGACCCGTTCGGTGATGTACCGGGAGGCAAGCGGACCGCTCAGGGCCTGGTCAGCCAGGGTGCGGACGTGATCCTGCCCGTCGCCGGCCCGTCCGGTGAGGGCGCGCTCCAGGTCGCCAAGGCCAGCGGTGGCAAGGTCAACGCCATCTGGGTGGACACCGACGGCTGTGTCAGTGCTGCGTCCTACTGCCCCCAGATCGAGTCCAGCGTCTACAAGGGCATGGACGTCGCGGTGACCGACGTGATCAAGGCGACCAAGGACGGCAGCTTCTCCAGCGACCCCTACGTCGGCACGCTCGAGAACAACGGCACCGGCCTGGCCGCCTACCACGAGTTCGACAGCAAGATCCCGGCCGGCCTGAAGGCCGAGATCGACAAGATCAAGGCCGATATCGTCTCCGGCAGCATCAAGATCACCTCCAAGTCCCAGCCGGCGGAATAGTCTCGGCTGGACGACCAGAGATGGGTAGGAGGGAGGCCTGGCGCGGTCTCCCTCTTACACGTCCACCGCCGCGACATCGGCGGATCTGCGATGTGTCGCACCTCTGTGTAAGGATCACCTCGTGACGGCTTCTGTTGGACCATCCGCGGCAGCAGACACACGGGAGCGCTCCGGCTCCCGGACCGGCGAAGGCATGCAGCTGCGGGGGATCACCAAGCGCTTCGGCTCCCTGGTCGCCAACGACGCGATCGACCTCGACATCGTGCCCGGTGAGATCCACTGTCTGCTGGGGGAGAACGGGGCCGGCAAATCCACCCTGATGAATGTTCTCTACGGGATGCTGCAACCCGACGAGGGCCAGATCCTCATCGACGGGGTGCCGCACGTGAGCCGCGACCCGAAGGAGGCCATGGCGGCCGGCATCGGCATGGTGCACCAGCACTTCATGCTCGTCGACGTGTTCTCCGTCGCCGAGAACCTGATCCTCGGTCGTGAGCAGGGCACCGCCGGCTTCCTCAACATGCGGTCCGCCCGCAAGATCGTCCGTGAGCTGTCCGCCCGCTACAACCTGGCCGTGGATCCCGACGCCGCGGTCGAGGATCTACCAGTCGGCGTCCAGCAGCGGGTGGAGATCCTCAAGGCGCTGGCCAACGACGCCAAGTACCTCATCTTCGACGAGCCCACCGCGGTCCTCACGCCCCAGGAGATCGACGAGCTGATCGAGGTGATGCGCTCCCTGCGCGACGAGGGCCGGGCCATCGTCTTCATCACCCACAAGCTGCGCGAGGTACGCGCCATCGCCGACAAGATCACCGTCATCCGGCGTGGCAAGGTCGTCGGGACCGCGTCACCCACCGACTCCGAGGGCAGCCTCGCCGAGCTGATGGTCGGTCGTGCGGTCAGCCTGACGGTGGACAAGGCGCCCGCCCGGCCCAGCGACCAGCCGCGCCTCACCCTGCGCGGTGTCTCGGTGGCCAGCCCGAACGGCGCGCTGGTGGTCGACCACCTCGACCTGGACGTGTTCGGCGGGGAGATCCTCTGCGTGGCCGGGGTCCAGGGCAACGGACAGAGTGAGCTGGCCGAGGGGCTGCTGGGCGTCACGCCGATCACCTCGGGCACAGCGACCCTCGACGGTCGCACCATCACCCACACCACCCCGAAGGAGAGCATCGAGGCCGGTATCGGCTTCGTGCCGGAGGACCGCCAGCACGACGGGTTCGTCGGGTCGTTCACCGTGGCCGAGAACCTGGTGCTGAACAGCTTCGACGACCCGCCCTTCGCCAGGGGCGTCGCTCTGGACCTGGCCCGGATCCGCACCAACGCCGACGACCGGGTCGGGGAGTTCGACATCCGTACCGAGTCCACCGACTCGTCGCTGGCGTCGCTGTCGGGAGGCAACCAGCAGAAGGTGGTGTTGGCGCGCGAGCTGTCGCGCGAGCTGTCCCTGCTGATCGCCAGCCAGCCCACCCGCGGGGTCGACGTCGGCGCCATCGAGTTCCTGCACAAGCGCCTGGTCGAGGAACGTGACCGCGGGACTGCGGTGGTCATCGTCTCCACCGAGCTGGACGAGGTCGCGGCCCTGGCCGACCGGATCGCGGTCATGTACCGAGGTCGGATCGTCGGCATCGTCGGGCCGGACACCTCGCGTGAGGTGCTGGGCCTGATGATGGCGGGGGTGCCGACCGACGAGGCCTTCGCTGCCGCCGCCGTCACCACCGCCACCGAAGAGGACGCCGCCGCAACAGGGGGAACCGTGTGAGTGAGACCCCGTCGCACACCACCGAGTCGTCACCGACGCCACGGCGGAAGCCGAGCGACGCCCGTGCCTCCACCGTGGTGCCCTGGTTCGACGTCCTCACCACGCTCGCCGCCTTCGTCCTGGCCTTCCTCGTCGGTGCGGTGTTGATGATCGTCTCCGACACCGGGGTCCGGCGGACCTTCACCTACTTCTTCGCTCGCCCGACCGATGCGCTGAACGCGTCCTGGGACAAGGTCGGCGGTGCGTACCTGGCGCTGGTCCGCGGAGCCGTAGGAGGCTACGGACCGCTCACCGAGACCACCGCCCAGGCGGCGCCGCTGATCTGTGCCGGCCTGGGGGTCGGGCTGGCCTTCCGGGCCGGGCTGTTCAACATCGGTGGGCAGGGCCAAGCCATCTGGGGCGCGATCCTGGCCGCCTACGTGGGTTTTGCCTGGCGCCTTCCGGCGGGCATCCACCTGGTCGTCGCCATCGTGGCCGGGGTTATCGGTGGCGCGATCTGGGGAGGGATCGTCGGGTGGCTGAAGGCCAAAGCCGGCGCTCACGAGGTGATCGTGACCATCATGATGAACTACATCGCTGCCGGGATGCTGGCCTACCTGTTGACCACCACCGCATTCCAGCGGCCCGGGCGCACCGACCCCATCTCGCCCGTGGTGGACTGGAACGCGACCATGCCCCGACTGGAGGGCGGCCAGCTGCACCTGGGCTTCGTGATCGCCCTGCTGACGGCCGTGGCCGTTTGGTGGATCCTGGATCGTTCGACCGTCGGGTTCGCCATCCGGGCGGTGGGCGCCAACCCGTACGCCGCCGCGACCGCCGGCATGAGCGTGTCTCGGACGACCATCATCACCATGGCCCTGGCCGGCGGTCTGGCCGGTCTGGCCGGGGTGCAGGCGGCGCTCGGGCCCAGCGCGTCCGGTACGCCCGTCCCGCTCTCCCAGGGTCTGGTGGGGTCGATCGGTTTCGACGCGATCACGGTGGCTCTGCTGGGCCGCTCCAAACCGCTCGGCACCGTTCTGGCGGGACTGCTGTTCGGGGCCCTGCACGCCGGCGGGCTGGCCATGCAGAGCGTGGCGCAGACACCGCTGACCCTGACCACGGTGCTGCAGGCACTGATCGTGCTGTTCGTCGCGGCGCCCGCACTGGTCACCACGATCGTCCCGTTCGTCAAGGCGCGGCAGGCCAAACCTGTCGGTCCGGTCGCCGACGGTGGTCTGGCGTGAGCGTCTCCACGCCCGCCCAGAGGTCCCCGGACCGGAGCGCGCTCGGCGCGGGCACCGCAACGCCGGAGACGACCTACGTCGAGTCGGTCGAGAAACGCCGCCAGCGGCTGTCGACCGGCGTCTTGATCGCCGTGGTCGGGGTCATCCTGCTCGTCCTGCTCGACTCGACCACGGGATCGGCGAAGTTTGCGCTGTCGGACGCGTTCGACCCGGTGCAGCTGCCCACGGTCGCCATCCCCGGACTGCCCACGGTGGCGGTCTGCGCGGTGCTCTGCCTCCTGGCCGGGGTCGGCTTCGTCTCCGGCCGGTTGCACGGTCGGCTGCCTGCGCTAGCGGGCACGATCGGCGGCCTCGCCTTCGTCCTCGGCTTCCTCACCTGGGCCGCGGCCGGGCGCGATCTGCCGTTCCCGGTCAGCAACCAGTTCGCCGGCACCCTCACCCTGGCCACGCCGCTGGTCTTCGGCGCTCTGTGCGGCGTGCTGTGCGAGCGGGCCGGAGTGGTGAACGTGGCCATCGAGGGCCAGTTCCTGGCGGCCGCCTTCGCCGCCGCGGTGGTCGGCAGCCTGACCCAGTCGATCTTCGCCGCCATCGTCGCCGCGATGCTGGCGGGGCTGGCGATGGGGGCGCTGCTGGCGGTGTTCTCGATCCGCTATCTGGTCAACCAGGTAGTGCTCGGCGTCGTGCTCAACCTGTTGGCCACCGGCGTCACCGGCTTCCTGTTCGACCAGCTCGTCCAGTCCAACCCCGACAAGTACAACGCAGCACCCGTGCTCGAGCCGTTGCCCATCCCGGTGCTGTCGAAGATCCCCTTCTTCGGTCGGGTGCTCTTCGAGCAGTCGATCCTGGCCTACCTGGCCGCCTTCTCGGTGGTGCTGGTCTGGGTGCTGCTGTTCAAGAGCACTTGGGGGCTACGGATCCGCTCGGTCGGTGAGCACCCGGAGGCCGCCGACACCGTCGGCATCAGCGTGACCGGCGTCCGCTGGTCGGCGGTGCTCGTGGGGGGGCTGTTCGCCGGCATGGGCGGGGCGTTCTTCACTCTGGGGGCCACCGGATCGTTCTCCAAGGAGTTCACCGCGGGCAACGGGTTCATCGCCCTGGCTGCGCTGATCATGGGGCGGTGGCATCCGGTGTACGCCACCCTGATGGCCCTGTTCTTCGGCTTCGTCACCCAGGCGTCGTCTCAGCTGCAGACGTTGAGCACGCCGATGCCGAGCCAGTTCCTGCTGATCCTGCCGTACGTCGCGACGATCATCGCCGTCGCCGGTCTGGTGGGGAGGGTACGTGCGCCCGCCGCCGACGGCATTCCCTACGAGAAGTCATGAGGACGACCACGTATCCGGTCGACGTCCACGACTGCTTCTGGCATGACACGCCCTATGTCAACCTCATGCCGCGAGTGGCGGGGTGTTGGTCTTGTTCGCGCCGCCGTGGAGGGCG
>JBBRYD010000157.1:0-8867 GCA_038238065.1 Propionibacteriales bacterium | reverse complement strand
TCGAGGATCAGCTCGCGAAGCTTCACCAGCATGTCCTCGGCGGATCGTCGGTCAGCCATTCATCTCCTCGAACTCCTCCGGGTCGGCTCGTCGAACGTAGCCGACCCACCTAGTATTCCTGCTGCCGTTCGTGCACCCGGGCAACGGTCCGCTCCGCGATCCCCTCAGGCAGCAGCGACGTGACGTCACCGCCCAGCAGGCAGACCTCACGCACGAGTGACGACGACACGTACGACCACTGCGGTGCCGTCGGGATGAAGACGGTGTCCACACCGCTCAACGCGCGGTTCATCTGAGCCATCCGCAGCTCGTAGTCGAAGTCGGACCCCGACCGCAGACCTTTGGCGATGGCCGAGATGTCGTGCTCGGTGCAGAAGTCCACCAAAAGTCCGCTGAACAGGGTGATGGAGACACCTGGCCACACCGTACACACCTCACGCAGCATCGCCACCCGCTCGGCGGGGCTGAACAAGTGCTCCTTGGTCGCGTTGTGCCCGACCGCCACCACCACCTCGTCGAACATCGTCGCGGCGCGGCCGATGATGTCGAGGTGGCCTCGGGTGACGGGGTCGAACGACCCGGGGCAGACGGCTCGGCGCATCGAACTCCTCGTGGGGTGGGTGGGGCCAGTGGCCGGACGCTGGTCTAGGCGGTCTGACCGAAGAACAGCACCGTCTCACCGTAGCGACGCGACCAGCCACCGTCGAAACCCGGCGGCCAGACCGGTTGGGGTGTGCGGCGTGAGCGCTCCACCACGATCAGCCCGTCCGGCGCCACCCAGCCCTGCTCGACCACTGAGGCCAAGATGGCGTCCACGGCGCCACCGGCCAGATCGTAGGGCGGGTCCGCGAACACCACGTCGTAGGCGGTGTCGGCTGGTTGTCGAACCAACGGCTCGACGCGCAGCGACAACACCCGGGCGTGGAGCCCCAGCGTGCTGACGTTGCGGCTGGTGGTCGTCGCAGTGCGCTTGTCGGCCTCGACGAGCAGTACGGGCGCCGCTCCGCGCGAGGCCGCCTCGAGACCGACGGCACCCGAGCCGGCGAACAGGTCGAGGAACGCGATGCCCTCGAGGGACGCCTCGGCGGCCGCGCCCGAGGTGCCCGCCCAGGAGGTGAGGGCGGAGAACAGCGCCTCGCGGACCCGGTCGGTGGTCGGCCTGGTCTTGTCGGTGGCCGGCATGGTGATCCGCCGGCCGCGCCGGGAGCCGGCGATGATGCGGCTCACGTGCGCTCCAGCCACTCACCGGCGGCTTGCAGCTCGATCTGCGCAACGGCGTCGGCCAGGCCAGGATCGCTCAGCTCCGGATCCTCGGCGATGCAGCGCTCCGCGATGTCTCGAGCGGTCACGATGACGTCGGCGTCGGTCAGCACCCGAAGCAGCCGCAGGCTCGACCGGGTACCCGACTGGTTGGCTCCGAGGACGTCGCCTTCGCGCCGTTGCTCCAGGTCGACGTCCGCCAGCACGAACCCGTCTCGGGTGGCCGCCACGGCGTCGAGGCGCTCACGGGCCAGGGTGCCGGGTGGACTCCTGGTCAACAGCAGGCAAACCCCCGGGTGTCCGCCACGGCCGATCCGACCGCGCAGCTGGTGCAGCTGGGAGATGCCGAAGCGGTCGGCGTCAGAGATCACCATGACCGAGGCGTTCGGTACATCCACCCCGACCTCGACCACCGTGGTGGAGACGAGCACGTCCGTCTCCCCGGCCGCGAACCGGCCCATCACCTCTTCCTTCTCCTCGGCCGGCAGCTGGCCGTGCAGCATCTCGACCCGGAGCGCCTGCAGCGGTCCGCGACTGAGCTCACCGAAGAGATCCTCCACCGCGACCGCCGGCTCCGCCTCCTCCGTGGCGAGCAGGTCCTCACCCTCGGCGATGGCGGCCTTCCTGGTGGTCTCCGCACTGGAGATGCGGGCACAGACGACGAAAGCCTGTCGGCCCTGGGACACCTCTTCAGCGACCCGCTCCCAGGCCCGGTCCACCCAGCCCGCGTTGCGTTTGGCGTCGACCACCACCGTGCTGACCTCGGCCCGTCCGGCCGGGATCTGGCGCAGCGTGGACACCTCGAGGTCACCGAAGACCGTCATCGCCACCGAACGCGGTATCGGCGTGGCCGTCATCACCAGCACATGCGGCCGCGCGGCCGCCTTGGCGTTGAGGGCCGCCCGTTGCTCGACCCCGAATCGGTGCTGCTCGTCGACCACCACCAGCCCGAGCTCCGCGAACTGCACGTTGTCGCTGAGCAGGGCGTGGGTGCCGATCACGATGCCGGCCTCACCGGAGGCGGCGCGCAGGAGCGCAGCACGTTTCTGCGCGGTGGTCATCGAGCCAGTGACCAGCACCACACCGGTGGCGTTGTCGGCGCCCGACAGCATCCCACCCTCGGCCAGGTCGCCGAGCAGTCCGGTGATGGTGTGGAAGTGCTGGGTGGCCAGCACCTCGGTCGGCGCCAGCAGCGCCGCCTGCCCGCCGGCGTCGATCACCGCGAGCATGGCGCGCAAGGCGACGATGGTCTTGCCGGAGCCGACCTCACCCTGGAGCAGCCGCTGCATCGGGTACGTCCGGGCCAGCTCGGTCATGATCACCTCGCTGATCTCCACCTGGCCCTCGGTCAACGTGAACGGCAGTCGCCCGTCGAACGCGTCCAGCAGCCCGCCGGCCCGCCGTCGGCGCGGCACCGCACCGTGGGCCGCGGCATCGGCTCGCCGACGGGCCATGGTCAGCTGCATCGCAAACGCCTCGTCGAAGCGCAGCCGGTCCTTCCCCAGCTCGGTGCCCGCTCGGTCCTCGGGTCGGTGGATGTGTCGGAAGGCCGTCTCCAGGTCGACCAGATCGGCCTCGTCGCGCACCCAGGCCGGTAACGGGTCCTCGATGCCGGACAGCAGGTCCAGAGCCAGGCCCGCGCATTCGGCGATGACCCAGGTGCGCAGGGCCCCGGAGGCCGGATAGATGCCGACCAGACCCCCCTGGGACACCGACGCCATCGCCTGGTTACGGGCTGCTCCGCCGATGATGGTGCCGCTCTCGTCCAGGATGACGAAGTCGGGATGGGCGAGCTGGAGCGCGGAGTTGAACTCCTTCACCTTGCCCGCGAAGATGCCGCGCGCCCCCCGCTGCAGCATGCCCTGCCAGTAGGTGATCATGTACGGCTGCCCGAAGAACGCCAGGGTCAGCGTCCCCCGGTGATCGGTGATCTTGGCCTCCATCCGCGGCTTCTTGCCGGCTGGACGGGCGTAGCCGTCGCTCGGCATGTTGTAGGTACGGACATCGAGCACCTCGGCCAGCACCGCCACCTCCTCCCCCGGCTGCAGCAGGGACAGGTCGCTCAGTTCGGTACCGGACAGGTAACGGCGCGGGATGTGATGCATCAGGTCGCCGACCGTGTGCAGTTTCAGCGCAGCCAGATGCTTGCCGGTCTTGTCACCCACCACGTGGTCCAGCTTGGTGGCCAACCGCGCGTACGCGTCGG
Organism: Propionibacteriales bacterium; assembly: GCA_038238065.1. GTDB lineage: Bacteria > Actinomycetota > Actinomycetes > Propionibacteriales > Propionibacteriaceae > Microlunatus. The sequence continues at coordinate 5,401 of JBBRYD010000157.1, read as the reverse complement.
TCCGCCAGCCCCCCGTCGCCACAGCCGGGACGCGTGCCGTGCTCATTCGACCCCGATCAGCACGAGGTAGCGCGGCTGGCCACCGACCAGCGTCTCCACGTCGACCGCATCGTGGCGACCCAGGGTCCGGCGTTCCAGATCATCGACCAGACCGGGGGTCGCGTCGGCGCCCTCCACCAGGGTCAGCAGCTCGCCGCCGGCCGAGAGAAGCCGCTGGACGATCCGCCAGCCGACCTCGGCGGCTGACGTCCCGATCTCCACGAAGTCCCCCTCGACCACGCCGAGCACGTCGCCGGGCCGGCAGCGCCCGGCCATCGTCATCGCCGAGCTCTCCGCGATGGTCACCGCGCCATGGCGGGTGTGCCCGGCGGCCGTGCTCATGGCGACGACGGCGGAGTCGAAGTCGGCTGTCGGTTCGTGCACCGCCATCGCGGCCAGCCCCTGGACCTGCGCGACGGTCGGGATCACCGCGATCCGGCGACCCTCGGACCTCAGCCGGATGGCCAGGTGGGTGGCGATCTCCAGATTCTCCATGTCGTTGGGCAGGATGACCACATCGCCGGAGGTCTGTTCCAGGGCGGCGGCCAGCTCCTCGAGCGTCACGGGGCCACGGCCGCTCAGCAGGGGCACACCGCCGAGATCGCGGACCGCTCCGGCGAGCCCGTCCCCGGCCACCAGCGAGAGCACGCCGCGATCGGTCTGGGCCCGCTCGGGCTCCAGGACGGTGATCCGGATCTGGCTGGCCCGACCGAGGGCGAGGCCCGCTTCGAGGGCCGCCCCGGGATCGGTGAGATGCACGTGCACCTGGGCCACGGTCTCCTCACCCACGATGACCACGCTGTGCCCGAGCTCGGACAGCTCGGACCGCAGACCATCCAGGGCGCTGCGCCGAGCCCCGCGCAGGGCATACATCACCTCGTACTCGGTCGTGGCTGACCTGCCGCGCGTCACCATCGCGGCACCGATGGGCGCTGCGACGTCGGTCAACGGCTCCGCGGCGGGGCCCCCCAACACCTCGACCAGGACGTCGACGAGCAGGACGAACGCCTGCCCACCCGCGTCCACCACCCCGGCTCGGGCCAGGACGTCGAGCTGCTCGGGGGTCCGAGCCAGCGCCTCCCTGGCACCCCGCTGGGCCGCCAGGGCCACCAGCAGCGGATCCACCGGGTTGGTGGCCGCCGCCCGGGCCGCCTCGTCCGCGGCCGCGTCGGCCACGGTGAGCATCGTGCCCGCGACCGGTCGAGCGACGGCCTGGGTGGCGGCCAGGGCCACCCGACGCATCAGGACGGCCACCATGGCGCCGGGAGCCGGGGGCAGGACGTCGGTCGCCGGGCCCCGTCCCAGCGCCCGGCAGACGCTGGTGACCATCTCGGCCAGGATGGCCCCCGAGCTGCCGTGTGCCGAGACGATGGCCGCCTGCACCACCGAGTCGAGGGTGGCCCGCTCGAAGGCGGGCACGCTGGTCACGATGCCGCGCAGCGTGAGCCGCAGGTTTGATCCCGTGTCAGCGTCGGAGATCGGGAAGACGTTGAGCGTGTTGAGCGCCTCGGCCGACAGGCTGATGACCTCCTCGGCCCGGCGCAACCAGGCGTCACAGACGTCCCACAGCGGCTGGACTGCCGTCGCCTCGATTGCCACCCGCTCACCCTACCGAGGGCGGCCGACAGTTTCGCTCCGCGCTGAGCGGCTGGGGGCGGCCCTCTGCGATTGGTCTTTGCCCGGACTGTTGGATATTCTTCTTCGGTTGCTCATCTGGGCAACCCAGAATCTGTCGTGAGAATGTAATGGGAGTATCCAGTGGCTGCCGTATGTGATGTTTGCGCCAAGCGCCCCGGCTTCGGTCACAATGTGCCGTGGTCCAAGAAGAAGACCAACCGTCGCTGGGACCCCAACATACAGCGAGTTCGTGCCATCGTGGCCGGGAGCCGCAAGCGGTTGAACGTCTGCACCTCCTGCCTGAAGGCGGGCAAGGTCACCCGCTGACCTCGTCGTGCTCGGCTGAGGACCTGCCCGATGGGCAGGTCCTTTTTGCTGTGCCCGCCCGGCTGCTACGTCTGGGCCACCCCGGGATGATGACGGGTCAGGGCATGAAAAAGTCCGTGGTTGCCTGCTCGGGGGTTCAGGTAACCACGGACTTCGACTACTAGATCGCTCGGGCCCGCACGAATATTACCGTCCGCGGATGTGACCTGTGACACATCAGGATCCCGCCGCCCCGGCTCGACGTCCGGTATCGCTCAGACCCTCGGGATACCATCGGTGCCCGTGACGTCCCCTTCTCCTTCCGTCGCCGACTCCGTCCGGCTGGCACTGCCCGGCGAGGCCGGTGCTATCGCCGAGCTGCAACGGCGGGCCTGGGCGGCCCAGCTCCCCCCGGAGACCTCGGCCGCGCTGCTGGGCCAGCTCGCCGTGGACGAGATGACCCAGGCGTGGCATGGAGCCATCACTCGACCGCCGAAGGCCCCGTACCGCGTGTTGGTGGCCATCGAGCAGCACCGGGTGGTCGGTTTCGCCACCACGGTTCCCAACCCGGATCCGGACGCCCGGGACGGTGCGGACGGGATGGTCGACGAGTTCGTGATCGATCCGCCGGCCCAGCGGCGGGGGCACGGCTCCCGGTTGCTGCACGCCTGTATCGACACGCTGCGCGCCGACGGGTTCTCCCGGGCGACCTGGTGGCTGAACTCCACCGACGATGTGCTGCGGGCCTTCCTGACCGATGGCGGCTGGGCTCCCGACGGCGGCGTCCGGGAGATCGGGACCGACGACGACTCCGTCCGGTTCAAGCAGATTCGCCTGCACACCGACATCGGTGACTAGCGGCTGAACGTGACGTTTCGACCCGTCAGGGTGACGTCCAGCCCATCGGGCTGGGCGGTCATGCCGGTGACCTGGAGCCCGTAGGGAACGCCGGTGATCGCGACCGGCTTGAGCACCGAGGTCAGCAGCGCCTCACTCGTCGAGCTCGGCAGGTCGACACCCGCCACGTTGACCTGTGGATCGGCCAACGTCAGGGTCTGGTCCGCGACGTTCACCAGCGGGCGGCCGGTGATCGTGGCCGTCACCGGGACGTTGATCAGCGTGGTCTGCACGGCGACCGACACCCGCCCGTCCGGGGCGTACTGGATCGGCTGGCTGCTGAGCGACTTCGCGTTCGCGTAGTCCACCACGGCGCTACCGTCGAGGCTGGCCGCGGTGAACGTCTCGAACCGGTTCGAGGTGGTCAGCTCGTGCAGCCGGACGTCGAACAGGGCCAGCGACGCCTGCTGGTCGGGTGGTCTGACGTCTGTGGCCCGGAGGTGCACCGAGCTGTACGAGCCACGCAGCAGCTGGGTGAGGAACGGGAAGCCTTCCACCTCCACCTTCGGCGGTGCGGCGCTGCCGATCTCGGTCTGCAGCCGGTGCACAACCCGGCTCTCGACGAACTGCGCGGCCACCCGGTCACCGGCGAACAACAACGCCGCGATCAGGACCACGACCACCAGCAGGACCGGCCCCGAGCGGGAGCCTCCAGAACGGCGACGGGTCATCAGCCGATGCCCAGCACGGCCTCGATGCCGATCGTCAGTCCCGGTCGGTCCGTGACCGCTCGCACACCGGCGATCACCCCCGGCATGAAGGAGACACGGTCTAGCGAGTCGTGTCGTAGCGTCAAGGTCTCCCCGTCGGCCCCGAACAGCACCTCCTGGTGGGCCACCAGGCCCCTGAGGCGCACACCGTGCACTCGGATGCCGTCGATGTCGGCACCGCGGGCGCCGGGCACCTCCTGGACGGTGGCGTCGGGAGGCGCTGGCAAGTTGGCCGCTGCGCGGGCCGCGGCGATCCTGTGAGCGGTCGCGGTGGCCGTGCCGGATGGTGCGTCGACCTTGTTGGGGTGATGCAGCTCGATGATCTCCACACTGTCGAAGAAGGCGGCGGCCTGCTCGGCGAAGTGCATCATCAGGAGGGCGCCGATGGAGAAGTTGGCCGCCACCAGGATGCCCACTTCGGGTCGGTCGGCCAGCCGTCGGCGCAGCGTCTCGAACCGGGACTCGGTGAAGCCGGTCGTGCCGACCACGACATGGATGCCGTGCTCGATGCACCAGGCGAGGTTGTCCATCACCACGTCGGGGTGGGTGAAGTCCACCACCACCTCAGCCCGCTGGGCGCCGGCGCGGTCGTCGCCGGCGTCGATGGCCGCCACGAGCTCAAGCCCCGCGGCTGCCTCGACGGCGCGGCAGACCTCGCCCCCCATCCGACCTCGTGCCCCGAACACCGCAACGCGCGTCATGCCACCCAGCCCTTCAGCCCGGTCTCCAGCGCCCGACGCCCGACGCGCGGGCCGACCACGGCCAACACCGGCGCCCGGTCGAACAGGGCCACAGCCTCAGACTGCAGCTGGTCGGCGGTCACGGCATCAAACCGTTCCAGCACCTCCGCCAGCGACCGGTCGTCACGGGTCAACGCGTTGACGCCCAGCCTGCCCATCCGGCTGGACGGCCCCTCGTACGAGAGCACGGTCTGGCCCCGCATCTGACCCTTGGCTCGCGCCAGCTCTGCCTCGGTGACCCCAGCCCGGGCCACGTCGGTGAGGGTGGCCCGGACCAGTCGGAGGATCTCCACCAGCTTGTCGGGCGCACACTGCCAGTCGACGCTCCACAGTCCTGCGTCGGAGTAGGCGATCTCGTCTGAGTCGATCCCGTACGTCAGCCCCCGCCGCTCGCGGATCTCGAGGAACAGCCGGGACGACATCCCTCCGCCGAGGATGGTGCAGAGCAGGCCCAGCGGGTAACGCCGGTCGTCGAAGACTCCTGGGCTGGGCAGCGCCAGAGCCACGCTGCACTGCTCGAGCGGGCGCACGGTGGTCAGCACAGCGCCGTCGGGCGAGATGATGCTGGGCGACGTCTGGCGCGGCTCACCGCCCGTCGGCAGCGCATCGAAGGCCCTGAGGTGCTCGACCAGCCGGTCGTGGTCGACGTTGCCCGCCGCGGCCACGACGATGGACGAGGGGCGGTAGTGCCGCCGCCAGTGTCGGACGATCTGGTCTCGCGACAACGCCGTGATGGACGCCACCGAGCCGATCACGGGCCGGCCGAGCCCGGTATCGCCGAAGATCCGGGCGGTGACCAGCTCCTGCACGGTCTCGCCGGGGTCGTCGCCGTGCATGGCGATCTCATCCAGGATCACGGCCCGCTCGGCGTCGACCTCCTTGCTGAGCACCCGGGAGGAGGTGAGCATGTCGGTCAGCACGTCCACCGCGAGGTCGGCATCCACGTCGAGCACCCGGGCGTAGAAGCAGGTGTACTCCTTGGTCGTGTAAGCGTTGATGTCCCCGCCGACCGACTCGATGGCCGAGGAGATCTCCTCGGCCGAGCGCCGCTTGGTGCCCTTGAACAGGACGTGCTCGAGAAAGTGCGACGCC
>JBBRYD010000156.1:0-9002 GCA_038238065.1 Propionibacteriales bacterium | reverse complement strand
TACCCGAAGGTCACCCAGGACGCCGAAGGACTGCAGCGGCTGTTCCGGCAGTTCTCCGCCCCCGGCGGCATCCCGAGCCACGTCTCGGTGACCACCCCCGGCTCGATCCACGAGGGCGGGGAGCTGGGCTACGTCCTGGTACACGCGTTCGGTGCGGTGATGGACAACCCGGACCTGCTGACCATCGCCGTGGTGGGTGACGGCGAGGCCGAAACCGGTCCGCTGGAGGGATCCTGGAAGGGCATCTCCTTCATCAACCCCGAGCACGACGGAGCGGTACTGCCCATCCTGCACCTCAACGGCGCCAAGATCGCCGGCCCGACCGTGCTGTCCCGCAAGCCGCGCGAGGAGGTTCGTTCGCTGTTCGAGGGCCACGGGTACGACGTGATCGAGGTCGAGGGTTCCGACCTCCCCGGCATGCATCACCGCGTTGCCGCGGCGATGGCCGAGGCGTGGACCAAGATCCGCGCTATCCAGGTCAGCGCCCGGACCGGCGGCTGGGACGGTGACCGGCCGCGCTGGCCGATGATCATCCTGCGCAGCCCCAAGGGGTGGACGGGTCCTGACGCCATCGACGGCGTGACCGTCACCGGCACCTGGCGCTCGCACCAGGTGCCCCTGTCCAGCGTCCGGGAGAACCCTGAGCACCTGGCGATCCTGGAGAAGTGGCTGCGGTCGTACCGCCCGGAGGAGCTGTTCGACGACCACGGACGCCCGGTCGAGCTGGTGCTGGCCGCCAACCCGGCCGGCACACTCCGGATGAGCGCCTCCCCGCACGCCAACGGTGGCGTGCTGACCAAGGACCTCGTGCTGCCCGATTTCCGGGACTACGCGGTGACTGTCGAGTCGCCGGCGGTGGAGCTGATGGAGTCCACCCGCAAGCTCGGCGAGATGCTCGCCGACATCTACCGCGACAACCCGTCGAACTTCCGACTGCTCAGCCCCGACGAGACCAACAGCAACCGGCTCGGCGCCGTGTTCAACGAGTCCGACCGGGCGTTCATGGAGCGGATCGATCCGGGCGACGTCAAGATCTCCCACGAGGGCCGGGTGATGGAGGTGCTGTCCGAGCACAACTGTCATGGCTGGCTGGAGGGCTACAACCTGACCGGTCGGCACGGCATGTTCGCCACCTATGAGGCCTTCTCCATGGTCAGCGCCTCGCAGACGATCCAGCACAGCAAGTGGCTGGAGGAGGCGAAGCAGCTCCAGTGGCGGGCCAAGGTGCCCAGCTTCAACCTGCTGTTGACCTCGACGGCCTGGCGCAACGACCACACCGGCTTCTCCCACCAGGGGCCGGCGTTGATCCAGGTGGTCATCACCCAGCGCGGTGACGTCTCCCGGGTCTACCTGCCGCCGGACGCCAACTGCCTGCTGTCGGTGGCCGACCACTGCCTGCGGTCCAAGTCGTACATGAACCTCATCGTGATCGACAAGCAGCCCCAGATGCAGTGGCTCAACATGGAGGACGCGATCGAGCACTGCACCCGCGGTGCGAGCGTCTGGGAGTGGGCCGGCACCGACGACGGCGAGAGCGACCCCGACATCGTGATGGCCTGCGCCGGCGACGCGGTCACGCTGGAGACCATCGCGGCGGCCCAGATCCTGAAGGAGCGGCTACCCAAGCTGAGCGTCCGGGTGGTCAACGTGGTCGACCTGATGGGTCTGCCCCGGCCCAAGGACCACCCGCACGGAATGAGCGAAACCCGCTTCCGTGAGCTGTTCACCGACTCGGTCGACGTGGTGTTCGCCTTCCACGGCTTCCCGGGTGCGGTTCACCAGCTCATCCACGGACGTCCGGACGCCGACCGCGTGCACGTCCGCGGGTTCATCGAGCAGGGGACGACCACCACCCCCTTCGACATGACCGTGAAGAACAAGGTGTCGCGCTATCACCTGGTGATGGACGCCATCAACAACGCAGCCCGTACCCCGGTGGGCTCAGCGGAGCTCCTGGACTGGTGCGAGGCCAAGCTGCTCGAGCATTACGAGCACGTGGTGGAGAACCTCGAGGACATGCCCGAGATCCGCAACTGGAAGCTGACGCCCAGGACGGTGTGACGGAGAGAGCGGTGTGACCTACGGGCCGGCCGGGCGTTGACGCCCGGCCGGCCCTGCTCGTTGAGCCGAGCTGGAGCCACCCACAGCCGCTACGGCGCAGGCCACCGCGGCAGGACGGTTCGTGAAGGACCGCTCTGGGCCGTTTCAGGCGACCAGCGCGGTGGGCAGCGACAGCCGACCCAGCAGCATGACCGGGCACGGGCTCAACCGGATGAAGTCCGCGGCCCACGACCCGATGCGGATGCTCCACCGGTCGTCGGCCTGTTCGGCGGGCGCGATCAGCAGGTCCGACCGGCGTCCGTGGTGCAGGACGGCTTCGAGGGGGTCGGTCTCGGGGCGTTCGACCGAGACCTCCAGGCCTGGGTGAATGATCCTCAGCGCCTCGATCTGGTCTGCGAGCGACGATCCGGGATCAGGGGGGCACGCGCTGCCTTCGTGGGCCGGGAGCACCATCACGGTCAACGAGTCAGCCCGCAGGGCGGCCTCGGCGGCCGCCGCCTCCAGCAGGTGCTGACCCAGCGAGTTGTCGGTCCAGCCGACGACCAGGTGGCGTTGTTCGGCGTCGTCCACCGGCGGCCGGCCGCGGACCACGATCACCGGACACCGGGAATGGGCGACCACACGATCCTCGAGCGGACCCAGGGCACCGTAGTCGGCACGTCGCCGGTCCGGGTCCACCCCGAGCACCAGGAGTGCTGAGGTACGACTCAGGGCCACGAGCTCATCGCTCACACTGCCCCGGATCAGCAACGTTCCCACCGGGACCGCGGGCTCACGCAGCGAGGCTGCGGCCGCACTGACCGCCAGCAGGACGTCCAGCTCGGCCGAGGCGTGCCGCGCCTCACCGTTCGGTGAGAGCGGGTCCACGTGGGTGATGACCAGCGCACATCGCCTGATCCGAGCCTCGGCAACCGCCCACAGCACCGCATACCTGGAGTTCGGCGAGGCGTCGATCCCCACGACGACCCGATCACGGCTGTCCTGCACGATGGTCATGTGTCCAGTCTGGCCAGCGCCTCGAACACCAGGCAGAGGACTCCGGCCCCACGGGGTGGGACTTAGGTCCCGGTAGGTCCGGCCCAGGGCGGCATCAGGCTGCTGGACCACCGGAGCATTCGCCTCAGTCCTGCCCGGGGACCGCCCGCCGGATCTCCGCACCGAACACCGCCGCCTGGGTCCGTCGTTGCATACTCAGCTTCGACAGCAGCGCCGAGACGTAGTTCTTCACGGTCTTCTCGGCCAGGAAGAGCCGGTCACCGATCTGCTTGTTGGACAGACCGTCGGCGATCAGGTCGAGGATATCCCGTTCTCGGGCGGTCAGCGAGCTCACCTTCGGATCGGCGACGGGCGGGTGGCGGAGGCGGTCGAGCAGTCGGCCGGTCACCGCCGGGTCCATCAGCGAACGGCCGGCGGCCACGTCGCGAATGGCGTCGGTCAACGAGCGGCCCCCGATCTGCTTCAACAGGTACCCCGCGGCCCCGGCCATCACGGCGGCGAACAGCGCCTCGTCGTCGTCGTAGGAGGTCAGGATCAGGCAGTTGACGTCGGGGTAGCGCGAGCGGATCTCCCGGCAGACGTCGATGCCGCTGCCGTCGGGCAGCCGGGCGTCCAGGATGGCGACGTGCGGATGCACCGCAGGGATCCGGTGCAGCGCGTCGGCGACCGTGCCCGCCTCACCCACCACACTGATGTCGGGGGTGGAGTCGATCAGGTCGACGAGGCCACGCCTGACGATCTCGTGGTCGTCGAGCAGGAAGACCTTGATCGTCTTCAGCTCGGCAGGGGGATGGTCCACGTCAGCCTCGTTCCTCTGGGTCGTCGAACGGAGATCGACAATGTGCCGTTCAGGTCCTCGGCGCGGCGCCGGAGGTTGGCCAGCCCGCTGCGCCGCTCGGAGTCGCCGAGTCCGACACCGTCGTCGGAGACGGCGACCTCGAGCGACTGACCGGTGGCGTAGAGCTGCACGATGGCCTCACTCGCCTCGGCGTGCTTGGCCACGTTCGTCAACGCCTCACGGACGACTGCCTCGACGTCGCCGACCACGTCAGCCGGTACGACGGTGTCGGTCGGACCGACGAACCAGACCGCAGGCTCGAACCCGAGCAGCGGGACCACCTGCCGGGTCACCCCGAGCACGATCGAGCGGAGCCCACGATCACCGGCGTTGTTACGACGCAGCTGGAAGATGGACGTACGGACCTGTCGGATGGTGTCGTCGATGTCCTCCACCGCCCGCTCCAGCCTGCCGGCCAGCGCGTCGTCGCCCATCACCGTGGCAATGCTCTGCACGCTGAGGCCGACCGCGAAGAGGCGCTGGATGACGTGGTCGTGCAGGTCCCGGGCGATGCGGTCGCGGTCTTCCAGCACGGCGAGTCGCTGTTGTCGCGAACGAGCCTCGACGAGCTCGGTGGCGATGGCGGCATGGTTGGCGAAGGACTCGGCCATGTCGAGGTCGGCCGTGGTGAAGTTGCGCCGGCCCGCCCGCCGACCGGCGACGATGGACCCCTGGGGTCCGCTCTCGCCGGACAGCGGAACGGCCATCACGGCACCTACGTCGACGACCTGGCTGAGGTGCACGTTGAAACCCTGCCGCTCGTCGACGGCGCCGACGCGGACGCCGCGGCCCGTGTCCATCGCGAGGGCGACCAGGGTGTCCTGGGTGGAGTACTGCAGTCCTCGCAGCTCGTCGGCCCCCACCCCGGCCGCGACAGCGACCTGCAGGAGGTCCGGCGCGAGTGGGACCACCAGGGTGACGACGTCTGCCTCGGCCAGGGTGAGGACGCTGTCGACGATCAGCTGGAGCGGGTCCAGGTCACCTTCGGGCGACAGCAGCAGACCGCTCACCTCGGCCGAGGCGCGGAGCCAGGACTGCCGCCGGCGTGACTCCTCGTACAGCCTGGCGTTCTCGATGGCCACCCCGGCGCTGGCGGCCAGCGCCATCAGGAGATCTTCGTCCTCGGCGGTGAACTCACCGTCGAGCCGTTCGGTGAGGTAGAGGTTGCCGTACACCTCGCTGCGCGAGCGGATCGGCACTCCGAGGAAGGTGTCCATCGGGGGATGGCCGGGGGGAAAGCCGGACGACCGTTCGTCATCACCGATCCGTGGGAGCCGGATCGGTTGAGGGTCCTGGATCAGGGCTCTCAGCAGGCCTCGCCCCTTCGGGAGCTCACCGATGGTGGAGACCATCTCGTCGGTCATCCCGACGTGGATGAACTCCTCGAGCCGCCCGTCAGCACCGATCACCCCCAAGGCCGCGTACCGCACACCGACCAGGTCACGCGCTGCTGACACGATGCGCTGCAGCACCGAGGGCAGTGAGAGCTCACTGACGATGGCGCGGTTGGCACTCAACAGTCGTTGCAGTCGTGCTTCGGCAGTGGTCGTCGTGCTCCGATCGGCATAGGACCAGTCGTCGGCGATCCGGTCATCTATCCGACACCCTACGTTCTCGGGGGCTCCGGTCGTGGTCGAAGCGACCGACGGGCTGCTGCACCGCGGTGGGCCGGGTGGGTCAGCGGGCGCCGACGAGGGCAACCGCGTTGCGTTCGAAGCCCTCGACCTCGGTCATCGGCAGGCAGATCACCGAGGTCGCGACCCCCGCGGGCCAGTGCTCCTCGAACTGGGTTGCCTGGACCACCGAGGCATGGTGTGCGGCCAGCCTGGCCTCCCCGGTGACCAGCACCGTGTCGAAGTCACCGACCGCGGCGTGCAGTCCCTCGACCTCCAGGGTGACCCGCTCGCCGGGTACGTAGTGGACGATGTCGTTGTAGTCGGGAAGGCGAAACATGATCTGCTCATCGGTGATGGCGTAGCGCACCACGACAGAGCGCGGTCCGCGGCCCGTCTGGTATCCCAACCTGCCCTCTCGGTGGCTGGCCAGCCAGGCACGACACTCTCGGGCGGACAACCGGCGGACCTGTTGACGGGATTCGGGGCGGTGGATCGTGGGCATGAAGCGTCTTCCCGGTGGGTTGGCTCTATTCTCCGCCGTCCGCCCCGGGGACGATAGTGCTGAAGGTCATACATTCGTGTGACATCTGTCCCTGTCCGAAGGGCTGCTCGCCCATCAGCGGCGGAAGCCCGCGGGAATGTCGAGCTCGCCGCTCTCGATCATCGCCCCGACGGCCTGCCGGGCTGCCTCGTCAGGCTCGTACGACGGCTGGTAGCCCAACAGCTTCCGTGCCTTGTCGATGGACATGCCCTGGCTGCGGTAGAGATGTTGCCAGCTCGAGTCGGCCCATTCGGGCGTGGTCTGAGTCCGGAAGTCGGCCCAGCTGACCGAGGTCAACCGTGCCTCCTTTCCGAACCAGCCGGCGGCGATCTGGGCGAACCCCCGCACGGTGAGGGCCGATGCCGCCGTGACCGTGAACGACTGCCCGGCTGCCTCGGCTCGATGCTCCACGGAGAGGGCGAACGCCTGCGCCACGTCGTCGGCGTGCACGTGGCTCATCAGTTCGACCCCCAGGCCCGGGATCGTGAGCTCTGCTCCCGCGGCCAGCGTCTCCCACACTCCGGGGTCGAGGTTGCCGACCGGGTTGATGACCGGCCAGCCGGGGCCGCTGATGTGGCCGGGGTGCAGCGAGGTGGTGACCAGCCCGCCGCGTTCGGTCTCGGTCGCCAGCAGCCGGGCGATCGCCGCCTTCTGGGTCCCGTACTCGCCGAACGGCTCCGACCCGTTCTCCTCGGTGATGGGGATCTTCGTGCTCAGACCGTGTCTCCAGATCGAGCCGCAGTGGACCAGGTGGTCGACGCGGCCGCGAAGGCCGTCCCTCAGCGCGGCCGCCGAGTCCAGCGTGAAACAGACCAGGTCGATGACGACTTCGGGCTCCCCGTCGAGCACCGTGGCTGCGAACGTACCGGCCGCATCCTCAGCGTCACGGTCGACCACCCGCTGTTCGACCTGCTCCCACGCGGCGTTGTCCACGTATGGGCGGCGCAGCCCGCGGGACAGGGACACCACCTGATGTCCGGCTTCCACGAGCCGGGGAACGAGAAAGCTGCCGACGTGTCCTGTGCCGCCGATCACTACGATGCGCATGTCCCTAGTCTCACCCACGCCCCGCGAGCACCCGCCAGGACCTCACCAGCAGACGCTGGCTGGGAGAAAACTGAGCCGATACTGAGCCGCGCTTCGGTCGTCTGTCAGCCAGGCTTAAGGTTGATCTTTCAACCTTGAAAGGCTGTGCAGCGTCGAGTTCTCCATAGGGAACTCGCGCGGTCGGTCTCGGCGGGGAGGACCACGTCACGGTGTGGTTCGGGGCAGAGGTTGGTGGGGGTGATGACGTCGGGCACTCCCACCAGCCCCTCTCAGCAAGCCGTGCTGTGCGAACATCACGCAGCGATGGGGATCACCAGGTCGTTGCTCCCCGTCTGTTTCGCGTACGTCTTGGCCTTCGGCGCCGACTGCACGAGCAGCTCGTAGGTGATGGTCAACGTCACCGCCCTGGCCCCGGTGGCCAGTGCGGGGATGGTGAAGACCTGACCGTACGAGCTGGGCGAGGTGATCAGGTATCCGGGTGACACGCTGCTGGAGTCGACCAGCGGATCGGGTCCGGTCAGCGGTCCCGCAGCACCGGCGACCGCAACATTCACCGACACCTTGGACAAGAAGATGTCCTGCTCGCTACCGTCGATGAACTTCGCCGAGGCCGACAGGTTCAGGGATTTCCCGGCGGGTCCGGTCCAGTCCGCCAGGTCAAGCGTCGACCAGTAGTTGATCTTGAGCCGCACCCCTCCGGCATCGATGGTCCGCTTGGCTGAGCCCGTCGACAGGTCGTTCTGCACCGGTCCCGCCGGGGTCGATGGGGCGGGCGCTGCGGTCGCCCTGCTCGGCGACGCGGTGGCACCTGCAGTCTTGGTGGCCGGCCCGGGCGAGGCGGAGCTTGCGCCGGTCTGCCAGGGTGGTGTGCCACACCCGGTGCCCGCGAGGACCAGCAGGAGGGCCAGCCCTCCGGCGCGGATCCCTCGTGAGCTCCCGGATCGTGCGTCTGGCATGCGTTCTCCTCGTCTCGACCGTGGGGCGACGTCGAGAGAGGGCGTGCTGGTCCCGGGTGGTCGCGGTATCCCCCCGGGGGCTGCTTGAGCAAATCTTGAGCAAATCTTGAAGCAAAACCAGCGTAACCCGGATTGCGTGCAGAGACTGACCACGCAGTCTTACTTCATCGAGACGGGGGGTCTCGAGGGTGAGCAGGGTTATGTGGCTCACCGCTGAAGAAAAGGTTGGTCTTGTTCGGGGTTGACGAGGTGTGGAATGTCTGCGACGTCTGAGAACAGTTCGGGCTCAGCCGAAACGGAATACGCCATGCCGACGGACAGGGTCGCCACGTCGGAGCAACGCACCGACGAGCACGAAGTAATGGGGGCATCTGTGAGATCCGGGGCTGACCGCGATGCGGACGTCGTCGTCAGCTCGGAGCAGCTGCCTGTGGGGGGGAGCAGGGCTTCGGTCGTGACCGGAATATCGGGGATACGGTCACCACCGGAGGGCGGGTCGGTCTTGGCGGAGCCAGCACAGCCAGGACCGACCAGCGCCCGCTCGACCAGCATGAGCGACTGCAGCTCTGCCCTGTACCAGTTCGTCGCCGACGTGGGTGACGTGTCGATCGTGGAAAAGTTCGTGGCTGACTATCTGCGGTTGCTCGACCAACGCATCGTCACCCTCGACCGGCTGTTGTCGGGCATCGATACCGAAGCCACGGCCGTCTCCCTGCTCACCCTGGAGACCTCCAGCGCGATGGTGGGCGGCCGTGACGCTGTGCTGGCGACCCGCGCCCTGCGTCGAGCCGTCGAGCGGGGGCAGGACGAACTCGCCTTGGACCGCGAGGAGCAGGGGGAAATCTTCGCGCTGGCGACGCGACCAACGCCGGCGGCACCGCCGCTGCCACCCGTCGCGGCACCGCCTACTCCGCCGGCGAAGTCCGGCAAGATCAGTTCGTTCGACC
>JBBRYD010000155.1:0-9011 GCA_038238065.1 Propionibacteriales bacterium | reverse complement strand
GCCCTTGATCTTGACCAGGGCGTCGTAGAACTTACCGGCGGCGTAGAAGGGGTCCATCAACTGCTTCTCGGATCCCCAGCCCTGGGACGGTCGTTGCTGGAACAGACCGACGGAGTCGCGGTCACCGTAGTCGAGGTTACGGATCCCGGTCTCCTGGTAGACGGTGGCCATGGCGATCGACGCGGCGCGTGGGGGGAGGCCGCGGCGGACCGACACACCCACGATGATCGAGGTGTAGTGGGCCTGGTCGAGGGTCAGCGCGACCGACGACCCGCCAGCGGTGGCCACGCAGCGTTGCTGGCCGGGCACCGGCGCCGCGACACCGCGGTCTCGCAACCAGAAGAAGACGCCCAGTACCGCGGCCAGCAGCACGACCAGGGCCACGATCAGACATCCGCCCGCCCGCTTGGTGCCGGTTCCGCTGTCGACCACGGTCAGTTGGCGTGCAGGGCGACGTTCAGCTCGACGAGCTTGCCCTGACGACCTCGGACTTCGACGGCCCCGCTGGTCGAGTGACGGATGAAGAGGAGGCCGTCGTGACTGGAGAGCTCCACGGCCTTCACGATCGACCCGTCGGGCAGCCGCACCTTGGTCCCGGCCGTGACGTACAACCCGGCCTCGACCACGCAGTCGTCGCCCAGGGCGATGCCGATGCCCGAGTTGGCCCCCAGCAGGCAGCGTTCGCCGATCGAGATCACCTCGGTGCCGCCGCCGGACAGGGTCCCCATGATCGAGGCGCCGCCGCCCACGTCGGAGTCGGCGCCGACCACCACGCTCGCCGAGATGCGTCCCTCCACCATCGAGGTGCCCAGCGTGCCGGCGTTGTAGTTGACGAAGCCCTCGTGCATGACGGTCGTGCCCTCGGCCAGATGTGCACCCAGCCGGACCCGGTCGGCGTCGGCGATGCGGACCCCCGTCGGCAGTACGTAGTCGACCATCCGCGGGAACTTGTCCACCCCGAAGACCGTGACGTGTCCACGAGCGGTGCGCAGCCGGGCCCGGACGTTTTCGAAGCCGTCCACCGCGCACGGCCCGGCCGAGGTCCACACCACGTTCGGCATCACGGCGAAGATGTTCGAGAGGTTCACCGTGCGCGGCCTGACCAGCCGGTGGCTGAGCAGATGCAGTCGCAGGTACGCGTCTGCGGTGTCGGCCGGCGCCGTGTCGAGGTCGACCTGGACCAGCACCGGCTCGGATCGGACCCCGCGAAGGTCGTCGTAGTGCTCGGCCCCGACCAGGCTCTCGGGCAGGTGGTCCGTGCCGTCGGAGATTCCGTCCGCATCGGGCGAGCCGAGAGCGGGAGCCGGGAAGTAGGTGTCCAGGACCTGCCCGGAGTCATGGACGGAGGCGAGGCCCCAGCCCCAGGCCCGGCGGCTCGGGGTCGTCGTGGCGTCAGTCATGCCCGCCAGCCTAATGGCTCCACCTGGGCCGACCCTGTGCGCGAAGGAGCTGTCATCGCTGCGGCGGACCGGTCGGCGGCGAGCTGTAAGGTGCCGGTCATGACTGCACCCCTGGACCTCGAGGGCGACGTCGTGGCTCTGCTCCGACAGCTCATCGACATCGAGTCCGTCAGTGGCGACGAGACGTTGATCGCCGACCAGATCGAGTCGGCGCTCCGACCGTATGCCCATCTGGAGGTCATCCGGGATCGCAACGTGATCGTCGCGCGGACCGATCTGGGGCGTGCGGAGCGGGTGGTGATCGCCGGACACCTCGACACGGTCCCGATCGCTGCCAACGTGCCGTCCTGGGTCACCGGGGAGGGCGCCGACGAGGTCGTCTGGGGGCGAGGAGCATGCGACATGAAGGCCGGGGTCGCCGTCCAGCTGGCCGTCGCGGCCGCCGTGCCCGAGCCGCAGCGCGACGTCACCTGGATCTTCTACGACAACGAGGAGGTCGAGGAGGACCGCAACGGGCTGGGCCGGATCGCTCGCGAGCACCCCGACTGGCTGGCCGGGTCGTTCGCCGTGCTGGGTGAGCCGTCGAACGCAGGGATCGAGGGTGGCTGCCAGGGCACCATGCGGATCGAGATCGCCCTGCACGGGGTCGCCGCACACTCGGCCCGCTCGTGGACCGGCCACAACGCCATCCATGACGCCGCCGGCGTCCTGCAACGGCTGACGGACTATCAGCCGCGGCAGGTCGACGTCGACGGACTGGTCTATCGCGAAGGGCTCAATGCGGTGTCGATCACCGGCGGCATCGCAGGAAACGTCGTCCCCGACCGCTGCACCGTGGTCGTCAACTACCGATTCGCACCGGACAAGAACGCCGAGGCCGCCGAGGCTCATCTGCGGCAGGTGTTCGAGGGCTATGAGCTGACGGTGACCGACGTGGCCGAGGGCGCGCGTCCCGGGCTGGACCGGCCGGCGGCCGCCGCCTTCGTGGACGCGGTGGGTGGCGGGACGAGCGCGAAGCTCGGCTGGACCGACGTGGCGCGATTCAGCGCCATGGGCGTCCCGGCGGTCAACTTCGGACCCGGCGACCCCAGCAAGGCGCACGCCGACGACGAGTTCTGTCCGGCCGCCGACGTCCGCAGCTGTCGAGACGCGTTGCTGCGCTGGCTGGGCTGAGTGTCCTGGACGAGCTGAGTGCCAGACATGCTAGCTACGCTGACCACATGACGGAACACAATCGGGAGCGCTTCTTCCAGGGACCGGTCGTCCGTGGGCGGACCCAGGTGCAGTCCACCACCACCGACCAGCGGCTGCTGGATGGGCGCGGCACCTCCGACTGGGTGCACACCGATCCGTGGCGGGTGTTACGGATCCAGGCCGAGTTCGTCGAAGGCTTCGGCACGCTGGCCGAGCTCGGACCGGCAGTCAGCGTCTTCGGGTCGGCCCGGACGAAGCCCGACCAGCCCATGTACGCCGCGGCCCGGCAGCTGGCCGCCCAGCTCGCCGCCGCGGGGCTCGCGGTCATCACCGGCGGCGGCCCGGGGATCATGGAGGCAGCCAACCGCGGTGCCGCCGAGGCGGGCGGAGTGTCGGTGGGGCTTGGCATCGAGCTGCCCTTCGAGTCGGGGCTCAACGATTACGTCAACCTCGGCATCAACTTCCGCTACTTCTTCGCCCGCAAGACCATGTTCGTGAAGTACGCGCAGGGTTTCGTGGTGATGCCGGGCGGGTTCGGCACCTTCGACGAGCTGTTCGAGGCCCTCACCCTGGTCCAGACGCGCAAGGTGACGTCGTTTCCGGTGGTGCTCTTCGGCTCGGCTTACTGGCGGGGGCTGGTCGACTGGCTGCAGGAGGCGGCGTTGGAGCACGGCGCCGTCTCGGCCAAGGACATCGACATGCTGCAGATCACCGACGACATCGACGAAGCGGTCCAGATCATGTTGTCCAACCAGCCGACCATCGTCGCGCCGCGGCGCCCCGAATAGTCGGGTCCAGCGACCAGCGTGAAACGATCGGTTCATGGAGTGGTTCATCGCCGTCGTCGTGGTCGCCATCCTGGGCGTCGCGACGATCGCGGCCGCGGGCGGGTTGGGTGAGATGGCCCAGGACCCGGTCCGCGACACGTACCGCCAGGACCTGCCCACCGACCGCCCCCTGACGGCCTCCGACATCCAGACCCTGCGTTTCGGGGTCACCCTGCGCGGATACGCGATGGCCCAGGTCGACGACATCCTGGACCGGCTGACGCGCGAGATCGCCGAGCGCGACGCGACCATTCGCGAGCTGACCGGCGGCGGGCCAACCGGAAAGGTCACCGCAGCTGCGAGACCGGCCGAAGGCGATGCGGTCGCACCACCCGAGACCGAGCTGCTCGAGGATCGATATCCGGGAGAACACGCATGAGCCTCCGGCTCCAGGTCCACGTCGACACCGAGGCCACGCCGGACACGGTCTGGGCGGAGATGACCGACTGGGCGGGTCAGGCTCGCTGGATCCCGCTCACCACCGTCAAGGCGGTCGGTCCGCAGCAGACGGGGGTCGGTGTGCGCGTGGTAGCCCTCTCTGGCTTGTGGCTGGGTCACATCCCCGTCGGCCTGCTGGACAACTTCGTGGTCACTGGTTGGACGCCACCCGGGCACGACACGTTCGGCGAGCTGGAGGTGCTGCATCTCGGTCCGTTCTTCACCGGCGAGGGAGCCTTCCGGGTCGAGACGTCCGGAGGGTTGACCAGGATCACCGCCACCGAGGTGTTCTCCCTACCCGGTGGCCGGTTGGTCGAGTCCGTCATCCGTCCGGCGCTGCCCCTGATGGCCCGGGGCTTCCAAGCCAGCCTGACCCTGCTCAGAAAGGTCTGCGAGAGCTCCTCGCGGGGCCCGGATCTCTGATGGCTGCACTGCTCGGCGCCGACGGACTGCTCCGCTGTCCCTGGGGGGCGGGGACTGTCGAATACCGGTGCTACCACGATCTCGAGTGGGGTCAGCCGGTCACCAGCGTTCACGGTCTCTACGAGCGCTTGACGCTGGAGGCCTTCCAGTCCGGCCTCTCCTGGATCACCATTCTGCGCAAGCGGGACAACTTCCGGGCCGCCTTCGAGGACTTCGACCCCGAACAAGTCGCCACCTTCGGTCAGGACGACATGCACCGGCTGATGGCTGACGCCGGGATCGTCCGCAACAGCGCCAAGATCGCGGCCGCGATCTCCAACGCCCGCGTCGTGGTCGAGATGGGCGACGCCTTCGCCGAGCTGATCCTCTCCTACGCTCAGCCAGGCAGACCGCGCCCCACGTCGCTGGACCAGATCGCAGCCGTGACGCCCGAGTCGGTCGCGATGGCCAAGGAGCTGAAAAAGCATGGGATCCGTTTCTTCGGCCCGACCACCGCCTACGCCATGATGCAAGCAGTGGGGCTGGTCGACGACCACCTGGCCGAGTGCTTCGTCCGGATCGGCACCGGCCGCCAAGGTGCGCTCGAGTCGCCGGGTGGTGCCGACGGCGGCGTCCCAGTCGGCGGCGCTCGGAGAAGCGCTCGTCGCAACCATCCGCCCGCCTAGCGCTGCCGCCGGTGCGTAAAGCGCTGCCGCGGGGGCGGGGCTCCCGCCAGGCCCGTCCACGCTCCGATCACTTCTGCGAGTGCCGCCGTCTGAGAGATGCCGCCGTCGGCACTGTCGGTCGACGCGAGTGAGCGCTAGCGGCCGGTGAACTCCGGTCGGCGCTTGGCCACGAAGGCGTCGACGGCAGCGAGGTGGTCTGAGGTGGCTCCGGTTTCCCGCATCCGCTCGCCTTCGAAGACCAGGGAGTCGGCCAGGGAGTGGGTGGCTGAGTAGGAGACCGCGCGTCGCATGGCGGCGAAGGCCAGGGTGGGGCCGGCGGCGAGGGTCGTGGAAAGCTCCGTGACGCGCGCCGGGAAGTCGGCATCGGGGACGACTTCGCTGGCGAGGCCGATGGCGAGGGCTTCGGAGGCCGGAATGGTGCGGGGCGTCATCAGCAGGTCCATGGCCCGGGTCGGGCCGACCAGCCGGGGGAGTGTCCAGGACGTGCCCGTGTCGCACGAGAGGCCGATCGCCGCGAAGGCGATGTTGATGCCGGCGGAGGCGGTCAGGATCCGGTAGTCGGCCAGCAGCGCGAGGGCGGCCCCCGCCCCTGCGGCCACGCCGTTGACAGCTGCCACGACGGGCTTGTCGAGCCGGTGCAGCGCCAACGCGATCGGGTTGTAGTGCTCGGGGACGGTGGACCAGAGGGCGTCGAGGTCGCCCTCCTCGAGCTGGGCCAGGTGCTCCTTGAGATCCTGCCCGGCGCTGAACGCTCGACCGCTGCCGGTCAGCACGACACAGCGGACCGAGTCGTCGGCCCCGACGTCGGTCAGGGCGGCCAGCAGGGCCTTCTTGGTCGAAGTGTCCAGCGCGTTCATCGCTGCCGGACGGTGCAGACGGATGGTGGCGACACCACCGCCACTCGTCAGCAGGACGGGCGCGTCGGTCATGGCCTCGACTGTAACGCTCACCACATCAGCTGCGGCGGCTGTCCGCGTCGAGGGGGCCGAGCAATCCGACGGCGTGTGACCCGGCTAGGACGTCAGGGTGTTGATACGGAATAATTCGCGTGGCAATGCTCGGATGACAGAAATGAGGGTGCGCGATGGCTGCAATGAAGCCGCGGACTGGTGACGGCCCAATGGAAGTCACCAAAGAAGGTCGGGGAATCGTCATGCGGGTCCCGCTCGAAGGGGGAGGTCGGCTCGTCGTCGAGCTGAACGCCGATGAGGCCACGGAACTCGCAGGGGCGCTCAAAGAGGTCGTCGGCTAAACCGCAGCTCAGCACTCGGGCCCCGTCGCGTCAGCGGCGGGGCCTTTCTGTCGCACCCCGCGGCGACCATTCACCGCGGTCAGGGTTTCAGCTGCCGTGGACCTCGATGGCCCGGCGATAGACGTCGACGGTCTCGGCGGCGATCTTGGCCCAGGAGAACTCGTCGATGCAGCGTTGCCGGCCGGCCAAACCGAAGGCCCGGGCCTTGTCCGGGTCGGCGGTCAGCGAGTTGATCTTGGACGCCAGATCGGCCTCGAAGGAGGCGACAAAGGCGGGATCGTCGGCCTGGGCCGGGTCGTACGGCACCAGGTAGCCCGTCTCGTTGTCGACCACCACCTCCGGGATGCCGCCGACCGCCGAGGCGACCACTGCCGTTTCGCAGGCCATCGCCTCCAGGTTGACGATGCCCAGCGGTTCATAGACCGACGGGCAGGCGAAGACCGTCGCGTGGGACAGCACCTGGCGTACCTGTTCGCGGGGGAGCATCTTCTCGATCCAGATGACGTTGCCGCGGGTCGACTCCAGATGGGCGAACGCGTCGCCGATCTGCTGGGCGATCTCCGGCGTGTCCGGTGCGCCGGCCAACAGCACGAGCTGGGTGTCCGGATGGAGCTGCTCGGCCGCGCGGACCAGGTGGATCAGGCCCTTCTGCCGAGTGATCCGACCGACGAAGACCACCGAGGGCCGTTCGAGGTCGACACCGAGCGAGGTGACGATGTCGGTGTTGGCGTCCGGCCTGAACTCGTCGGTGTCGATGCCGTTCTTGACCACGTGCACCTTCGCCGGGTCGAGGTTGGTGTAGGAGTCCAAGATGTCCGCGCGCATCCCGGCGCTCACCGCGATCACCGCGACGGCAGCCTCGAAAGCCGTCTTCTCCGCCCACGACGACAGGTGGTACCCACCGGCCAACTGCTCGGCCTTCCACGGCCGGTGCGGCTCCAGGGAGTGGGCGCTGACCACATGAGGGATGTCCTGGAACAGGCCGGCGAGCAGGCCGGCGAGATTGGCGTACCAGGTGTGGGAGTGCACCAGGTCCACGGCCGGTACGGAGGCCGCCATGGCGAGGTCGGCGCCGAACACGCGCAGGGCGGCGTTCGCACCCGGAGGATAGTTCTCCAGGTGGGCGGTGGCACCCTCGCGTGGTTCTCCCATGCACTGCACGTCGACGTCGATCAGCTTGCGTAGCTGCGGGACCAGCTGAGCCACGTGCACCCCGGCCCCCCCGTAGATCGTCGGCGGATACTCGCGGGTGAGCAGGGAGATGCTGAGCCGGTCACCGTCGGGAGGCGTCATGTCTCGCATCGTGCCACAGCCGGGACCGAGGTGAACAGAGCCACCGGCCACGTCGAAACGACGACAGGACCGACGCGGATCGAGGCGAGACGGGCCCGCGTGCCTCTTGTCCGTGAGGGTCGGCAGGTCCTAGGTTCAAGACATGGCGACGAGGCACAAGGTTCTGGCGATTGTTCTGGCTGGCGGCGAGGGCAAACGCCTGATGCCCCTCACCATGGATCGAGCGAAGCCCGCCGTCCCGTTCGGCGGCACCTACCGGCTGATCGACTACGTCCTCTCCAACCTGGCCAACGCCGGCCTTCGCCAGATCGCGGTACTGACCCAGTACAAGTCGCACTCCTTGGACCGCCACATCTCGCTGACCTGGCGGATGTCGACCATGCTGGGCAACTACGTGACGCCTGTTCCGGCCCAGCAGCGCCTCGGCCCCCGGTGGTATCAGGGCAGTGCCGACGCGATCTTCCAGTCGATGAACCTGATCATGGACGAGAAGCCGGACTACGTGGTCGTGTTCGGCGCCGACAACATCTACCGGATGGACGTCTCGCAGATGCTGGACGCGCACGTCGACGGCGGTCTCGGGATGACGGTGGCCGGTATCCGGGTGCCACGCAGCCAGGCCAGCGCTTTCGGCGTCATCGACTCGGCCGCGGACAACAAGATCGTCGCGTTCCTGGAGAAGCCGGCAGACCCGCCGGGGCTGCCGGATGACCCCGAGTCGTCCTTCGCGTCGATGGGCAACTACATCTTCACCACCGACGCCCTGATCGAGGCCCTGCAGACCGACGCCGATGACTCGGACTCGCGCCATGACATGGGCGGCGACATCATTCCGGCCTTTGTGAACAAGGGCGAGGGCCAGGTCTACGACTTCACCCAGAACTCGGTGCCCGGCTCCATCGACCGCGACAAGAGCTACTGGCGCGACGTGGGGACGATCGACGCCTACCACGAGGCGCACATGGACCTGGTCTCGGTCGATCCGGTGTTCAACCTCTACAACGAGGACTGGCCGATCTGGACCTATCCGGTGCAGATGCCCGGCGCCAAATTCACCCTGAAGGGGACGGCCACGGACTCCGTCGTCAGCCCCGGCTGCATCATCTCCGGAGGCGCCATCGACGACTCGGTGCTGTCGCCGAACGTCCGGGTGCTGGAGAAGGCCGTGGTCGACGAGTCGGTACTCCTGGCCAACGTCCGGGTCGGGCGCAACGCCACCGTGCGACGGGCGATCCTGGACAAGAACGTGGTGGTACCCGACGGCTGCGAGGTCGGCGTCGACCATGTGGCCGACCTGGCCCGCGGCTACACGGTGTCCGACGGCGGCATCACCGTGGTCGGCAAGGGCGTCACCGTGGTACCCAGCTGAACGTCGCCGCTAGAGCTTGACGGCCAGCAGCAGGCCATCGCCGACCGGCAGCAGGACGGGGACGAGGTCCTCGTTCTCGCGGATGGCGTTCAGTGCCTCGCGAACCGCTTCGGTCTCCTCGTCGGTGTTGCTGGGGTCGGCGGTGCGGTC
>JBBRYD010000154.1:0-9097 GCA_038238065.1 Propionibacteriales bacterium | reverse complement strand
TGGGCCGACCAATGGAACCAGGACCCCAAGCCCTTCGTGTGGACCAAATCCGCCGACCAGATCCTCGAACGACTCGCCGCCTACTGCACCGACATCACCGGCAACCAAAATATGGGTCTTTCAACCTGACAGGACACTAGGCCCCGGCGAACGGGCCGCCTCGAGCGCCGAACGGGATGCGAAGCTTGGCCCGCTCGCCACCGCCGCTCATCCGTGCCAGGACCGCCAGCCGGTGATCGTCACCGCGATGACCGGGCCCGGCGGCCGGTGCGCGACATATGGCGGGTACTTGGTGGCCAGCGCGTCGAGTGCGCGGTCACGTTCGGACGCGTCAGCGAGGACCCGCGCTTGCCCGTCCAGCCGGATCCACCACAGCCGGTCCCAGTCCTCCTCGTAGTGATCGACCAGGAGGCACACGGAGGGCTGGCGAGCGAGGTTGTCCAGTCGTCGCACGGCGAGCGTGGTCTTGGGCTTGGCGTCGATTGCCGACCACACCGTGTCGCCGTAGCGAATGAAGCAGCACGGGACGACGTGGGGCCGGCCGTCCGGCGTCACCGTGGCGAACCGTGCGACCCGGGCGCGGTCGACCCGCTCGCGCATGGTCGCCTCGTCCATCCGGGCACGGTAGGCCGTGGCTACGCTGCCCCGCTGGTGGACACGAGGCCCGGAGACGACGACTGGTTCGCCGGCGCTCGGCTCGGGCTTTTCGTGCACTGGGGGATCTTCAGCGCCGCCCATCGTGAGCCGTCATGGCCGATCGTGGGCCCGAGCCTCGCGCTCCCCAAGAGCGCGCCGATCAGCGTGGCCGAGTACTACTCCGCCACCGACGCCTTCCACCCTCGCCCCGACGCGGCACGCGAGTGGATCGAGTTGGCCGCCTCCGCCGGCATGACCTACGCCGTGATGACGACGAAACATCACGACGGATGGACCCTGTTCCCGTCCGAGCACAGTCGGTTCGGTGTGAGCCAGACGCTCGGCGGACGGGACCTGGTGGCCGAATACGTCGAAGCCTGCCGCGATGCCGGTCTGCGCGTCGGCCTCTATTTCTCGCTGGCCGACTGGCACCACCCGGACTACCCGGCATGGCGTGACGACATGGCTTCATATGGCTTCTTCAACCTGCCGCGCTCCACTCCCGAAGCGTGGGCCCGGTTCCGCTCCGACATGGAGGGGCAGCTCCGCCACCTGCTCACGTCGTACGGCACGATCGACCTGCTGTGGTTCGACGGCGGCTGGGAGCGGTCCGCCGAGGAGTGGGGGAGCGCGGACCTGGCCGCGATGATCTACGAGTTGCAGCCCGGCATCGTCCTCAACGACCGGTTGCCCGGTGTCGGGGGTTACGTCACGCCCGAGCAGGCGGTGCCGGACGACGCGGCGGGCGAGGCGTGGGAGACCTGTCTCACGATGGGCGAGAGTTGGGGACTGGTCGACGACGACGACCGGAAGTCGGCCACCGAGTTGCTGCTCACCCTGGCCGAGGTCGCGGGCCGGGGCGGCAACCTGCTGCTCAACGTCGCGCCCGATGGCGAGGGCCTGCTCGCCGGCTGGCAGCGGGAGCGACTGGAGGCGATCAGGCGTTGGATGACGGTCAACCGCCGCGCCATCGCCGGCGCAGAACCGGGACTCAGCGCGTGGCAGTTCCCCGGTCCGACGACCCGGAGCGCCGACCATCAGGTCGTCTACCTCATGTGTCCGATGCAGCCGCGCGACATCGTCGTGCTGCGCGGCGTGCCCGGCCGCCGCATTTCCCGCATACGGGCGCTGGCCACCGGCGACGACCTCCCGTTCGAGCTGCGCATCAGTGCGATCGACCGGATATTCAACCGAGACCCCTCGTGCGCGGTCGTGATCGATGTGTCGGCGGCCGGGCTCGATCAGCCGATCCCGGTGCTGGAGGTCACGTTCGCCGGACCGGTCTGACCGGTCAGCCGGTCAGTTCTTCAGTTCGTCAGTTGGTCACGGCCTGGGCGGCCCGGGCTTCGATGGGGAAGGTGGTGGTGCGGGCCTGGTCGGGCAGTGTGCCCGCGGCACCGGTGTTGGTGCGCCAGCTGATGGCCCAGTCGACCGAGACGCGGGCCAGGTAGTGGCCGGAGTGGGTGAACGTGAGCGCACAGTCGGTCGATTGGTCGGCTGGCGCCTTGGTGAGGTCGTACGGGGTGCCCGGTCCGGTGCACGTGACCGTGCCCTGGGTGCCGAAGTCCCAGGTGCTGCGGACCGGTCGAGCGGACACGGTCGCCGACAGGCCGGGGATGGTGGCGGTCCGGGTCACCGGGTCCCAGCGCGTGACCCAGAGCCACGTCCGTAGGCCGACCAGTTGGAACCGGTCGAGCCCTGGCGAGGTGGCCGGAGCGGGCACCGTGACCTCGAGTTGTGCCGCGGCCTGTTGGGCCAGCTGGAGCGGGCTGATCGCCGGAGCTGGTGCACCCGGGTAGGCGGCGAAGACGTTGGTCACCGCTGCGGTCTGCAGGTTGGTGCAGACCTGCCAACCCACGGTGCCGGCCGCCGTCGCAGGGTCGAGGCTACGCAGCAGGCTCGCCGGGTCCCCCGGGTTCGGTCCGAACCCGATGCTCGCCGCCATACCGGACGTCGCCGTGAACCACGTGCACGAGACGCTCGGTCGATGCGACGCCTCAGACCTGGTTCCGCCGACCTCGGCCCGCCGACCGATCACCACGCGCGCCCCACCAAACCCCGACGAGGCCCGCACCGAAGTAGTAGGCGGCGGGTGATGAGGCGGCGGTGCATCTCCGTCGAGCTGGTCGGCTGCCACTGGCGCAGGCCAGACGTACCCGGCGCAGAGCAGCCCCGAAGCAACCAGCAACCTCAAGAGGCGTGAGCGATTCATCGGACGCAAGCGCTCGAGCCGTGCTGCTTGGGATCCGAAGTTCTGAACAACAGCTTCCACTGACCGGCGGTCAGGGCGAGTGTGGCATGCCGTTTATGTGAAACCACTGTCGAGTCGACCACGACTCCGCCTCGCTGGCTGTAGGTGATCGCGTCGTCAACCGTGCACAAATCCACGATTGCCCGCACTCCCTGGATCCGTACTCTGTCGATGCGGACGATCGACTTCGTATCCGCTGGAAGGCGAACAGCCTCACGGCGGGCGGCGAGCGTGTCGATGTCCTTGCGGGCAACCGCCAGCATGGCGCCGGAGTAACTCTCGGCCAGATGTGTGGGGGGCACAGTTGGATTTTCCGACGCCTCAAGATGCCTGCGTACGGCGGCGAAGTAGCCCTGGGCGACAGCTTGTTGGGCGGGGGTGAACGTGTGGGCGAAGATCAACTTGGGTTGCGGGGTCGGCGGCGTCGACTTCGTCGTCGGTGGTGCGAGGCTGGTCGAGGTCACGTGGGCGGTGGCCGGTGGCTTGGGACCGTGGCTGCAACCGAGCAGCACCAGTGACGCGACGAGCACGGATGCAACGCGATGCTTGCTCCTTCGCTGGCATCGCACGACCGCTCGTCCTCCCGTCGGGTGGTCCAGTCTTGCCCGCGCAGCGTGTCACCGAAACGCCCGTTTGACTCAATCAGGATGTTTCAGACAAGCGGGAAAAGTAGGTCTCCCCTTTACGCTCTCGGCCGTGACCGACATCTCCGTACGCAACCGCCCTGACCGCTCCCGGTTCGAGATCCTGATCGGCGACCACGTGGCCGGGTTCGCGGTCTACGACATTGATGGCGATCGGACCGTCTTCACCCACACCGAGGTGGAGGACGGCCATGAAGGCGAGGGGCTCGGCAGCCACCTGGTCAAGGCCGCGCTGGACCAGACACGCGCCGCCGGTCGCCGGGTCGTGCCCGAATGCCCCTTCGTGGCCGACTACATCGAGCACCACCCGGCGTACGCGGATCTTGTCGATTCGGAAGAGGGCTGAGGCTCCGGTCTCTCAGACCTCGGGGTCGGCCCGTTCCAGTCGCAGCCGGTCCTTGCACCCGACGAAACGCAGGAGCGTCACGAATGTCAGGCCGCCGAAGACGTGGCCCGGCAGCGTGTCAGCGAGCCACCGGAGCCAGTCGAGGTAGCCGAACGGGGCGTGCCCGGTGTGCAGCGCCGCAAAGATGAGGAGCGAGTCGAGGATCGAGCGGAACATCATCAGGCCGGCGAGAACGAAGGCGATGGCCACCGCAGCGACGTCTTGGCCACGTCGGAGTCGGTGCCGTGCTGCATGCGGTCAGCAGGGTGATCGTGCTGCCGGCGAGCACGGCCAGCGCGCCGAGCGTTCTTTGCAGGCGGGAACCGGCTATGCCGGATCGGGCCTTCAAAGAAGCAGCCGGGCTCGGTAGTGTCCGACCGAGCCGGGCAGAGCGGCCGGCAGAGTCAGGGAGGCGACGATGAAGACCGAGTTCGATTCCTACGAGCCGGGCCGTCCGTCCTGGGTGGACGTGATGACCACGGACGTCGACGCGGCGAAGACGTTCTACAGCCAGCTCTTCGGTTGGGATGCCGAGGACCAGTTCGACGACGACGGCAATCGCATCTACACGATGTTCAGCAAGGGCGGCCGGTCGACCGCGGGGATGGGAGGGATGGGCCCCCAGCAGCAGGCGTCGGGCATGCCGCCGGTGTGGTCGACCTACATCGCCACCGACGATGCGGACAAGATCGCCGCCCGGGTGTCCGAGCTGGGCGGCACCGTGGTGATGCCGCCCATGGACGTGATGAAGGTCGGGCGCATGCTGGTGGTGCAGGACCCGACCGGCGCGTACGTCTCGTTCTGGCAGCCGGGCGAGCACCCGGGCGCCGGGCTGGCGAACGCGCCGGGATCGTTCTGCTGGAACGAGCTGCAGACCCGAGACACTGCGGCGGCCGACCGCTTCTACACCGACCTGATCGGGTGGACGAGCCAGACCAGCGAAGGCGACATGCCGTACACCGAGTTCAAGCTCGACGGAGAGAGTGTGGCGGCCATGATGCCGATGCCGGCTGAGGTGCCCGCCCAGGTGCCCGCCAACTGGCTGACCTACTTCTCGGTGGAGGACTGTGACGCCTGCGTGGCGGCCATCGAGTCGGCCGGCGGCTCGGTCATGGCTCCGCCCATGGACGTCCCGGTCGGCCGGTTCGCTGCCGTCTCGGATCCGCAGGGCGCGGTGTTCGCGGTCATCGCACTGTCCGGCGAAGGCCTGGAGTGACGCGACGGCGTGATGGGTGAGGAGCCTGTCGCGGTCGGGCTGATCGGAGCCGGACCATGGGCGACGATGGTCCACGCGCCGGTCCTGGCCGCGGGACCCGAGACCCGGCTGGCCGGCGTGTGGGCCCGGAGGCCCGAAGCAGCGTCCCGTCTGGCAACCCGGCACGGCGCAGTGGCTTGCGATCGGATCGAGCAGCTGCTCGACAAGTGTGAGGCGGTGGCCTTTGCCGTGCCGCCCGAGGTCCAGGCGGACCTGGCGGCCGTCGCCGTAGGCGCAGGAAAGTCGGTGCTGCTGGAGAAGCCGATCGCCGCTGACCTGCCCGGGGCCGAGCGGCTGACCGATGCTGTCGGTGAGGCGGGTGTGGCTTCGATGGTCGTCCTGAGCTGGCGCTATGCGGCGTCCATCCGGTCGTTCCTGGCCGAGGCGGCGACGTTCGACGCGCTGGGCGGCCGGGGGTCGTTCGTGTCCGGCGCCCTGCTCGGCGGCCCGTTCGCCACCCCGTGGCGTCTGGAGCGTGGGGCGCTGCCCGACCTCGGTCCCCACGTCATCGACCTGCTCGATGCGGCACTCGGCCGGGTGGTCGGCGTCCGGGCCCACGGACGGTCACTCGGCTGGGTCGGGTTGCTGCTCGACCATGACAACGGCTGTGCCAGCGAGGCGTCGCTGTGTGCCTCGACTGCGGTGGAACCGCAGCGGGCGAGCGTCGAGTTGTTCGGACCGGCGGGAGTGGTCGAGGTCGACTGCGTGCCGGCGGTCGACGCCGCAGCGTTCGCCACGCTTCGCCGGGAGTTCGCGGCGGCGGTGCGCGGTTCGCCCCATCCACTCGACATACACCGGGGGCTGCACCTGCAACGCATCCTGGCCGACGCGGAGTCGCAGCTTGCGGCGGCCCGCTGACCGGTCGGGAAGCCTGCCGTCCCGGCCGTTGTTGAGCCCACCATGACCGACACGAGCACCCAGCACCGCGACCGCGTCCGGATCGAGTCCTCACCCAAGCGGGTGCGGGCGTACCTGGGCGGCACGGCCGTCGTCGATTCCACCCGGGCCAAGCTGGTGTGGGAGATCCCCTACTACCCGGCGTACTACTTCCCGGCCGAGGACGTCCGCACCGACCTGCTTGTCGACTCGGGCGAGACGAAACGATCGCCGAGCCGGGGTGACGGGCACCTCTACGACATCAAGGACGGCGACCGCGTGGCGGCAAAGGCCGCGGTGCGTCACCTCGACTCCCCCGTGGAGGAGCTCAGAGACCTGGTGACGTTCACGTGGGACGCACTGGACCACTGGTTCGAGGAGAACGAGGAGGTCCGGGTGCACGCCCGCAGCCCGTACACGCGGGTCGACGCACTGGCCAGCGACCGCCACGTCCAGGTGCTGGTCGACGGCGAGACGGTGGCCGACTCGACCCATGCCACCCTGTTGTTCGAGACCGGCCTCCCGACGCGGTACTACCTGCCGAAGCCCGACGTCCGGATGGATCTGCTGACCCCGACCGATTCGGTCACGAGCTGCCCGTACAAGGGTGACGCCCGGTACTGGTCCGTCGCCGCCGGCGGCCCGACCCATGAGGACCTGGCGTGGGGCTACGACTTCCCGCTCCCCGAGTCGATCCGCGTCGCCGGCCTGGTCTGCTTCTACAACGAGAAGGTGGACCTGGTGGTCGACGGGGTCCCGCTCGAGCGGCCGAAAACCCATTTCTCCTGATCGGGCCGCCGCCGCAGCGGTTGGGTTTTGTTTGCAGAAGTGGTCGGCCGGGCGCCGATGCTGCTACCAAAATCTGTGCGGCCGGGCGGCTTCATCCGCTCGGGCGGCCGCCGATCCACGCGGCATAGATCGCGGCGACCTCAGCGTGGCTCCAGTCACCGTCGTGCACGACGACCCGGTGATCGATCCGAAGCTCCTCCCCGGCCGACAGCCGGATCGGCTCGTGGAACAGAAAGGCCGCGTTCAGGAAGTTCGACCACCCTTCGCCGTAGGTCGGATCCCGGGTGCTGCCGTACCACGGCACGGGGTGGCGACGGTTCGTGGGTGCGTCGAACAGGGCCAGGCCGGCTGTCGTACTGGTGAGCGCACACCAGGGTCCGGTCTCGCCGACCACGCGCCCCACGTCACGTC
Source organism: Propionibacteriales bacterium (assembly GCA_038238065.1). Lineage (GTDB taxonomy): Bacteria > Actinomycetota > Actinomycetes > Propionibacteriales > Propionibacteriaceae > Microlunatus. The sequence continues at coordinate 1,850 of JBBRYD010000154.1, read as the reverse complement.
GGTCGGCCAGCAGCAGACGGGTGTCGGGCCACTCACGAGACCCGCGCACGGTGAGCCCTCCGTAGCCGCCCCACGTGGTGAACGGCGTCCGGTCGAGCACCGCGCCGGCCTCCGCCCGGAGCGTCGTCGACAGGTCGACGGCGTAGGTCGCATCATCGATCGGCACGTGGGTCAGCGACCGCTCCTCGTCGATGGCCACCGTGTCGCGGTCCGGCCGGATCCAGCGGACCGCGCCATGCAGCGTGATCCGCCCGTCCGGTCCGTGCGTGACCGTCGGCGGCCCGTCATGGCGGATCACCCCGTAAGGCGCCATCTCCTCCCAGAAGTTGTCACCGTCGACGTACTTGATGGCGAACCAGAGTCCGTGATGCCAGGGATGATCGTCCGGCGCGTCACAGGTCAGGACATGGCCGCCGATGGTGCGCAGCGGGTGGATGAACGGTCGCCGCCTCGCACCCCAGTGGTAGGTCCAGCGGTCGGCGATGGTCGTCGTGTCCGTGCCGATCTCCACACGCGACGTCACGGACGCCAGCCCTGCAGCGCCGGATCACCGACCGGCAACGGCAGTTCGACCTCGCGCCCTTCACGGGCCGACACATACAGCGCAGTGAGCAGCTCGACCGCTCTGCGGGCGTCGGCCAGCGTCACCGGCAGTGGGCGGCCCGCCCGGCGGGCGTCGGCATAGCGCTCGAGTTGCCCGACGTAGTCCTCGGACCCCGGATCCATGTCCTGCAGGACCTCCGCGATCTGCGTGGCGGTGGCAGGATCGGCCGGAGTGATCGTCCACGGCAGGGCTCCGTTGCCGTAAGGCGAGGTGCCGCTCTCCGCCGACAGGTGCCGGAACGTGAAGCGGTGCCGCGAGATCTCCTCGACCGAGCCCAACGTGGCCGAGATGGTGGCCAGCGACCCGTCGGCCCACCGCAGCGTCACCGCGGCGCAGTCCTCGGTCTCGATCTCGTTGACGAGAGTGGACGTGAGGGCCCAGGCGGCGACCGGCGGCCCGAGGATGAACATGGTGAGGTCCAGCGCGTGCTGGGCATGAGACGTGAGAACCCCGCCGAGCTCACCTTCCCAGCTGCCCCGCCAGCGGGTGGCGTAGTAGTCAGGCCCGCGGCGCCAGGCCATGTCGACGTTGGCGACGTACGGACGGCCCGCGACGCCGGAGTCGACCAGCCGCCGGAGCTGCTGGATGCCTCGTCCGAACCGGTACTGGAAGATCGGCATCACGTGATGGCCGGTATCGGACTCGATGGCGGCGAGCTCGTCCACCTCGGCCACCGAACCGACGAGCGGCTTCTCGCATATCGCGTCCCGGCCGGAGCGCAGCACCGCTTCGATCTGTTCGCGATGCGCCGCCGGCGGCGTGCACAGCGAGATCACGTCGACGTCGTCGGAGGCCAGGACGTCGTCGAGCCGCGTTGTGGCGCGCACGCCCCGCAGCCATCCGGCGACCTCGTCGGCCCGGGCCTGGTCGTGGTCGCAGACGACCGTTACCCGGTAGTGGCGACGCAGCTCCTTGAACGCCAGCACGTGCAGACGACCGATGCCGAGGCCGACCACCGCGACACGAACAGGCTCGGTCATGCTCATCGGTGCGCCATCTCTGTTGGAACCAACTCACGGTGTTGGCTGGTGGCCAGGCACCGATGAGGGCTGCCGCTTCGCGGCAGAGAAAGACCGTGCTCATGGTTCGCTCGCCCTTCGGGCTCGCTCATTGGTGCGCCATCTCTGTTGGAACCAACTCACGGTGTTGGCTGGTGGCCAGGCACCGATGAGCGCTGCCGCTTCGCGGCAGAGAAAGACCGTGCTCATGGTTCGCTCGCCCTTCGGGCTCGCTCATTGGTGCGCCA
>JBBRYD010000153.1:0-9189 GCA_038238065.1 Propionibacteriales bacterium | reverse complement strand
TGGTGCCGGGTACGGTCACGACCGAGGCACTCGACCAGCCGCCGCAACAGCAGCTCACGGTTGTTGGGCAGCACCATGTCGATGAAGTCGATCACGATGATGCCGCCGATGTCGCGCAGCCGGAGCTGGTTCACGATCTCCTCGGCCGCCTCCAGGTTGTTGCTCGTCACGGTGGCCTCGAGGTTGCCGCCGGTGCCGGTGAACTTGCCGGTGTTCACGTCGATCACCGTCATGGCCTCGGTGCGGTCGATGACCAGAGAGCCACCCGAGGGCAGGAAGACCTTGCGCTCCAGCGCCTTGACGATCTGCTCGTCCAGGCGATACTCGGCGAAGAGATCCACGTCGCCGGTCTGCTCCCAGCGGCGGATCCGCGCCTGCAGGTGCGGCGCCACGTGGGTGACGTAGCCCTGGATCGCGTCGTAGGCGTCGTTCATCGAGCCGTTGCCCTGGATGACCAGCTCCGAGAAGTCCTCGGTGAAGAGGTCTCGGACGATGCGCACGGTCAGGTCAGGCTCGCCGTACAGCAGCTGTGGCGAGTTGCCGGCCTTGACCTTGCGCTCGATGTCCTCCCACTGCGCCTTCAGCCGGTTGACGTCGCGGACCAGCTCGTCCTCGCTGGCGCCCTCGGCCGCAGTCCGCACGATCACGCTGGCGGACTCACCGACCAGGTCGGCCAGGATGTCCTTGAGTCGCTTGCGCTCGACATCGGGCAGCTTGCGGGAGATCCCTGACAGGTGACCGCCCGGGGCGTAGACGATGTAGCGGCCGGGGATGGACACGTGGTTGGTCAGCCGAGCGCCCTTGGCGCCGACCGGGTCCTTGGAGACCTGCACCAGGATCATCTGACCCGACTTGAGGACCTTCTCCACCTTGCGGTTGTGACCCTCGGCGCCGAACGAGTCCCAGTCGACCTCACCGGCGTACAGCACGGCGTTCCGGCCACGACCGATGTCGATGAAGGCGGCCTCCATCGACGGCAGCACGTTCTGCACCCGACCGAGGTAGACGTTGCCGATCAGCGATGCGGCGGACTCACGGTCCACGTAGTGCTCGACCAGGATCCCGTCCTCGAGCACGGCGATCTGGCTGAGGGTCCCCCCGGAGCCTGCCGACGTGTCCTCGCGCTGGCGGATGATCATCTGCCGGTTGACCGACTCGCGGCGGGCCAGGAACTCGGCCTCGCTCAGGATCGGGGCCCGACGGCGACCCGCGTCACGGCCTTCCTTGCGGCGCTGCCGCTTGGCCTCCATCCGGGTCGAACCCTGGATGCCGGTGACCTCGTCGCTGGCGGTCTTCTTGGTGCTGGTGCGCGGTCGCGGTTCGCGGACCCGGACCACCACGTCGGTGGGGTCGTCGGGCAGCGCGGCGGTCTCTTCCCCGCGGCGGCGGCGGCGTCGGCGGCGACGGCCCTGACCCTCGGAGTCGTCCCCGTCGTCGCTGGTGCTCGCGTCGCCGCTGGAGCCCTCGCCTGCGGCGTCGTTCTCGGTCTTGGCTGCGGTCGGCGCATCCACCCGGGACTCGTCGTTGTCGTCGTCGGAGTCACTGTCGTTGCTGTCGTTGTCGGCGTCGCCACCACCGCGACGACGGCGACGGCCACCACGGCGGCGACGACGACGCCGATTGCCACCGTCGCCCGACTCGTCGTCATCGGTGCTCGCGTCGTCGGTTGCGTCGGCGTCATCGTCCGGTGCGGGCTCGATGGCCTCCGGCGGAGTCCCGGCTGCGGGGTCCCGCTCGGGGGTTGGCGCACTCACCGGCGCGGCAAAGGGGTCAGCGAGCCAGCGGAAGTCGCGCGGCTCCGCCTGGTCAGTGACCGGCTCGGTGGTGCCGGCGTCGGCGGCCTCGGAGACGGCGTCCGCCTCCACGACGACGGCGGGCTCGTCAGCGTCGGTGGGGGCGTCCCAGCCGGCCGGTCCGTCGGCCGAAACCCCAGCGGCGGGCGTGATCAGCAGGGAGTCGCCGGCCGTAGCCGACTCCTGCGCAGCGCTCTCGGCGGCCGCGGGTTCGGCTACCTTCTTGACGGCGCGCTTGCGCGGCGTGCGCTTGCGGGGTAGCTCTGCCGCCGGCACGTCTTCGGCGCCGACCTGGTCGCTCGCCGGGGCGTCGACCTCGCCGGAGGGGGCCGGGGCGTCGATCTCGCCGGCGGGGGCGGGGGCCGCCTTCTTCGCCGTGGTCTTGCGTGGCGCCCGCTTGGCCGCGGCCTTCTTGGCCGGAGGCGTCACGCCGTCCAGCCCACCGTTCGCGGGCACCAGCAGCTGAGACTCCTCGATGGGAGCGCTCCCAAGCGACACCTCCGCCTCGGCCGGCGTCGTGGCGATCGGGGGCGCATCGGGTGCGGTCGCCGGTGGTCCTGCCGGCCGGCTCGCCGCACGACGTCGGCGGGGCGGCGTGCTGGCCGCAGCTGGTACTTGGTCGTCTTTCGACGTCTGGTCTGTGTCGGGCTCGTTATCGAGCATCCGGACTCCTCTATGACACGTTCGACGTGTCTCTTTCGTTCGCGCGCCAGCCGGGCTGGGCTGCGGAAGCTTCCAATGGCCGATGGGGCGTTTCGACTCTCCCGCGGTCAAACTGACCGTTGTCACACACTCGGGTCACGCGCGTCGCGGTGGAGAGCCTGGGCTTTAACCAGTGCGGCGAACTGTCACTTCGCCACGACCTTCATCGAGGTGGAGCACTGGCAGCGCCCTCACCGATACCCAGTCTTCCATACATCGGTCAGAAATCGCGTGTACGGACGCCCAACGCTGTGGTAGGGCCCCTGGATCAGCGGGTCGAGAACGGATCGGCGATGGTTGCGGTCTCCCGGTCGAGCAGGCCTTGGCTGAGGCGGGTGAGGATCGGCACCTCGCGCGGGGCGAACGCCGGGACCAGCTGGGTCATCGCCAGCAGGACGTCGTCCGGTCGCACCAGCGGCTCCTGGTGCAACGTCGTGAGCCGGAGCTCTGTCGCGTCGTCGGACAGCGCCTCGGCGACCAGACCGACCACCGCCTGGCGTACGTCGAAGGTCCGCACCCCGCTCTTGGTCATCCGCTCGACGACGACGGACTCCTGCGCCAGCACAGCTTGAACGGCCTGCTGCACGACGTCGGCGCTGACCCCGACCAGATGGATCTGCCACGTCGACCCGGTCAGCAGATCCGCCAGCGCCCCCGGCCTGGCCTCCACCACCGCGATGATGTCCAGCCCCGGGGGCAGGGCCGCGTCCAGTGCAGCTCGGACCCCGTCGGCCGAGCAGGGCTCCGTCAGCCCGATCTCCAGATACTCCGCTTCGCTGGCGGCGCCGGTGGGCGAGGCGTTCGCGTACGAGATCCGGGGGTGCGGCGAGAAGCCCGACGAGTACGCCATCGGGATCGACGCGCGGCGTAGCGCCCGCTCGAAGGCCCGGCCGAAGTCACGGCTGCTGGTGAACCGCGCCCGCCCCCGCTTGGCGTACTGCACCCGCAATCTCTGCACCGGGGGCGCCTGCTGAGTGGGTTGGACACGACCTGACACAACGTCACCCTAACTGAGCACCGTTGCCCCTGAGTTGCTCCGTGTTGAGCCCGTTCCAGCACTGCTGAGCCCGATGCACCGGGCTCAACGCAGCGACAGGGGCTCACGAGTCCCAGCAAGCATTGGGCTGTCCACAGATGACCTGAGAGGCGTTGCTCCGGAGGTGTATCGCCTGATGCCATGCCGGTATGACGGTTCGGCTGACCCGCGACCTGCTCGCGATGGGTTTCACGCACAACGAGTTGGCGAGACAGAGTCGCTCGGGGGAACTCGTGCGACTCCGGCGCGGTGCCTACGACTCCGCTCCCGACTCGGAGTCGAGCGGGGCGGCAGTGCACCTTCGGGTGATCGAGGCGACCCTCCAGCTGACCGCCCCGGATGCGGTGCTCAGCCACGTGTCGGCAGCGGTAGCGCACGGGCTCCCCGTATTCGCCGACCAGCTGGGGCGCGTCCACGTGACCAGGGATGACGTCCCCGGTGGCAAGAAGCGACGGCGGCTGCACCTCCACGCCGCCCCGTTGGACGACAGCGAGATCGTCGAGCTCAACGGCATCAGGGGCACGTCCCTCGCCCGTACAGTCGTCGATCTCGGTCGAACGCTCGCGTTCGAGCAGGCGGTGATGGCTGGTGATGCTGCGCTGAATCGCGGGTTGACGCTCGACCAGCTGGCCTGCTGCCTCGGGCTTTCGCGTGGTCGGCCGGGAATCGCCCGGGCCCGGCGGGTGGTGGCGTTCCTGGACGCCCGCAGCGAGAGCCCCGGCGAGTCCCTGAGCCGCGTGGCCCTGCACACCGTTGGCGTCCCTGCTCCCACGCTCCAACACGAGGTGTTCGACAGCTCTGGTCGACTCATCGGCAGGTCCGACTTCTGTTGGGAGGCGCAGCGGACCCTCGGGGAGTTCGATGGGCGGGTCAAGTACGGTCGGTTGCTCGAGCCGGGCCAGACGAGCAACGACGTGATCTATCGCGAGAAGATCCGCGAGGACGCCATGCGAGATGAGGACTGGCAGATGGTGCGCTGGACCTATCCCGAGATCCGAACGCCGATGGTGATCGCGAAGCGACTGTTTCGCGCCTTCGCCCGGGGTACGTCGTCACGCTGAGCCCCGTGCTGACGCCCTGAGCCCGCTGCAGTGGGCTCGGGTAGCCCAAGGGGCTCAGCAGCGGGGGGGACCTCAGCCGTAGAGCTTCTCCGCGTACGCCGGCCCGTAGTAGGCCGACAGCTCAGCCAACGTCAGGTCCGACGGTTCGAGGGTCTGGGCGATCACCGGGCGGGTGGGCACGTCGCCGTCGTCCCAGGTCTCGGGCCGCCACAGCTGGGACCGCAGGAACGCCTTGGAACAGTGGTGGTAGATCTCGTCGATCTCGACCACCAGGGCCAGGATGGGGCGGTGACTCTTGACCACCATGGTGTCGAAGAACGGCGCGTCGCTGACCAGCCTGGCCCGGCCGTTGATCCGTAGGGTGTCGCCGCGCCCGGGGATGATGAAGAGCAGGCCCACGTGCGGGTTGCTGATCACGTTCCGGTACCCGTCGACGCGTTTGTTGCCCGGCCGTTCGGGGATGGCGATGGTCCGATCGTCGATCACGTGGTCGAAACCGGCCGGGTCTCCCTTGGGCGACACGTCACAGGTGCCGTCGCTGGCGGCGGTCCCGATGAGGCAGAACGGCGAGGCGGCCAGCCAGAGCCGGTCCAGAGCGTGCAGTGCAGCCCGGGCCTTGTTGGCGGCACGCTCCCCCGGCTCACCCACCACGGCCACGAGCTCGTCCAGCGTCTGGATCTCTGACCACGTCATGTCCGAAGCCTAAGCGGATCCGCCTGCCCGACCGATCCGTTTGCGCACCAGGAGGACGCCCACGAGGCTGGCAAGCATGCCCAGACCGGCCAGCCGCGCCACGAGGAGCCAAGCCGTCGAGACCACGACCACCCCGGACACGTCGATCCCCGCCACCTTGCCCATCGCGTAGAACAGGCCGTTCTCGGAGTCGGGCACCCCGTCGAGCGCCAGCACCGCCGCCGCGCTGAAGACCAGCATGCTCACGACCAGCGCCGCGACACTCGGCCCGAAGGAAGGCGAGCCGCGTGGCGCCACATCCCCGGACTCCGCTCCAGCCACGTCGAGACCTAAACGGGAAGCGACGCGACGGGCGGCACCAGCGCGGCCGCTGACACCGGCGTGATCGGCAGCAGGCTGCGTCCGGTCGGACCGATCTGGATCGTGGTGTCCAGCTGCGGGCAGACGCCGCAGTCGAAGCACGGAGTCCAGCGACAGTCCTCGACCTCGGTCTCGTCGAGCGCGTCCTGCCAGTCCTCCCACAACCAGTCGCGGTCCAGCCCCGAGTCCAGATGGTCCCAGGGCAGCACCTCGGCGTACTCCCGTTCCCGGGTGGTGTACCAGGCCAGGTCGACACCGGTGCCGTCCAGCCCCGCAGCGCAGGCCGCCATCCACTTCACGTACGAGAAGTGCTCGCTCCAGCCGTCGAAGCGCTGGCCGTCGCGCCAGACCGCCTCGATCACCCGTCCGACCCGCCGGTCACCCCGGCTGAGCAGTCCTTCCACCGCGCCGGGCTTGCCGTCGTGATAGCGGAAGCCGATCGCCTTGCCGTACTGGCGGTCGCTGCGGATCGCGTCCTTCAGCTTCATCAGGCGACGGTCTACATCGTCGGAGTCGGTCTGAGCCGCCCACTGGAACGGGGTGTGGGGCTTGGGGATGAAGCCGCCGATGCTGACCGTGCACCGGATGTCCCGCGAACCGCTCACCTGACGTCCGGTGGCGATCACCCGCTTGGCCAGCTCGGCGATGGCCAGCACGTCCTCGTCGGTCTCGGTCGGCAGTCCGCACATGAAGTAGAGCTTGACCTGCCGCCAGCCCGCGCCGTACGCCGCAGCCACGGTGGCGATCAGATCCTCGTCGGTGACCATCTTGTTGATCACCTGGCGCAGCCGCTGCGAGCCGCCCTCGGGGGCGAAGGTCAGACCGGAACGCCGTCCGTTGCGGGACAGCTCGTTGGCCAGGTCGATGTTGAACGCGTCCACCCGGGTGCTGGGCAGCGACAGCGAGACGTTCGTGCCCTCGTAGCGGTCGGCCAGCTGCTTGGTCACCTCAGCGATCTCGGAGTGGTCGGCGCTGGACAGGCTGAGCAGTCCCACCTCCTCCAGTCCGGTCGCCTCGATGCCGCCCTGCACCATGGCGCCGATGGTCTCGATGCTGCGCTCACGCACCGGCCGGGTGATCATCCCCGCCTGGCAGAACCGACAGCCCCGCGTGCACCCCCGGAAGATCTCCACCGAGTAGCGCTCGTGCACCGTCTCGGCCAGCGGCACCAGCGGCTTCTTCGGATAGGGCCAGGCGTCCAGGTCCATCAGGGTGTGCTTGGCCACCCGGTACGGCACCCCGCTCCGGTTGGGCGCGACTCGCTGGATCCGACCGTCGGGCAGGTAGTCCACGTCGTAGAACTTCGGTACGTAGACCCCGCCGCCGGCCGCCAGGCGTCTCAGCAGCCCGTCCCGGCCGTCGGGTCGACTCTCGTGCTTCCACTCCTGGATCACCTCGGAGATCTTGAGCGCGATCTCCTCACCGTCCCCCAGCACCGCCGCGTCGATGAAGTCCGCAATCGGCTCCGGGTTGAACGCCGCGTGCCCGCCGGCCAGCACGATGGGGTCCTCCTCGCGCCGGTCGACGGCGTGCAACGGCAGCCCCGCCAGGTCGAGAGCCGTGAGCATGTTGGTGTAGCCCAGCTCGGTGGCGAAGCTGATCCCGAAGACGTCGAACGCCTGCACCGGCCGGTGGGTGTCCAGCGTGAACTGCGGCACCCGGTGCTCGCGCATCAGAGCTTCGAGGTCGTGCCAGACGGCGTAGGTCCGCTCGGCCAGGATCCAGTCCCGCTCGTTCAGCACCTCGTAGAGGATGGCGACGCCCTGGTTCGGCAGCCCCAGCTCGTAGGCGTCGGGATACATCAGGCACCAGCGCACGTCGACGGCTGCCCAGTTCTTGCTGACGCTGTTCAGCTCGCCGCCCACGTACTGGATCGGCTTGCCCACGCGCGGCAGCAACGGCTCGAGCCGGGGGAACACCGACTCCGGAACGGTCTCGGCGGTGAGGGTCACCGGTTCACTCGGCCAGGTGCGGGAACCAGAGGGCGATCTCGCGGGCTGCCGACTCCGGTGAGTCGGATCCGTGCACGAGGTTCTCGCGGTTGGACAGGGACAGGTCGCCACGGATCGTCCCTGGGGCGGCCTTCCGACCGTCGGTCGCGCCGTTGACCGCACGGACCACCTCGATCGCCTCGTCCCCCTCGACGATCAGCGCAACTGACGGCCCGGAGGTGACGAAGGTGCGCAGGGGCGGGTAGAACGCCTTGTCGACGTGCTCGGCGTAGTGCGCGTCGGCCTGGGCCGCGTCGACCTGGCGGAGGTCCATGGCCACGATCTTGAGACCCTTGGCCTCGAACCGGCTGAGCACCGCACCGACCAGGCCACGGCGCACCGTGTCGGGCTTCAGCAGGACGAACGATCGCTGGGACGGGGGCACGGGGATCGTGGCGTCAGTGGTCATGACCCGACCCTAACCGAGGCTCAGGCGAGGCTTTCCGGACGGTTCTCGTCGAGCCGCTTACCCAGCACGAAGCTGATCACCCACAGCACCAGAAACAGGCCGCCGATGGCAAACATGGAGACGGTCACGAAGCCGAGGGCCACCCCCACCACCTGGGCGGCCCAGCCCACCAGATATCCGGCCGGACGCCGCATCAGGCCGGCGGCCACTGCCGCCAGCAGGGCGGCGACACTACCGAGGACGACCGCAGTGGCCGTGGACACATCGGACAGGAAGATCATCACCGGGATGGCCAACCCGAAGACGAGGACCTCGAACAGCAACAACGTCATCAGCACCGTGCGCATCGGGTTGCGACTGCTCAGGGTCACCGCAGCTCCTCGTCGTTGTGGAACGGGTCGTCAGAGCCGTTCTCGGAATAGTCGGTGTCCCAGTCGTCGTCGGGATAGTCGCTGGTCTCCTGGCCCTTCTCCAGCTCCTTCTCCTTGCTCACCAGCAGCGTGCGTGCCTCGCCGACCGCCACCACGGAGCCGGTGATCAGCACGCCGGGAGAGCCGATCCCTTCACCCTCGGCCAGGGCGATGGCGCTCTCGATGGCGTCGTCGAGGCGTGGCGCGAGCCGGACGCGCTCGTGTCCGAAGATGCCGCGGGCCAGCTCGGCCAGCTCATCGGCCGGCATCCCCCGCGAGGTGGAGGCGACCTGTGTGATCACCACCTGGTTCATCACCACTTCCAGCTCGCGCAGCAGACCGTCGGCGTCCTTGTCGGCCATCACTGCGACCACACCGATCAAGGGGGAGAACGCGAAGGCCTCCGCTACCCCGGCGGCCGCGGCGCGGGCGCCGTGCGGGTTGTGCGCCGCGTCCAGCACGACGGTCGGCGACCGACGGACGACCTCGAGCCGACCGGGGAACTGCACGTCGGCGAAGCCCGATCGGACCACGTCCGGGTTGACGGCCTTGAGCCCCATGAACGCCTCGACCGCGGCCAGCGCCTGCGCTGCGTTGGCCGCCTGGTGGGCGCCGTGCAGCGGCAGGTAGATGTCGTCCACCGGCCCCTCCGCGCCGTTCAGCCGGATCAGCTGGCCGCCGACGGCGACGCTCCGGTCGATCAGGCCGAAGTCGATACCCTCCCGGTGGGCCAG
>JBBRYD010000152.1:0-9192 GCA_038238065.1 Propionibacteriales bacterium | reverse complement strand
CGCCAGCCTCACCTGCACCGACGTCACCTGCCGGCCGGTCGTGACCTGCACCCGAGCTCCGGTCGGGGCGTCATGCTCGGCCCGCCGAACCCCTACGTCGTCACCGCGCGCCGCCTGCCGGGCCACCTCACCGGCGGTGTCGATGCAGCGCATCTGCATCACCACCAGGTAGATGCCCCAGCACATCATCGTGAGCAGCGCCAGGGCGGCCAGGGTGGAGACGGCCAGCTCGGCCGTCACCATCCCCCGCCCATCCTGGCGCCGGACGCGGATGGGATGAGCCGAGCTCGATCTCATCTGCCGCGTGGTCACGAGACTCAGAAGCCGTTGGCGAAGGCGCGAATCACCGTCAGGATGAAGGCGAGGAGAGCACTCTTGACCTGGCCGGTGGTCACCACGGCCAACAGCACCCCCGCGATGGCGATCGCCGCAATGAGCCCCACGGCCCATTCGGCGCTGACCATCCCTCGGTCGCCGTTCCGTAACATCGCGACCGCCACCTCCCGATCTTCGTCGACTTCGACGTCGATCACCGTCTGCGTCACCACTTCTGACATTGCTGCCTCCTTGTCGACTGACACCGATGTGCCACATCCGGAACTGGATGTATCTGAAGTCTGGGGACGGACGCCGCAATCGTTCGCTGGATCGGGCGTTCTGTTGACACGGCTTCGGGGTGCGCTCGTGCTGTGGACAACGCCTCAGCCAACACAGGGCGGAAGAGCCGATGGCGAGGGGTACCGATCAGAAGAGCGCGTTCTGTACCGCCGAGGCCACCGTGGGCACCACACCGACCAGCATGAAGGCAGGCAGGAAGCAGGTCATCATGGGCAGAACGCTGCGCACCCCGACGGCCTTGGCTCGCACTTCGAGGTCCCCTCGCCGCCGGGTCCGTGCATCGCGGGCGTGGTGCGCCAGCACCTCGACCATCATCGTGCCGGACTCGACCGACCGGGCGAGGTCGATGGCCGCCGGACCCCACTGCGGATGCCTGCGCAGGGTCCGCCATGCCTCTGCGTCGCTCACTCCCAGGTCGACCAACCCCAGCACTCCGGCCAGACAGTCGGCTACCGGGCCGTCGAAGCAGGCCGCCACGGAGTTGGTGGCCCGGCGCAACGGCATCCCGGCCGCGAGACACGCCGATAACAGCTCGAGCGCCTGTGGTAGGTCCTGCACGAGCCGTTGTTGCTGCCGGCGGTGACCTGCCGGCTCCAGCCAACCCAGGCCCACCGTGACCACAGCCACCAGCACCGGCAGCAGGACCCATCCGCACAGCGCGACCACGCCGCCGACCGTCTGCGCGACGACGGCCACAGCCAGGGCACCGGCAGCCGCCGTGGCCACGCGGCTCCGGAGCGGCGCCGCGTCGGGGCGCGCGTCGAGCCAGCCCTGGCGTGCGGTCGACGACTGCTGTGCCGCCCACTCGGGCGGGCGGGCCAGGTGATGCTCTGGAGTGTCGACCCACAGCGCCGCCCACACGCCGGCAAACACGGCGGGCAGCACGGTCATGACCCCGAAGGTCACGCTCACGCCGGCCCGCCGGCCAGGTGGGCGAGCCGGTCGATCCACAGCACCCCGACCGAGGCGAGGGCGACACCGCCGACCAGGCAGGCCCAGCCCCACGGACCCTTCAGCAGAAAGGCGACCGGGTCACCGCCGATCAGATAGCCCATCCCGAGGCCACAGAACGGAAGCACGGCCATGATCCTGCCCGTTGCCCGCGGTGCGGACAGCTCCCCGGCTACCACCGTACGAAGGGCCAGGTCGGCCGTCAGGGCCTCGGACACCTGCTGCAGGCTGGGGGCCATCGGTGCACCCGTATCAGTGGAGACCTGCCAGGCCCGAGCGAGATCGGCCAGACCGGCGTGTCCGGGTACCGAGGACCAGCTCCGCCAGACGGTGGTGACGTCGCCGCCCAGCTCCTGCGCGCGGGTTGCGACCGCCAGCACCGGACAGTCCTGGGCCGCACCCTGCAACGCCTCCGCCGGAACCCGTCCGACCCGTACCTGTGAGGCGAGCACACTGCAGGCGTGAGCGACCTCGAACCTCGCTGTGGACGCGGCACGCTCGGCGAGGAACTGCAGAGTCAGTCGGACGCCGGTGCCGATGACGATCAGGGCCGCGCCGCTGACCGCCGTCGGCTCGGGCCCGCACAGCTGATGCACCACCACGAGCACGACCAGCCCGGTGAGCAGGCCCAGCAACCAGCCACGTCGGCCCCGCCGGGGTCGCTCGGCGACCGAAGGCGACGGTTCCTCCGGCGCCACCAACCGATCCGCCACTCGACGGGCCGACGCGGGACCGATGCTCAAGAGCACCGCGAGCACCGTCCAGGCCAAGCACCACAGGATCATCGGGTCAGCAGGCGCTCGAGCTGCGGCGCACCCGGACCCAGGTTCGTCGACCCGGACGCCTCGAAGCCGAGCGCCATCTCGGTGTGCACCAGCCCGCTCGCCGGATCGCGGACGAACACGTGCACCTCCCGGACCCGCCGTCGCGACTGGTCGTCGCGGGCGACGTGGACGACCGCGTCCAAGGCCGACGCGACCTGGGCGTGCAGCGCCTCACGACCCATCCGGCCGAGCGCCGCCAGCGCCTCCAGCCGAGCCGGGACGTCGGCCGCCGAGTTGGCGTGCACCGTGCCGCACCCACCCTCGTGACCGGTGTTCATGGCGGTCAGCAGATCGGCGATCTCGGCGCCGCGCACCTCCCCGACGACCAGCCGGTCCGGCCGCATCCGCAAGGACTGACGGACCAGCTGGGTCAGCGTGACGGCTCCCGCCAGCTCCGCATTGGCCGGGCGGCCTTCGAGCCGGACGACGTGCGGATGGTCAGGCGCCAGCTCACGCGAGTCCTCGACGATGACGATCCGCTCGGTCTCGGGAACGAGGCCCAGCAGCGCGGCCAGCAGCGTCGTCTTGCCCGAACCGGTGCCCCCACTGACCAGGAAGGCCAGCTTCGCCTGCACGAGGCGGCGCAAGACGTCGGCGCCCAACGACGTCAGGGACCCGGACGCCACACAGTCCTCCAGCGAGAAGGTCCGGCGCGCCGGCACGCGGAGCGACAGACAGGTCCCCGGGGCGGCGACGGTGGCGAGGACGGCATGCACCCGCGTCCCGTCCGCCAACCGCGCATCAACGAACGGAGACGCGTCATCCAGCCGCCGTCCCACCGACGCCGCCAACCGTTGGGCGAGCTTGCGCACCTCAGCGTCGGTGGCGAACTTCACGTCCGTCAGCTCGAGCCCGGTACCGCGATCGACGTACACCTGTCGCGGACCGTTGACCAGGACGTCGGTAACCCCGGGCTGGTGCAGCAGCGGCTCCAGCAGCCCTGCGCCGACACTGTGCCGGCGTAGCCCCTCCACGGTCTCCAGCAGTGCCGTATCCGTGACGATCCGTCCCTCGGCGCGCATCGCTGCAGCCACATCGGCCGGCGTGTGAACCCGGCCGATACCGGCCAGCCGGCTGCGGATCGGGTCGAGCTCGTCGGCGGTCATACCAGGCTGCCGTCGCGAGTCACGTGGTCGAGCACCGAGCGGCAGCTGCGGGTGAACGCACTCCGCGCCGCGTGCCCCGGTGGTTCCCCGTGTGCCGCGCCGACCGCCACGGCGGGATCGTCAGGCAGCGTCCCGGCCAGTGTGAGCCCCAGACCATCCGCGACCGCCTCGGCCGGCAGACTGCGGGGTCTGGTCAGCCGCACCAGCGCGCTCAGCCCGGTGCACGCGTCGTCGAGCTGAGCCATCGTCTGCTGCGCAGCTGCGATCCCGCGCAGCTGGGCGGCCACGACCAGCAGCACCACATCGGCCCGCCGTAGCGCCTCGCGGCCGGCTGGGGTGAGCTGACGGGGCACATCCACCACGACCAGCTGGTGACTTCTGGCGGCCGAGAGCAGCACCGAGGTCATCTGCTCGGCGTCCGGGCCCGGTTCGGACTCCCGGCAACCGCGGCCGATCGACAAGACGTCGACCCCGTCGACGTGCGGCAGGTGGCCCCCCAGGTCTCCGAGGTGCCCACGGGCACTGCTGAGCCGGGGCCATCGCCAGCCGGCCACCCGTTCGGCGCCGACGAGCAGATCAAGTCCGCCCCCGAACGGGTCGGCGTCGACCAGGATCGAGCGCATCCCACGCTGAGCCGCGAGGAAGGCGAGAGCGGCCGCACAGCTGGACGCACCGACACCGCCGGAACCTCCGACCACGGCTATCACCTGACCAGACCCCCCACCCGGACCGGTGGCGTCGGCGAGGGCGGCGGTGAGTCGGGTGGCGCCGCTCGGCAACAGCACCACGGCGGCAGCCAAGGGCAGCGACCAGGCGCAGACCTGGTCACGATCGCTTTCCTCGCCCACCACGAACACCTGGGGTCGGCGGGGCAGAACCATCCCGGCGAGCTGAGCCGCCTGGTCGACCCCGATGATGACGGCCGCGGCGGACGTCCACACCGGACGCACCGATCCAGCGTCCCGCACCACCTGTGGCTCGACGCCCGCAGCCGCCGCCACGGCCAGCACCTGGTCCAACAGCTCGAGGTCCGCCGTCACCACGACCGCCGGGACCTCCCCATGATGTGCCATACCGGGACTCTGCTTCCCCGCAGGGCCGGCCAGTCACCCCGGTCGACGATCTGTGGACGACGAACGGGACCGGTACGACCTGTGGACAACGGATACGGCAGTAGGGCAACGTCTGTCAGCGCCCAAGCCGCCGATGAAGAAACTTTCCCCGCCTCGTGCCCTATCTATCCGGCGCAGTTCGGCGTACAACTGTCTACAAGGAACATTGCGTCGTTTGATTTTGAGTGTGCGGCTGGGAGATTCCCAGGGACGGCCACCAGAGGCCGGCTACGCATAGTCGTCTTTGAACGACCAGTGGACCAGCACGCCAGCCGAGTACCCACGCGGCGATCACCCATCACATTGGGCCGTTGCGATTCAGGCTTGACCTGGGCCAACACTTCAGATGAGCACGCTTGGTCACTAGGAATGACGTGCCGGACTCGGCGCCCGCCCAGCGGGCGCCGAGTCATCTATGTCGGCAGCAGTCGCCGACGATCAGCTCTCAGCCTCGGCGAACGGCCGCCGGTGACACCTCGGCACCGTAGGCCAATGCCTGACAGCAGTGCAGCAACCAGCTCCGCACGCCAGCCACGCTCCCTTCCCGATACCCGGCCAGCGCCGCCCGGTACCCCGGCCGTAGTGCCAGATGTCCGGCTTCGGGCACAATGACGGCGCGCGGGTCGACCCCGCCGTCGATCAGGACCAGGTGCTCCGCGGCCCGAGCCACGATGGTGTCCGCCGAGCCGAACGGTGCGAGGGCGGCCAGCTCGGCGTGCACCACGGCGGCCAGGATGATCGCCGACGCGGTGGTCGAACCGGTCAGCAGCACGTTCACGCCCAGCAGCCGCTCCGCGACCTCCTCCGACGGCCGGATCCGGCCGAGCTCCTCGTCGGGCACGCATCCCCGGGCGGCCAGTGTGTGGATCCGGGCCAACGCCTGACCGGGGGACGTCCGGATCAGCCCGCTGAGCGCGAGCAGCTGGGTGGACAGCCGGACGGAGCCGGGCAGCCATCGGTCCGACTCGTCGGTCAGCGCCGCACTGGCCCGGGCTCCGGCCAACAGGGCACTTGCCGACTGCTCGCTGCTGATGGCTCGCATCCCGCGGTCTCGCAACACGGCATCGACGGCGTCGCGAGCAGCGACGACAGCCGACGGCACCCCCTCCAGCCGCGCCAGATCAGCCAACGGGTCAGGCACCACTAGAGTCTGCACCATGGACCGACCCCGCCGCGCCCTGTATCCGGCGGCAGCCCCCGCCTGGATGGTCGGTGAGCGGAGCGTCCGGTTGCTCGACCTCGGTTCGGGCTCGGGAGCGTTCGCCCGGCTGCTCACCGAAGCCGGACATGAGGTGTTCGGCATCGACCGCGACGCCGCTCTCGTGGCCGCGCTGGGGGAACGTCTGGGCACCCGGCTGCATGTCGTGGGCCAGGTTGAGGCTCTGCCCTATCTCGCCGGCACCTTCGACGTGGTCACGGCCTCACAGACCCTGCACCGCTTCGCCCCCGGGCTGGCGCTGTCCGAGATCGCCCGGGTGCTCAAGCCGGGTGGCCATCTGGCGATCGCCTACAACACGCGCGACGACACGGTGCCCTGGGTGAAGCGGCTGATCGCCCTGATGCAGCAGGCGGACCCCGGGTCCGGGAGCGGTGACTACGGCATCGAATCCGTCGAGGCGGTGGTGGAGAGCCCCTTCTTCGGCTCCGTCGAGCGCCAGAGATTCCGCAACTGGGTCCCGATCACCCGGTCCGGCTTGATCGCGATGGTCGAGCGCCGTCCGGCGACCAGACAGCTGGATGCCGAGCATCGACAGAGTCTCCTCCAGGAGGTGGGGGCCCTCTACGACTCCTCCGCCCGGTCGCCGGAACCGCTGCTGCTGCCTTTCCAGGCGACCTGCTGGCGAGCCGTCGCCGACCACTCTCAGCTGGCCGCCGTGGACGACGACTTCGACGCCCTGCAGATCCGTATCTGAGTGCACTCGGCGCAGCCTCGGTTTCTGTCGGTGAACTTCGCTAAGGTCGAGCCAGGCTGAGAATCCAACGACGGAGGTCCCGATGCCCGACAGTGCCACGCCAGAGAGCTTGACCCCAGCGAGTGGCGGCGACCAGACCGCGGTTCAGGCGGCCGCGGCGACCGCCCATGACCGGCGCATCTACGGAGAGTTCGCCGCGCGCGCTGACTTCATCGAGCTGCGGCGTCGTTATCGGGCGTTCGCCTTCCCGGCCACCATCGCCTTCATGGTCTGGTACGTCACCTACGTGGTCTGCAACAACTGGGCCCGTGGCTTCATGGACACCCCCGTCATCGGTCACGTGAACGTAGCGGTGGTGTTCGGTCTGCTGCAGTTCGTGTCGACCTTCGCCATCGCCTCCTTCTACGCCCGGCACGCGAACCGCTCCCTCGACCCGCTGGCGACCAAGCTGCACGACGAGTTCGACGTGGAGACGAACCGAAGCAAGCTCGACCGGGAGACCGGCCGATGATCGCGCTGCTGATCCCCCTCGGCCTGCATCCGCTGGCCACCGGCAACAACCGGTGGCTGACCATCGGTCTGTTCCTCGCCGTGGTCGCGCTGACGCTCTACATCACCTTCTGGGCTTCGCGCCAGAACAAGACGGCCGCTGACTACTACGCGGGTGGCCGCTCCTTCTCCGGTCTGCAGAACGGGCTCGCCATCGGCGGCGACTACATGTCCGCCGCCTCGTTCCTGGGCATCTCCGGCTCCATCGCGCTCTACGGCTACGACGGCTTCCTCTATTCGATCGGGTTCCTGGTGGCCTGGCTGGTCGCGCTGCTGCTGGTCGCGGAGCTGATGCGCAACTCGGGGAAGTTCACCATGGCCGACCAGCTGGCCTACCGGATGCGTCAGGCACCCGTGCGCAGCGCCGCGGCCACCTCCACCATCGTGGTGTCGATCTTCTACCTGCTGGCCCAGATGGTCGGCGCCGGCAGCCTCGTCGGACTTCTGCTCGACGTCAATACCCCTGCGGTGAAGAACCTCGTCATCATCGGGGTCGGGATCTTGATGATCGTCTATGTGACGCTCGGCGGAATGAAGGGCACCACCTGGGTGCAGATCGTCAAGGCCGTGCTGCTGATGATCGGCACCCTGCTGATCACGATCCTGGTCTTGATGAAGTTCAACTTCAACCTGTCCGACCTGCTCGGCGCGGCCGCTGCGAAGTCCGGCAAGGGCGAGGCTTTCCTACAACCGGGGCAGCTCTACGGCAAGGACCTGGTCGGCAAGTTCGACTTCCTGTCGCTGGGTCTGGCCCTGGTGCTGGGCACGGCCGGGCTGCCTCACATCCTGATCCGCTTCTACACCACGCCCACCGCGAAGTCGGCGCGCAAGTCGGTGCTGTGGGCCATCGGGCTGATCGGCACCTTCTACCTGATGACCCTGGTGCTCGGCTTCGGGGCGGCCGCTCTGGTCGACACCGGCAAGGCCAGCCAGATCGCCACGTCGGCCGGCAACGCCGCGTCGCCGCTGCTCGCTCAGGCGGTCGGCGGTGGAAGCGACACGCTGGGCGGAGCGATCCTGCTGGCCCTCATCTCCGCCGTGGCCTTCGCGACCATCCTCGCGGTGGTGGCCGGGCTGACCCTCACCTCGGCCTCCTCGATGGCCCACGACATCTTCGCCAACGTGATCATGAAGGGTCGCGCCAGCGAGCGCAGCGAACTGATCGTGGTGCGGATAGCCGCACTGGTCATCGGGGCCATCGCCATCGCCCTGGCCATCCCGGCGCAGAAGCTCAACATCGCGTTTCTGGTGGCACTCGCCTTCGCCGTGGCGGCTTCTGCGAACCTGCCGGCACTGCTGTTCAACCTGTTCTGGCGACGGTTCAACACCCTGGGCGCGGTGTGCAGCATCTACGGCGGCCTGATCGCGGCCGTGGGTCTGGTCTTCTTCTCCCCGGTCGTCTCCGGCACGCCGACGTCGCTGATCCCCGGGTCAGACTTCGCCTGGTTCCCGCTGCGCAACCCCGGTCTGATCTCGATCCCGATCGGCTTCGCCTGCGGCGTCATCGGCACGCTGCTCAGCAAGGACACCAGCAGTGCCACGCGCTACGACGAGCTGTCGGTGCGGTCCCTGACCGGTGCCGGTGCGGAACGGGCGGGGCGGCCCTGAGCCCGCCGCGCCCGGCACCGGCCGGGACGTATGAGCAGGTCCAGTTCCGCGGTGACGACTTCGGCGGCGCCGACCTGGGTAACGCGGTGTTCACCGAGTGCGACTTCTCCGACGTCGACCTGAGCGAGGTCCGGACGCGGAGCGCCATATTCGACCGGTGCACCTTCTCGTCGTCGAGGTTCAACGCCTCCGAGCACGAAAGTTCCGCCTTCATCGTGTGCGAGTTCCGGCGTACCTCCTTCTTCACCGCCACGCTGACCGGGTGCAAGCTGTCGGGCAGCACCTTTGTGGAGTGCACGTTCGCCCCGGTGACCGTGCGTGGTGGGGTCTGGCGCGGGGTAGCGCTGCGCGGTGCCGATCTCACCAAGATCGACCTGACCGGGGTCGACCTCCGTGAGGCGGATCTGTCCGAGGCCGACCTCACCAGGGCCAGCCTGCGCGGCTGCGACCTCTCGAACACCCGGTTGCGCAACACCATCCTCACCGATGCCGACCTGACCGGCGCGCAGCT
>JBBRYD010000151.1:0-9256 GCA_038238065.1 Propionibacteriales bacterium | reverse complement strand
GGCGTTCGTCGCCGCCTGTGGGGTGGTGCGTAACGCGACCCGGCAGGCGATCAGCGCGCTCAGCGGCTCCGACGAGAGGCAGGAACCGGAGAAACGTCAGACCGCGGCGGCGATCAAGGAGGTGTTCGATGTCGCCGAGCGGATGGCTGCTCTGCACACCTCGGACGTGGTCTGGGTGAGCGAACGCGAGCGGTCGGGCCGAGAGGCTCGGGTGGCTCCGCTGTCGGTCGCGGGGCTGATGCGCCGAGCCGTGTTCGGTGAGCGGACGACGGTGCTGACGTCGGCCACCCTCAAGCTGGGTGGGGACTTCGACTCCGTGGCCGCGTCGGTCGGGCTGCGACCGAGCGAACGTGCTGACGAGGTGGTCTTCGACCCGGTCGGGCCGGCGGAGGACGACGACAACCGCCCGCTGCCCTGGCGTGGGCTCGATGTGGGCTCGCCGTTCGACTATCGCCGACAGGGCATCCTCTACGTGGCTCGCAGCATGCCAGCACCGGGACGTGACGGGCTGTCGGAGGCGGCGAAGGCCGAGATCGCCGAGCTGGTCTGGGCCTCCGGCGGACGGACTCTGGGCTTGTTCTCCTCGCGTCGAGCAGCCGAGGCCGCGGCTGTGCACGTGCGCAAGCAGCTGCCGAAGATGACCATCTTGTGCCAGGGCGACGCCCAGCTGTCGGAGCTGACGCGGCGTTTCGTCGACGACGAGGCCACCTGCCTGTTCGGCACCTTGTCGCTCTGGCAGGGCGTCGATGTGCCGGGCGCCACCTGCCAGCTGGTGATCATCGACCGGATCCCCTTCCCCCGGCCGGACGAACCACTCACCCTGGCGCGTCAGCGAGCGGTGGCCGAGGCCGGAGGAAACGGGTTCATGGCTGTCGCGGCCGCTCAGGCCGCGCTGCTGCTGGCTCAGGGAGCGGGTCGGCTGATCCGGAGGACCAGCGACAAGGGTGTCGTCGCGGTGCTGGATCCCCGCCTGGTCAACGCGCGGTACGGCAGCTATCTGAAGTCGTCGATGCCGGACATGTGGCCCACCACTGACCGGGAGATGGTGATCGGCGCCCTGCGCCGACTATCGGGCCAGACGTGAGCCGACCGTCGATGGTCCGCCGGCCAACCGACGATGGCCCGAACTCGCTGGTCACCAAGGCTGTTCGGCGGAACGAACCTCTGTCACGCTGAACGTCATGGAACACACATACGACTTCGACCTGGCCGTGATCGGGTCCGGGCCGGGCGGCCAGAAGGCAGCGATCATGGCCGCCAAGCTCGGTCGCAAGGTCTGCGTGATCGACAGCAGGAGCATGGTCGGTGGCGTGTGCGTCAACACCGGGACCATCCCGTCCAAGACACTGCGGGAAGCGGTGATGTATCTGACCGGCATGGCCATGCGCGAGATCTACGGCGCCAGCTACCGGGTCAAGGACGAGATCACCATCTCCGACCTCCTGGCCAGGCTGCAGCACGTCATCGGTCGCGAGACCGAGGTCATCCGTGCCCAGCTCCTCCGCAACCACATCGAGCTGATCCCAGGTATGGCCAGCTTCATCGATCCCCACACCCTGTCGGTGGACATCGAAGGGTCCCAGGTGCACCGCACCTTCACCGCCGACAAGATCGTGATCGCCACCGGCACCACGCCGGCGCGGCCCGATCACGTCGAGTTCGACGGCGACCGGGTGCTCGACTCGGACCAGATCCTGACGTTGGACAAGGTGCCCGACTCCATGATCGTGGTGGGCGCCGGGGTCATCGGCGTGGAGTACGCTTCCATGTTCGCAGCGCTCGGCACCCGCGTCACGCTGGTCGAGAAGCGCCCGCAGATGCTCGACTTCTGCGACCCGGAGATCATCGAGTCGTTGAAGTTCCACCTACGCGACCTGTCGGTGTCCTTCCGCTTCGGCGAGGAGGTGGCCTCGGTGGAGAGCTCCGGCCGGGGAACCATCACCACGCTGGCGTCCGGCAAACGCATCGCCGCAGAGGTCGTCATGTATTCCGCCGGACGTCAGGGCAACACCGACCGACTCAACCTGGACCTGGCCGGTCTGGACGCAGACAATCGCGGTCGGCTCGTGGTCGACGAGAACTACGCGACCCGGGTGGGACACATCTACGCGGTCGGCGACGTCATCGGGTTTCCTGCTCTCGCCGCGACCTCGATGGACCAGGGTCGGCTGGCCGCATCGCACGCCTTCGACGAGCCGGCCCACGAGTTGCACGGTCTGCAGCCCATCGGGATCTACACGATCCCGGAGATCTCGTTCGTCGGCAAGGTGGAGGCGGAGCTCACGGGGGAGGCGGTCCCGTTCGAGGTCGGCATCTCCCGCTACCGGGAGCTCGCCCGCGGGCAGATCGTCGGCGACTCCTACGGGATGCTCAAGCTGATCGTGCACACCGAGACCCGTGAGATCCTCGGTGTCCACGTCTTCGGCACCAACGCGACCGAGCTGGTGCACATCGGACAGGCCGTCATGGGCTGCGGCGGCACGGTGGACTACCTCGTCGACACCGTGTTCAACTACCCGACGCTGTCCGAGGCCTACAAGGTGGCCGCGCTCGACGTCGCCAACAAGCTCCGCGCGGTGGCCCGGTTCTCGAACGAGATGCTCGCCTCCGAGCCGAGCATGCTGTAGGTCCGCCGCCCACCTAGAGCCGGCGCAGGACCGCGACCACCTTGCCCAGGATGGAGGCGTGGTTGCCGTCGATGGGCTCGTACGCCGGGTTGTGCGGCAGCAGCCACACCTGGTCGCCGGTGCGCTTGAAGGTTTTCACCGTGGCCTCGGTGTCGAGCAACGCAGCCACGATGTCGCCGTTGTCGGCGGTCTGCTGCTGGCGGACGACCACCCAGTCACCGCTGCAGATGGCGGCGTCGATCATCGAGTCGCCCTGCACCTCCAGCAAGAACATGGTGCCCTCACCGACCAGCTGTCTCGGCAGCGCGAACACGTCCTCCACGTGCTCCTCGGCGAGGATCGGACCGCCCGCCGCGATGCGCCCGATCACGGGAACGTGGACAGGCGCCGGGTAGGCGTCCCCCATCCCGGTCTCGTCGTAGCCGGCCTGCGGCGCGGTGACCGCCGCCGGATGGGCGATGACCGGTTCGACGACCTGGGCGGGTGTGGCCACGGCCGACCCGGGGCCCGGTAGCAGCACCTCCAGGGCGCGCGGGCGATTCGGGTCGCGGCGCAGGAAGCCCTTGTGCTCGAGCATCTTCAGCTGGTGGGCCACACTCGAGCTGCTGGCCAGACCCACCGCCTCGCCCATCTCGCGGATGCTGGGTGGATAGCCCCGGTGCTCGACGGCATCGCGGATGACCTCGAGGATGCGTCGTTGACGCGGCGTCAACCCGTCGGAGTCGGCCGGACCGTCCGGCAAGGAGCTGACTGACGCGGCTTCACCCATCAGGGCGGCGACATCGGCGGCGCGTGGACGACCACGTCGCTTGGAAGTAGGGGGTCTGGTGCGGTCACTGTCTGCCATAGGTCTGACGTTAGAGAAGACCGCTGACAAAATCAAACACCTGTTCGATGCGTGTCGCGAGGCGTTTCGAACAGAT
The DNA here is from genome assembly GCA_038238065.1 of Propionibacteriales bacterium. GTDB lineage: Bacteria > Actinomycetota > Actinomycetes > Propionibacteriales > Propionibacteriaceae > Microlunatus. The sequence goes on along the minus strand of JBBRYD010000151.1, from coordinate 5,706 downwards.
CTTCGTGCCGCGGAGAACTGTCAGTGGCGGGTGATTGAGTGTTCTCGTCGGGGTCCTGTCGAACACACGTGCGACACGTGGTGGACAAATGATCGCCGATCAGGCAATAATCAAACATACGTTCTTCGAACACCCGTTCGATGTGACTCAGAGGAGTAACCCATGAGCGCCGCGACACTCTCAGCACCGAAGACGGAGGCCGCTTCCTCGGAGCGCGACCTCGGTCGCCCGGTCCGCCGTCAGCCCGCGCGACTGCGTCCAGCGGGGCGTTCCGGGCGCAGCCTGGCACCTCGCGCCAGGCCGGCTCGGCCACTGGCCGCTCCTTCGCTGAACCCGACGACGCCGGTGGCCGGGCACGCCTGCCTCGGCGACACCGCGAGTCCCACCGCCGCCTCACTCCCCGCCCAGGCCCCGGTCCGGATCCGGACCTCGATCACCGACCGAGGAATCGCGGTCATCCTGGTCGCCACAGCGATGATCGTGCTCGCGGCCGTGACTGTCGTCGGCCTGACGGCGTTGCGCGTGACCAGCGACAGCTACCAGCCGCTGCCACCGGCATACGCCGCTCAGCCCTGACCGCTCCGGGGCTGCGCGCCGCTCAGCTGGGCGTAAGACTCGGGATGCTGCTGCAGGAAGGTGGCGAAGTTGATGGCCCGGCGACCCGTGACGCGTTCGACGGTGTCACTGACCCCGGCGACGTCGCCCGCGGCGATGGCCTGGTACGAGGAAACCCATCCCTGGACCTCGAAGAGGGGCGCCCCGTAGGTCCCACGCGAGGCATAAGCCTCGGCTTCGGTCTCGTCCACGTAGCTCACGCGGCGACCCGACGCCTCGCCCAGCAGGCGGGCGACGGCGGCCAGGGTGATGGGTTCCGGTCCGGTCACGTCCCAGGTCTCGCCGGCACAGGCGCCCAGCAGCGCCGTCACCGCTACCGCAGCAACGTCGTCGTGGTCGACGGCGGCGACGGCTCCGTTGCCGGCTGGTCCGCGGATCACTCCATCGGTGCCGCACATGGCCACCAGAGCGGCCAGATAGAACGAGTCCCGGAGAAAGGTGAAGCCCATCGGCGTTGAGCGGATGAGCTGCTCGGTATGCCAGTGGTCCCGGCCGAAGGTGAACGTGCAGTCCTCGCTGGCACCCTGGAAGGACAGGTAGACGATGCGCTCGACGCCGGCCTCCACCGCGGCGCGAACCGCCGATGAGTGCTCGGACCTCCGGACCGCCGACTCGCGCCCACTGACCAGGAGCGCAGTCTGGCACCCGCGAAACGCCGTCGCCATGGCGACACCGTCGTCGTATCCGGCCGCCAGCCGAACGTCGGCTCCCTCGATGACAGGAGCTCGCTGGGCGTCACGGGTGATCAGCACCAGGGGTGCCCGCCCAGCGAGACCGTGTGCGACTCGCGAGCCGACGGCTCCGGAAGCTCCGGTGATGGCAATGGTGCCTGGCTGAGTCACGGTAGCGCTCAGCCGACCGGCGAGGGTCCAGCCTGCGGTCGCTCGATGACCGCCGTGCGCATGATCTTGTCGGAGAAGGTCTGCTTCTTCTCGTCCCACAGCGGCCACAGGAACCCGATGTAGGCAACTCCGTCGAGGATGTGGACCAGATCGCGCAGGAAGGCGTTCAGCGGACCGATCGGCTGAGCGGTCTCCACGCTGATCAGCACGATCTTCATGACCCGCCGGCCCAGGGACTGCCCGGTGCGACCGCCGATGATCCACCGGTTGTAGATCTGCCAACCGAAGGCGGCGAGCAGCACGATGAAACCGATCACCATGGGCACGACACCCGCGCTCGACTGCGAGCCGACCGACCCGTTGGCCAGGTGCGTGATCCAGATGCCGTAACCGATGAAGAAGATGATCTGACCCACCAGGCTGGGCGCCAGGTCGATCAGGTAGCCACCGACCCGCTTGCCCCAGCTCGCGTAGTCGTTGCGGATGGCGATCGTCTGACCGAAACCCGGGCCGCCGTACCCCGGCTGTCCGTACTGCTGACCGTAGGCGGGCTGACCGTAGGCGGGCTGGCCGTACTGCTGGTCGTACCCACCCTGACCGAACGTCGGCTGCGCGTCGGGCTGCTGCCCGTAGCCCGACTGCGGGTACCCGCCGTACGCCTGCTGGTCACCCGGCTGGCCCGGTGCCGGTTGGCCGTACGTCGGTGGTGCGTAGGTCGGTTGGTCGTACCCCGTGTACGGGTCCTGCGAGACCGCGGGCTGTTGTGGATCTGAGCCCTCGGGCGAGCGGGGGGCCGGTGGGTTCTGATCGGTCATCAGCGTCTTCCTGAGAGGTGGACAAGGGCTGAGTCTAGGTCCTCGCAGGGTCCAGACGACCTGCTTCCGGGCAGAATAGGGGGGTGAACACCGCTTATCGCGCTCCCGAGCACTCCGCTCGACGTGGTCTGGTGTTCCTCGGAGCGTTCTTCGCCTACGGCCTCGGTCTCAGCGCCCTCTACGCGGGGACTGGACTCGGTCTGCCCTGTCCGCTCAGGAGCCTCACCGGCTGGCAGTGCCCGCTCTGCGGTGCCACGCGGTTGGGCAGCGCGCTGCTGCACCTCGACCTCTCGGCCGCGTTCGCCGACAACCCTGTGGTGCTGGTCGGTCTGCTGGCGCTCGCCGTGGTGGGTGTGCTCTGGAGTGTCGAGCTGCTCGGCGGGCCGCCGCTGCGGCTGCCCCAGCGGTGGGCGGAGCCACTGAGCCGGGTCCACCCGACCCGGTGGTTGGTGCTGGGCCTCGGCGCAAGTGTGCTCTACACGGTGCTGCGCAACCTGCTCTGACCCTGCGCCACGATGTCGGCCAAGGACTGTCAGCGGGCTCCGTCAGGCTGGTGGAAAAGAACTTCGCACTGACGGCCATGCGCTCTTGCAGTTGCTGCCTCCGCGACGTACGGTATCTACATCTAGTAGTTACAAGGGTGTCATTCCTCCACAGGTAGTGGTCGGTTTCCCACAGCAATCCACAAGCAAGTCACAGCCTTATCCCCAGGTTCATCCCCACGGTTGGCCGGGGGCGGGCAACGCAGGAGCCACGAAAGGAGTTGGGATGTTCTGCCCTTACTGCCGCAACACCGACTCCAAAGTGCTCGACTCCCGCGTCGCCGAAGACGGGGGCAGTATCCGTCGTCGGCGTCAGTGCCCGGCCTGTGAGCGTCGGTTCACCACGATGGAGCAGATGCAGCTCGTGGTGGTCAAGCGCAGCGGAGTGGTCGAGCCGTTCGTGCGGGACAAGGTGATCAGCGGCGTTCGCAAGGCGTGCAAGGGCCGCCCCGTGGGCGAGGACCAGCTCGCGCGCCTCGGCCAGCTCGTGGAGGAGTCGCTCCGCGCCTCCGGTCAGCCCGAGGTGCCGGCCGACGAGGTCGGGGTCGCGATCCTCGGCCCGCTCCGCGATCTCGACCAAGTGGCCTATCTGCGCTTCGCCAGCGTCTACCGGCAGTACGAGTCGGTGGACGACTTCGAGGCGGAGATCGCGCTGCTGCGGGTCGAGCAGGAGCCGCTGGGCATCGAGCCGCTGATCCCGAACGAGGCGCACGACAACCGGAAGGTCGGCAGGTTCACCCCCCACAAGCTGAGCTCGGGCCGGCCCGGCCCGGCGCACAGTCAGAGCCCCTAGCGGCTCCCCAGATCCCCGGGGCAGGGCGCGCGCTGCAGGGGAAGGCTCGCGTGTGCTTTGCCCCGGATCCAGTTCGACGAACACCACCACCACTCCAGACCCGACCTTCAGACGCCCAACCGGCGAGGTCGACGAAAGGCAGACCATGAGCGAAACCACCCGTTCGGCGAATGGGCGTACCGAGTCCAAGAAGGCCTCGGGGGCCGACAAGTCGACGCGGTCGTCGTCGACACCCTTGACGATCGACCGTGTGTTCACGACGGCCGGCGTCCACCCGTACGACGAGGTGACCTGGGAACGCCGTGACGTGGTGCAGACCAACTGGAAGACCGGTGAGGCCGTCTTCGAGCAGAAGAACGTCGAGTTCCCCGATTTCTGGAGCGTCAACGCGTCCACCATCGTGACCACCAAGTACTTCCGGGGCGCGCTGGGCACGGCGGCGCGCGAGCAGGGCCTGAAACAGCTCATCGACCGGGTGGTGCTCACCTACCGCCAGGCCGGCGAGGAGTACGGATACTTCGACTCCTCCGAGACGGCCACCATCTTCGAGCACGAGCTGACCTGGATGCTGCTGCACCAGTACTTCTCCTTCAACTCGCCGGTGTGGTTCAACGTGGGCACCAAGTCGCCGCAGCAGGTCAGTGCGTGCTTCATCCTGTCCGTCGACGACTCGATGGACTCGATCCTCAACTGGTACCGCGAAGAGGGCTTCATTTTCAAGGGCGGTTCCGGCGCGGGCCTGAACCTGTCGCGAATCCGCTCCTCCAAGGAGCTGCTGAGCTCCGGCGGCACCGCGTCCGGCCCGGTTTCCTTCATGCGCGGCGCGGACGCCAGCGCCGGCACCATCAAGTCCGGCGGGGCCACCCGGCGGGCGGCCAAGATGGTGGTGCTGGACATCGACCATCCCGACATCGAGGAGTTCGTCGAGACCAAGGCGCTGGAGGAGAACAAGATCCGCGCCCTGCGTGACGCCGGCTTCGACATGGACCTGGGTGGCAAGGACATCACCTCGGTGCAGTACCAGAACGCGAACAACTCCGTCCGGGTGACCGACGAGTTCATGCGGGCGGTGGAGGAGGGTCAGCCCTTCGGGCTTCGCGCGCGGACCGACAACGCGGTGATCGAGACCGTCGACGCCCGGGAGCTGTGGGGCAAAGTGGCTCAGGCGGCCTGGGCCTGCGCCGACCCCGGCATCCAGTACGACGACACGATCAACGACTGGCACACCAACCCTGAGACCGGCCGCATCACCGCGTCCAACCCCTGCTCGGAGTACATGAGCCTGGACAACTCCTCGTGCAACCTGGCCAGCCTCAACCTGCTCAAGTTCCTGCGTGACGATGACACCTTCGACGCCGAGCTGTTCGTCAAGGCTGTCGAGCTGATCATCACGGCGATGGACATCTCGATCTGCTTCGCCGACTTCCCGACCGAGGCGATCGGCCAGACCACTCGCGACTACCGTCAGCTCGGCATCGGGTACGCCAACCTCGGCGCGCTGCTGATGGCCACCGGCCGGGGCTACGACTCCGACGGCGGCCGGGCGCTCGCCGCCGCGGTCACCTCGCTGATGACGGCGACCTCGTACCGCCGCTCGGCCGAGCTGGCCGCCATCGTCGGGCCGTACCAGGGGTACGCCCGAAACACCGAGGCGCACAAGAGGGTGATGCGCAAGCATCAGGCCGCCAACGACTCACTGCGCACCGTGTCGTCGTTCGACAGCTCGGTGCAGCGGCTGGCCACCAGGGCCTGGGACCAGGTCGTCAAGCTGGGCGAGACCAACGGCTACCGCAACGCGCAGGCCTCCGTTCTGGCGCCCACCGGCACCATCGGCTTCATGATGGACTGCGACACCACCGGGATCGAACCGGACTTCTCGCTGGTCAAGTTCAAGAAGCTGGTCGGCGGCGGCTCGATGCAGATCGTCAACCAGACCATCCCGCGGGCACTGAAGTGCCTGGGCTACGCCGACGAGACGGCTGAGGCCATCGTCGAGTTCATCGCCGAGCATGGTCACGTCATCGATGCTCCTGGCCTGAAGCCGGAGCACTACGAGGTGTTCGACACCGCCATGGGTCAGCGAGCGATCAAGCCGATGG
>JBBRYD010000150.1:0-9258 GCA_038238065.1 Propionibacteriales bacterium | reverse complement strand
GGCACCGTCGCCGCTCAGCTCCCGCTCAGGAGGCGCGCAGAGGTCGGGGCGCACCACCTTCCGCGCTCGCGACAGGCGCGACCGGCCAAGCAAACGGTTCACCTCTGCTGACGAGGCCACTCCCCTGACCGCGCTGGGACCAACGCGGACCAACAGCTGCCAGGCGAGGAGGCCAAGCCCGCTGAACGCGAGCAGTTCCGTCGCAGCGATCCCCGCAGCGACCAGAGACGGAGCCACCGGTGCGACCGCAGCGCCAAGGCCAGAGGTCGTTTGACCGGCGAGCAGCCGCGGCACCGAGGACAGCAACTGATCCGGGGCTGGCCAGACCCAACCACGTCCAGCGACAGCAAACGCGAAGGAACGGCCAGCATGCAGGGCGGCAAGCGCAACGCAGACGACGACCGCGAGACAGACGGCCGGTAGTTCCCAACTCCACGGATAAGGATCAGCCTCTCTACGCACAGCAGACCCCCGATAGAAGTGACCTCGCTTCCAACATCAAGTCAGAAGTTGGATCGTCTTGGACGGTCAATTTTCGACGGCGGCGTACACCAGGAGGCCCGCTCAGCTTTTGTGGCGGCTCAGTCTTTATCAGGGTGGTCATCACCCTCTCGGGCGCCAGATTTCGAAGATCGCGTGACTGCTAGCGGAGTAGCGACCAATGACTATTCCGATCCTGCTACTGGCTGCTTCGACGGTTGAACGATCTGGTGGGCTTAGCACGATGACGACGTGGCCGATGCGATTTGGTCCGAGGTAGGAGTCGATGAAGATCGGGTCGCCAGGCCGCTCGTCACCCGGCTGGATGCGCCGTCCGTGGCCGCTGGCAAGCCAGTCGCGTCTCCGAAGCCTCCGGCGGCCAGCTGCAGCGGGTCGGAATCTGTCGGGCCCTGATCAACCAGCCAGCGATCCTGCTGGGCGACGAACCAACCGGTGCGCTCGACTCCACCGCAGCGTCAGAGATCATGGACATCCTCGGCGAGCTCAACGCCCAAGGCACCACTATCATGCTGGTCACCCACGACGCCAAGGTCGCCGCCCGCACCGATCGCGTGGTCTACATGGTCGACGGCCGCATCGTCGGCGACCGCCATCAGGGCCGGTACACCGGCACAAACCTCAACCAGCGGCACGCCGACGTTACCCAGTGGCTGCTCGAGCGCGGATTGTGAGCAACCTGTTCATTGAACAATCTCGTCGAGGCCTTCCATCACAAGATCGTCATCGAGTGGGACCAGCCTCAAAGTTGGTTCACACAGGACCACTGCCTGATCTACCGGCCCTGACCGGCAGGCTCCGTTTCTTCGCATAACGCCGGGCGGGACGCCCGCAGAGGGAAGGTCGTGCGGGACGCACGCAGTAGACCAACGTCGTGCGGAGCTCGCAGCACCAACGTCATGCGAGGTATTGACACGGCAGCGTCGTGAGACGCTTTCGCTGTGATCAGTTGTGAGGCAGTGGCGACACTCCTCAGTCAGGGTCTCACTCAGAACTGGGGCGGGGATGACCGCGCGTCCATTGCCTACACGCTGCGTCTGATTAGCCACCGACGGCCAGCTCGAGTTCCGTTGAGATAAAGAATGTTTGGCCGAGACCGTGACACATCGCTGGTTGTGGGTGTCTTACCTTTCGACAGCAACCGTCTATCCCACAGGAGCACCGCATGACTCAGTCCGTCGTCCCGCAGACCGCCGAGGAGCGTAAGGCCACTGACGCGAAGGCCGCCGCCGACGCGCAAAAGAACGCACCGAAGCAGCTCGACGCCCTGCACACCGACCACGGCGACACCGTGATCGCCGACACGGTCGTGGCGAAGATCGCTGGCATCGCCGCACGTGAGGTTCCGGGCGTGTACGCCATGGGCAACGCCGCACGCCGCGCGATCAGCGGTCTGACGTCGCGCGTGACCGGTGGTGGTGGTCAGGCCAGTGTCGACCAGGGCGTCAGCGTCGAGAAGGGCGAGAGCCAGGCCACCGTCGAGGTCTCCGTTATCGCCCAGTACGGTGTCTCGCTGGTCGACGTGGCCGACCAGATCCGCGAGAACGTCATCCGCGCGGTCGAGTTCGGCACCGGCCTTGAGGTCGTCTCGGTCGACGTGAACGTCACCGACGTCCACCTGCCCGACGACGACCAGGACGACTCCTCCTCGAGCAGTAGCGACACCCAGCTGCGCTGACCCTGGCCCGGGCGGCACCACTGGTCCATCTTTTTAAGCTGTCCTGCCCCGGGCCGGCTGCGTGCCCGCCCCGGCTGGGCTGGTGATCGGTCGGCCCGGACGTCTGAATGTCCGGGCCGGCGCAGATCGTGCTCCGACCCTTCGTGTGTTTGACATTTCACCTCTCTCGCCTGGAAAGGCTGCTCATGTCCCGTTCGTCCATCGCCTTGTTCGTCGGGCTGATCCTCGGTCTGACCGCTGCCTTTGGCACCTTCGGCGGCTTCGTCATCGTTTTGCTCTTCGGCGCCATCGGACTGGTCATCGGCATGGTCCTCGATGGCAAGATCGACATGGCCGCGCTCGCCGGCCGTGCCACCGCCAAGAAGTGAGCACCACCCTCGGGTCGATGCCGCGGTCTATGCCGTCCCCGCCGTTGAGGCTTCCGCGGTTGATTCCGGCTCCGAGCCAGAAGCCGATGATGTTGATGCCGCCCCTGGTGTTAAAGCCGGTCCGGTCGATGCCGCCCCTCAGGTCGAAGCCGGTCCGGTCGATGCCGCCCCCCGCGTCAATGCCGTTCGGTCGATGGTGCCTTTGGCGCCGAGGTCGGTGCGGCTGATGTCGCGCTCGACTCCGAAGCCGGTGCGGTCCATGCCTCGGTGGGAACCGTCGAGTGTGGCGTTCAGTGCTGCTCCGCACACGGCGGACAACTCAGCGAGCCGCGAGCAGCTACGGGCTCGGGGGGCCACGGTGATCGCCGAGCAGGTGTTCGAGAAGATCGCCGGGCAGGCTGCGAGTGAGGTTACGGCCTCGCGCGGCCGCTCGGGCGGTGTGCTCGGCATTGGGTCCGACGCCGACGCCAACGCTCGACCGAAGGTCGGCGTGGACCTGTCGGGCGACTCGGCCGACATCGACATCGCGGCCGGGATCGCCTACCCGGGGTCCATCCGGACCGCAGCACAGCAGATCCGTGACCACGTCACCTCTACGGTGCAGGACCTGACCGGGGTCGCGGTGCACCGCGTCGACATCGACGTCACCTTCCTCACTACCCCCCACGTCAGCGCGGACGGCCTCAGCGGTAGCGCTGGGACTGATCGTGCTAAAAACCGGAAGCAGGTCCTGCGATGAGCCGCAGCAACGCCAGGTCGCGTCAGCTCCGCCGCCGCCCGAGCCGGGTCGTCCCGGCCATCATCGTCGCCGTCGTCCTGCTCGTGTTGGGCGTCCTGACCGCGATAGCCGCGATCGCCCGCCTCGTCACGGGCACCTGGGATTCCCGCGTCACCGGTCCCGCCCGTGGCGTCGCCAACCTCTCGTGGGGCTCGACCGCGGTTATCACCACGGGCGTCATCCTGGCCGTGCTCGGACTGGTCCTGCTCATCTGCGGGCTCAAGCTCGGCGCGTTCCGCACCGTCGAGCTCGCCGCACCGGCCGGAGGAGACGTCGACGAGACCGACTACGTCATCTCCACTCGCGGCCTGGCCCGGCTCGCCGCCGCGCAGGCCGACACCGTCGACGGTGTCGACCGCGTCTCCGCCTCCGCGTCCGGCCGGCGGGTCCGCGTGGGCGTGACCACCGACTCCGAGCAGGCCGACGAGATCCGCGGCCGTGTCCAGTCCGGCGTCACCGAGCGGTTCGCCGCTGCGGGTGTGTCCCCGGCCCCCAAGGTCAGCACGACCGTCCGTACGAAGGGAATCTGATGCGTCAGACCGCCGCCCGGCTGAATCGGGCCTGGCTCACCGTCCTCGGGACCCTGCTGCTCCTTGCCGGGCTCGCCGTGCTCCTGATCGGCACCGGTCTGCTCCCCCCCGCCGCCCGAGCACTCGGTCTGAGCGTGTCGAGGCCCGGGCGCACGAACCAGTTGTTCGGGGCAGCGACCACGTCAGCGTTCGCGTTGACCTGGGTTGTGGTGGTTACCGCCGCCGTAGCGGTCATCATCAGCCTGCTCGGGCTGGCGTGGCTGCTCACGCAGATCCCGCGTAGCAACGAGGCCAAGCCGTTCCGTCTGCACGACGACGCCGAGACCGGGCTGACCCGCTGCGACCCGTCGGTGATCACCGACGCCGTCGAGGAACAGGTCCGGGCCTTGCCCGGCGTGCTGAACGCCTCCGCCGTGCTCCGCGGCACCTCGAGCCAGCCTGAGCTGACCGTCAAGGTCACGGCCAGCGACCGGACCGACCTGCCCCGCCTTCTGGCGAGCCTGCAGAATGACGTCGCCGGCGACGTCGCCGGCGCCCTCAACACCAGGCTGCGGCGCCTTGGCGTTCAGCTCGAGGTCGACAAAGCCAAGACCCGTAGCGACCACATCACCATCTGACGGCTCGCCGCAGCCAACCCCACGACAGGAAGAGAACACATCATGAGTGATTTCGCTGACCAGGTGCAGAATAAGGCCGACGAACTCGGCGGCAAGGCCAAGGACGCCGTCGGCGACCTGACGGGGGAGACCTCGCTGCGAGCCGAGGGCAAGGTCGACCAGGCCACGACGAACGTCAAGCAGGCCGCAGGCAAAGCCGGCGACGCGCTCGGCGATGTTGCTGCCGCGGCCACCTCGGGTTCCGGTGTGGTGAACAGGCTCGCGCGGGTCGGGATGCGCAGCGAGTACGCCTACGCCGCCGGGTTCGCCTCCATCGGGCTGTCACTCGCCACCTGGTTCATCAGCCGCAACAAGTCCGGCGACAGCAAGGCCCAGTCCGACCGGTGGGGCATCTTCATCGGCCACTGGGCCCCCACCTTCATGGCCCTCGGCGTCGCCCTCAACCTCGAGGAGAAGTAGCTCCAGCCAGTCTCGTCACGACCGTAAAAGCTATACCTGCACGACCCCGGCACCATATCTAAACTATCGGAAGGCACCAGCACATGGGCACCATCATCGGCTACATCGTCATCGGTCTGCTCGGCGGCGCGATCGCGAAAGCCATCCTCCCAGGCCGCCAGGGCGGCGGCTGGGTCACCACGATCCTGCTCGGCATCGTCGGGGCTCTGCTCGGTGGCTTCATCGGCGGAGCGCTGTTCAACGTCAGCTACAGCAAGATCTTCAGCTTCCAGGGCCTCATCACGGCCGTCGTGGGCAGCCTCATCGTCCTGGTCGTGTACGGCCTCATCCGCCGCCGGACCGCCGCCTGACACTTGCAGGTCCGCACCATCTGTCGATCCTCTTTAGAGACGAGCCCCGACTCTCATGCCTGACGACTCCACCACCGACGATGCCCGCCTCGGCGCGAAGCTCAGCGCCGAGTTCCTGGGCACCTTCGGGCTCGTGTTCGGCGGCTGCGGTGCCGCCGTGCTCGCCGCCGAGTTCCTCAACGACCACGGTGTCCAGCTGGGCATCGGTTTCGTCGGTGTCTCCCTGGCGTTTGGGCTGACCGTTTTGACCGGGGCCTACGCGTTCGGCCATGTCTCCGGCGGCCACTTCAACCCGGCCGTCACCGTCGGATTGGCCGTCGCGCGTCGGATCTCCTGGTCCCAGGTGGTGCCCTACGTGGTCACGCAGATCGTCGCGGCGACCGCGGCCGGTGGAGTGCTGTTCGTCATCGCGACCGGCAAGGCCGGCGCCACCGCGGCGTCGGTGCGCGCCAGCGGGTTCGCCACGAACGGTTACGGCGACCAGTCACCCGGCGGCTACGGCCTCGGTGCCGCCCTGCTGACCGAGATCGTCCTCACCGCCGCGTTTGTCTACGTGATCCTGGGCGCCACCGACGACCGCGCGACCAAGGGCTTCGGCCCGCTCGCGATCGGTCTGGCCCTGACCCTCATCCACCTGATCAGCATCCCGGTCACCAACACCTCGGTGAACCCCGCCCGCAGCCTCGGCGTCGCCTTCTTCGAGGGCGGCGGCGCCCTCACCCAGGTGTGGCTGTTCATCCTCGCCCCGCTGGTCGGCGCGGCCATCGCCGGCGCGTCCTACGCCGCCCTCACCGGGGCGCGGCACAACGCCCTCGTCGACGTCGGCGTGGCGAACAACCCCGCCACCGGCCTCGCCGAACGGATCAAGGATGCGGTCACCCACGACCATAGCGACGCCGCCGGCCAGGACCGGTCCCGCAACAAGAAGCGGAACGGTTGATGTCACGACCTGCTACGGTCTCGGACCAGACCGTGACCACGATCCTCGCCGGCTACGCCGGCCTGGTGCACCGGGTGCCAACCGACCCGCAACACTGGCTCGGCCTCGACGACGACCCACCCCCCACGGCACCGGTCCTGTTGCGGGTGCTCGGTGCCGTCCGTGACCGGACGTTCGGCGAGACCACCCCCGCGTCTCCCCGGTGGGGTGAGCTGCCGCAGCGCAAGCGTGTCGATTGGTGGCTCCGCCGGATCACGATCAGCGCCGGCCTGGCACCCCGACTCGCCGGCGCCGTGGTTGACCGCATCCCGCTGCGGGCCGGGCTCAGCGCCTCCGCCTCCGGACTGGCCGTCTGCGCGACCGCACATGAGCACGTCCTCAGCGACGCCGCCGGTTGGGTGCCGTTGCTGGCCAAGGTCCTCCTCAACCGCGACCTCACCCCGAATGAGGTCGATGTGCGCGGCCCGGCGGCGGCCGAAGCCAGCCTTGCCGACGCGGCCGCGCAGGCCCCGGCCACGCCCGACGCCGCCGATCTCGGCACCGCGGCTCGACGGGCCGCCGGGACGGTGTGGCGGCTCGCCCGCGAGTTCCGGGGGCTGTCGTCACTGCTTGGCGAAAGACCCCGCGGACCCAGGCTCTTCCGGGTCCTCGGCAAGGTACCCGCCGTCGGGCTGCCCGCGGGCTGGCTCGACGAGCGCGGCGGCATCCGCCGGGCCGCAAAACAGACCGAGAAGCTCCTCATCCGGTGAACCAAAGCCCTCCACACACGCCACAGCAGCAGCTGCAAGCGGGTCCAGCCGTGGCCGTACCGTCCGAGTCGACGCTGGTCGGGCGGGCGCAGGACGGTGACATCGTCTCGTTCGAGGCGTTGGTACGGGCCTACCAGGGTCTGGTGTTCCGGCTCGCCCAGCGGATGCTCGGCGACCGTGGTGATGCCGAGGACGTAGTGCAGGACGTGTTCGTGTTGGTCTGGCGGCGCCTGCCGACGCTGAACGACCCGGCCGTGTTTCACGGCTGGGTCTACCAGATCGCGACCCGGCGCTGTCTCAACGTGCTCCGCACCCGGACCCGGCATCCGTACCCGTCGGGCGTGGCGATCGACATCGAGGTCTCGGCAGACCCGACCCGCCCAAGCGAGCCCGGTGATGATGACCCATCGGCCGTGGCCGTGCACGCTGCACAACTGGCCGGTCTCGATACGGTCCTGCAGACATTGACCGACGAGCAACGCGCATGCTGGGTACTACGAGAGATGCACGAGTTGAGCTACACCGAGATCGCCTACGCCACCCGGTTACCCGTCGCCACCGTCCGGGGACGCCTTGCCCGGGCCCGACAGAACCTCGCGAAAGGAATGGCCTCATGGCGGTAGCACCCCCCACCACCGCACTCGGCTGCGGACGCGACATCGACCAGGTCTGGGCCCACATCAGCCAGGCCCCCGACCCGCACGAACAGACGTGCCCGTTCTGCCGGTCCGCTCGCGCCGACCTCGCCCCCCTCGCCGACGCCACCACCGCCATGCGTGACGGCGAGGCCACCAGCCCCGACCGTGACCCCGGACCGGACGTCCTCGACCGGATCCTGGCCGTGGCCCGCGCCGAGGTCCGCCGCGGTCGTCGGCTTCCCCTCGACCAGCCCAGCGCGACCGACCGGACCAGCCCCAACACGGTCAGCGAGCAGGCCGTGTGCGCCGTCGTGCGCCGCGTCGGCGACCGCACCGACGATGTGCAGATCAGGCGCTGCACCGTCGTCTCCGACACCAGCCGCGCCACGGTCGACGAGCCGTCCGGTGTGTCGTCGCCCGACCGTCTCGATGCGGCTGGATCCCCCGACCGAGGACCGGCCGTGCCCGTTCCTGGGGCTGTGAGAGTGTCGCTGCGGATGAGTGTGGCCTTCGACCGGTCCATCGTCGAGGTCAGTGAGCAGCTCCGTCATAAGGTGATGGTCGCCATCGAGGAGGAGGTCGGAATGGTCGTACGTGCCGTCGACATCACTGTCGAGGACATCCACGGTGAGTGACCCAACCGCCGAAGCCCTACCCGCTTCCGCGGCCGACTCGACACCACCCTCCAGCCAGGTCGAGGTGCGCCGTGCGCTGGCCGCTGCGGTGATCGCCGTCCCCGGGGTGGTTCGGCTCGAGCCGACCCTCAGCACCGCCGGCCCCAGGGTCCTGCTCCGCAGGGACCCCACCGACGGCCTGCACCTACTCATCCGGGCCGGCAGCGCCGAGGTCGACGTCAACATCGCGACCAGCACCACCCATCAGGCGCGCGCCGTCACCCACCAGATCCAGGCCAGCATCGCGAGCACCCTCACCACCCACGGACACCGTCCGGGCGCCGTCACCGTCAGCGTCCTCACCATCGAAGCCAGCTGACGAGGCTCAGCGAGCCGTCCCGCTAGCCGAGTTGGAAGTCCCAGGTCACAGGCAGCAAGAATTTCCATGATCTCGCCGTCAGACTTCACATGGCCCTCCTCAGGGTTCGACTCGACACCGAACATCTGCCCGGTGGTGACCGTGAGATCTCACGGCCACACGAGCAGCTCTCACGGCCACCAATGAGCAGCTACATGACCGCCAAATCGCCGAGACGGCAGCCTCCAAAGGGGGAGTCCGCAAGCCGACCGTCGTGCGGAGCACGTTCAGTGGACGACCATCGTCCGGAGCACGCACAAGCCGACCGCCGTGCGTGACGCACCCAGTGGCCGACCGTCGTGCGGAGCACGTTCAGTGGACGACCCCAATGGGGGTGCGCGCAAACGACCCTTGTGCGGGACTCATGGCAGTGGCCGACCCACCTGTGCGGAACGCACGGCAGTGGCCGACGGACGGCTCCGACGCTGACGGGCATTGGCATTTAAAATGCGCTTGACTGCCGTCCCATAAGACCCGCCCGCAGTGAATCTCAGTCAGGGGACGGCGGATTCCAGGGGTCGACGCAACACCTGAGTGTTTGTAGGCGCTGATTGCGCCTGTCCGGCAGGCTATCTCAGCATCGGTGGGCGGGCGCTTTCTGCGGCGAATCGGACTGCTGGG
>JBBRYD010000149.1:0-9351 GCA_038238065.1 Propionibacteriales bacterium | reverse complement strand
GGATCGTGTGGTCGTTGTCGAGGCGGAAGAGCTGGTGCTTACCCCGGGAGGCAACCTCGCGCACCATCACCCCTGACAGGTCGGTGGTGGCGAGGGCCGGGACCCGGAACTCGCTGCGCGTCAGCGTCTGCCCGGCCAGCACACCGTTGAGGCGCTGGCAGGCGCGCCAGACCGTATCCCCCTCAGGCATTCACCCATTCGAGCACACCCGGCCAAGTCCGGCGCTCGTCGTTCAGCTCAACGTCAAGACATATTCCGCCACCATCTCCCCCCGGCCGGCCGCCGGACCCACGTCTTCGCCGGTGACGGTGAACCCGTTGTGCCGGAGCACCGCAAGCGAGCCGGCGTTGTCCTGGGCCGCTCGACCGTAGAGGGGTCGCGAAGTGAACTCCTCCAGCAACAACCGGAGGGCCTCGGTCGCACAGCCTCGGCCCCAGTGTTCGCGGGCGATCCAGTAGCTGACCTCCGGCTTGCCCTTGATCTCAAAGATGAGGACCTGACCGATCGCCACCCCGTCGAGCAGCACGGTCCGCACGCCGACGCCCGGATCGCTCAGGACGCGGCGCCAGCGTGATTCGAACAGCTCGCGGTCGGACAGGTTCGCTGACGTGAAGGCAGCCATCCGCACCGCCACCGGATCCTGCTGGAGCCGGAAGAACAGCTCGATGTCTTCCAGCATCGCCGGCCGAAGGGTGACGGTCATCCCGGCTCCGCGGACGCCGCGGACGCCGCGGACGCTGTGGTCGGTGGAGCGTCCAGCCGTGGAGACAGGGCCCGCATCAGCACGACCGCCCAGGTCCGGAACGGACGCCACCGGTCGGCGAAGACGGTGAACTCGGCATCGCTGAGGCTGCGTTCCCAGCCGTAGAGCTCGCGCACGACGTCGCGGCCCGTCTTCTCGTCCATCGGTAGCACGTCGGCCGCTCCGCATGCTCGGATCAGGATCAGAGCACTGTAGAAGGGCCCGATGCCGGGCAGCCGCTGTAACCGCTCGAGCGCCTCGGCCGGCTCCAGCTCCAGCAGCCTGCCGGCGGACAGCTCTCCCTTCTGTGCGGCCACCGCAACGGCGTGCAGCCGGGGGATCCGGTCGGACGGTAACCCCGGAATCACGTCGATCTGCAGCAGCTGACTCGGAGTCGGGACGGCGCCGGTCGGCGTCCCCGCGAGCTCGAACGTCGCCCCGAACTGGCTGGCGATCCGCGACCGCAGGGCGATGCCCTGGGACCGGATGCGGCGAGCGCTGATCACTGACCAGACGGCCGCCTCGTACGGCGAGTAGAACAGTGCAGGGCGGAACCCCGGGGCGATCGCGAGCAGCCGAGACAGCACCGGATCGGCTCTGCACATGTGGACGAAGGCCTCGCCGTCGTGGTCGACCGACAGCACCCGCGCGACCTGGCGCCCGATGGCGGCTCGATCGGCGTCGTCGAAGTCCGATGAGCCCGCGGCCCCCCGCACGATCAGCTCGAGGTGATGGCCGGACTGCCGGACCTCGACCCCGATCTGTCTCTCGTAGTCGTCGTCCAGACAAAAGGCCAGTCGCATCACGCCATCGAACCGACGTTCATCGCGGTGGCCGAAGCCCATCATGGCCACTTCCGCGAGCTGATAGGGCCCGCGGATGTCGAGCTGGAGCGTCGTAGTCGGTGCACCGCTCGAGGAGACCGACGCGTCGGCCTGTTGTTGGTGGGGTGTTTCTGGTGTCGCTGCCATGGACCCATGCTGCATCTCGGCACTGACAATAATCTCCGGCCCGCCTGCCCTCGGTCTGGTGACGCCATCTGCCCTCCGGGTGCCGTCCACCTGCCCGACACCCAGTCCGTTGAACACGCCGGTGTCTAGGCTGGAAACGTGACAGCGGCGAAGGCGTTTGTGGTGGCGGCGACCCGGCCCCGCGGTGTCGTGGTCGTCGGCGTACTCGGCCTGATGGGAGCGGCTGCGGTGGCCGGCAGCGTCGCGTTCGTCAGGGGCAGCGCTCGCGGTCATCTCTTCCACGAGCAGGATGTCCCCGCGGCGCCCGTGGCGTTGGTCCTGGGCGCTGCGGTGCTGCCGGACGGCACCCCGTCACCGTTCCTGGCCGGGCGGCTTGATGTGGCCCAGCGGCTCTTCACCGCCGGCACGGTGCGCGTCATCCTCGTGTCCGGCGACAACATGGCTCCTGAGTACAACGAGCCAGACGCGATGCGGCGCTACCTGATCGACGCAGGAGTGCCCGCCGACCAAGTGGTCGCAGACTATGCCGGCTTCGACACATACGACTCGTGCGCTCGGGCGAAACGCATCTTCAACGTGGCCGACCTGATCGTGGTCACCCAGGACTACCACCTGCCCCGGGCGGTCGGCACGGCACGACGGCTCGGACTGAACGCTGACGGCGTGGGCGACACGAGTGCTCGGCAATACCCCAG
Organism: Propionibacteriales bacterium; assembly: GCA_038238065.1. Classification (GTDB taxonomy): domain Bacteria; phylum Actinomycetota; class Actinomycetes; order Propionibacteriales; family Propionibacteriaceae; genus Microlunatus. Next base: position 6,943 of record JBBRYD010000149.1, on the reverse strand, counting down.
AGCCTGGCGTCGCGGCATGGTCCGCGACCAGCTCGCCTGCGTGAAGACGGTGATCGACCTGGTGACCCGGCGCGATCCCATCCTGGGAGCCAGGGAGACCAGCGTCGACGAGGCCCTCAGCCGGTAGCACCTCGAGTTCCGGCTACCAGTGTCAGCCCGATCGTTGCTTAGGTCCCGTGACGCTGCTACGCTGTAATCATGTAATCAATGGATTGCTGTAACACAGAAGGGAATGCTCATGCACTGGCATTCACACGAGGAAGGTCCCGGGTTCCGCCGGGGCGACCGCGAAGGTGGAGAAGAGCGCGGCGAAGGCCGCGGACGGGCTCGCCGAGGCGAGCGCGAAGGTGGCGAAGGCCACGAAGGTCGCGGCGAGGGTCATGGACCCGGTCGACGCGGTCCCCGCGGTGGTGGCCGAGGTTTCGGCCGTCCCGGCGGTTGGCAGAACGTCGACGTCCCCCCTGCCGATGACGCACAGGCCTGGTTCGAAGGCCGCCTCCCCGACGACTGGTTCACCGAGGTCACCGTCACCGCAGACCGCGAAGAGATCACCGTGATGGGCAAGCTGGCCGACGAGGTCAGCACCGAGGCTGGCACCGAGCCTGCCGCGGCCGAGGGTCGGATCAGCCGCTTCCGGGCCGACACCCGAGAGAGGCGAATCCAGATCGCCGAGGAGGCCGAGGCGCGCTTCGGCCGCAAGGTCTCGTGGGGCGCCGAGCTGGGCGAGGTCCAGGCCCTGTTCACCCACATCTCCGTACCCGTGATGACCCGGCTGCGCCAGCCGGAACGGCAGGTTCTCGACACGCTCGTCGACGCCGGCGTCGCCCGGTCACGCTCCGAGGCTCTGGCCTGGGCGGTCAAACTGACCGGCGAGCACGCCGACTCCTGGCTCGCAGATCTGCGCGAGGCCATGTCGGAGGTCGACAAGCTCCGCTCCGAAGGACCCGAGTTCTAGCCATCGAGTCCTGACTCAGCACGAGCAGAACGTTCGCCCGCGGTTGCGCGGGCGGACGTTCTGCGTTCTCTGAGCCACGGGCAGCGATCAGCGCACGCGGTGCTCCTGGTAGTAGGTGATCAGCGACTGCGTCGAGGAGTCCTGCTGGGCCAGCGCGTCCGCGTCACCGGCGACCGCCGGGGTGATCGCCTGCGCCAGTTGCTTGCCCAGCTCCACCCCCCACTGGTCGAAGCTGTCGATACCCCACACCACACCCTGGGTGAAGGTGATGTGCTCATACAGGGCGATGAGCTGGCCCAGCACCGACGGGGTCAGCGCCGGGGCCATGATCGAGGTCGTGGGTCGGTTGCCCGAGAAGACCCGAGCGGGCACGATCGCCTCCGCTGTCCCTTCGGCGCGCACCTCGTCGGCCGTCTTCCCGAAGGCCAAGGCGGCGGTCTGGGCGAAGAAGTTGGCCAGGAACAGCTCGTGCACGTCGGCGTCGCCATCCGTCAGCGGGTTCGCCGGCGTGGCCACGGTGATGAAATCGGCCGGGATCAGCCGGGTGCCCTGGTGGATCAGCTGGTAGAACGCGTGCTGGCCGTTGGTGCCTGGCTCACCCCAGAACACCTCGCCGGTGTCGGTGGTGACCGGCGTGCCGTCGTAGCGCACACTCTTGCCGTTGGACTCCATGGTCAGCTGCTGCAGGTAGGCCGGGAAGCGGTGCAGATACTGCGCGTACGGAAGCACCGCGTGGGTCTGCGAGCCGAAGAAGTTGACGTACCAGACGTTGATCAGACCCATCAGGGCCGGCACGTTGGTGCTCAGATCGGTCGTCCGGAAGTGCTCGTCGATGGTGTGGAAACCCGCCAGGAACTCCTTGAAGTGGTCGGGACCGATGGCCACGGCGACCGAGGTGCCGATGGCGGAGTCCACCGAGTAGCGGCCTCCGACCCAGTCCCAGAAGCCGAAGGCGTTGGCCGGGTCGATGCCGAAGGCCGCGACCTTGTCGAGCGCGGTGGATACCGCGACGAAGTGCTTGGCCACGGCCTCCTCGGTCGCCTCCTCGGTGTCGTCCACGGCGCCCGAGGCCTTCAGCGCGGCCAGCAGCCAGGACCGGGCCAACCGGGCGTTGGTCAGGGTCTCCAGTGTGGTGAACGTCTTCGAGGCGACGATGAACAAGGTGGTCTCCGGATCCAGCCCCCTGGTCTTCTCAGCCACGTCCGTCGGGTCGATGTTGGAGACGAAGCGGACCTGCAGACCTTCCTGCACGTAAGGGATGAGGGACTCATAGACCATGACCGGTCCGAGGTCGGAGCCGCCGATCCCGATGTTGACCACGGTCTGGATCGCCTTGCCCGTGACGCCGGTCCAGCCCCCACTACGCACCTGTTCGGCAAATGCGTACACCTTGTCCAGCACCGCATGCACGTCGCTGATCGCGTCTTGCCCGTCCACCTCGAGCTGGACCGTGGCCGGGTCGCGCAGGGCGGTGTGCAGCACGGCGCGATCCTCGGTCACGTTGATGTGCTCCCCGGCGAACATCGCCTCGGTACGCTCAGCCAGGCCGACCTCGCCGGCCAGGTCGATCAGGGAAGCGAGCACCGACTCGTCGACCAGGTTCTTGGAGAGGTCGACGTAGAGGTCACCGGCGGTGAACGTCAGCCGATGAGCCCGATCCGGATCCGCCGCGAACCAAGCCCGGAGGTCCGGCTTCAGGCTCCGGTGCTGCTCGGTCAGGGCCGCCCACGCCTTCGTGGTGGTCGGATCTACCGGTGCGCTCATCTGCAACCTCATCTTCTCGGGTGGTCAACACTGGCAGCCTACTGAGACCGGATCTCCGAGCTCAAGCAGTCCATCGCTGTCTGCACCCGGCCTCGCAAGAGCTCACTGTCTTGTAAGTTGCCGGTTATGGATCCTCGGCTGCGGCGGGCACGCACCGAGGCGACCGTTCCCCAGATCGGCGGCGAGTCGGGGTTCCGCACCGACCTGGAGCGGGTCAGGTTTGCTCCTTCGTTCTCGCGGCTGGCCGAGGTCACCCAGGTCGTCACCGCGGGCGCGACGGGCGGTGTGGTGCACAACCGGCTGACCCACTCCATCAAGGTCACGGCGGTGGCCCGAGCGATCGCGGTCCAGCTGTTACGCCACGAGGATCTGGATCGGTTGATGCGGCTCGGTGGGCTCGACCACGTGGTCGTGCAGGCCGCCGCGGTGGCTCACGACCTGGGCCATCCGCCGTTCGGGCACCTCGGCGAACGCGTGCTGGACCGGGTGGCACGTGAGCGGTTCGGTCTGATCGACGGGTTCGAGGGCAATGCGCAGACGTTCCGAATCCTGACCGAGCTGGAGGTGCACGGTCCAGGCGATGAGGGCCTCAACCTCACCGCAGCCGTCAGGGCGGGTGTGCTGAAGTATCCGTGGGGTCGCTTCCAACGGCCCGACCCGCACCCGACCAGCTGGCGGGTGTCGCCACGCGGCGCCGGCTTCGGCACCGAGGGGCCGGGTGCTGCCAAGTTCTCGGCGTACTCGATCGACCTGGCGGAGATGTTCGACGCATTGTCGGCCTTCCCCGAGCTGCCGCCGGGACGGCAGACCCTCGAGTGCTCGGTGATGGACCTGGCCGACGACATCGCCTACTCGTTGCACGACGTCGAGGACTTCCACCGCTCCGGGGTGCTGCAGTTCTCCCCTGTCTCCGGTGAGTTCCGCGCTTGGGCCGGTGACCGCCGGCTGTTCGGGGACTACGACAACGCCGAGCTCGACCGGCTGGGCCGCTCGCCCGGGGCCGGGCTGGAACGGTTACGCCGTCGGCTGCTGGCCAAGGACGACTGGATGTTCGACGAGGAGACGTTCGCTGACGCGGTGCTGACCGTCGGCGACGAGTTCGTCGACGGGGTACTGGCGGTCCCCTACGACGGCTCGATGACCTCCGACCGCGCCATCTCCGCCTTCTCCTCGCGCTGGATCGCCCACCTGATCACCTCGGTCAACCTCGACCCGGATCCAGGAGTCCGCTCCAGCTTTGTCGTGCTGTCCTCTGACGCCTGGCACGAGGTGTCGGTCCTCAAGTTCGTCCACCAGTACTTCATCCTGGACCGGCCCGACCTGGCCATGTTCCAGCGAGGACAAGCTCAGACCCTGGAGCACCTGGTGATCAGCTTCGACGCCTGGCTGTCCGACCGTACCGACGCCAGCCGTGCCCCCCGCCGGTTGGCCGACCTGGTCAACGCGGCCACCTTCGGCTACGAGCGTGTGGCCGAGGAGAACCCCGAGTGGCTCGACGCGAAGACCAGCGAAGCCGAGGTGGCCCGGATGGGTCGCGGCCGCGGCATCGTCGACTTCGTCAGCGGTCTCACCGACGAACAGGCTGTCTCCTTCGCCGCGCGGCTGAGCGGCGCCAGCGGTCTGCTCTGGTCGACCGGCGCCCTCTGACCTGGCTGGTGTCACTTGCCGGTTCCCCGGGAAGAAACGTTAGCTACGCAGAGGTCTGTCTCTTGAGGACCTCGAAATCGTCACCGTAGGCGACGTCGTCCTTGACGATCATGCCGTCCGCTAACCGGCTCAGCGCCATGCCATGCGTGGTGAGCCGCCGGCCGGTCGGGGCGAAACCGTTCCATTCGCCTACATGGGTTCCCTCGAACGTGAAGTGGACGGCCACGAGATCGTCTTCGGCGATCACCTCATCAAGGGTCAAGTGCAAGTCTCTCCAAGCCGCGTGGCACTCATCCAGCCATGCCTTCTGTCCCTGTACGTCCTGGCCGGGCGGGAGGAACTCGTCCACCACGTCGTAGTTCTTCTCGTTGAAACGTCCTTCCCAGTAGCGGCGGACGATCTCCTTGTTCTCACTGGTGGACATGATGGGCTCCCTCGACCGGCAATCATGGATTTCCGAACCTACTCCCCAGCTTCATGGACGCGCCAGCATGCGGCGAGCTCAAGAGCGCAGCCCAGGGGCTGTTGTCCTCGAGCGGCACCATCGCCGACGCCACGCCGTCAGCGGTCAGCGGTCAGCGGTCAGCGGTCAGCGGTCAGTCGAGAAACGCAGCCAACATCGGGAGCAGCAGCTCGGGTCGACGCGTCGCCTGCATGTGCGTCGTGCCCGGCAGCACGGCCAGCTGGGAGCCCGGGATGAGCTCCAGCATCAACGCAGCGTGCTCGACCGTGGTGAAGTCGCGGTCCCCGATGACCAGCAGGGTGGGCGCGGTGATGCCGGCGAGCTGCTCGTCGGACCAGCCCCGCAGGTCCTCCTGGGACCGGGACAGCTTGTTCAGGAAGTCGGTGAACCGCTCGGGGTGGGGGGAGAGTCGTGCGTACGTCTCCTGCATCTCCAGGAAGTCCTGCCCCGTCGGCATTCGCGTCGAGGTAGCCATCTTGGCCGGGTCGGTGAGATCCTCATGCAGTCCCTCGACCCGCACGGAGCCGGAGATCGGGACAACGCTGAGGACCCGGTCCGGGTAGGAGACGGCCAGCTCCAGGGTCGCGGCCGCACCCATGCTGTGGCCGAGGATGTGAGCGCGGTCGATCTGGAGATGGTCCAGCAGACCGACGACGTCGCTGGCCAGTGCCGACGGGCTGATCGGCCGGTCGATGTCGGCGGTGCGACCGTGACCCTGGAGCTCGACGGCGATCACCCGGTGATGGGTGCTGAGCTCGGGGATGAGACCAGCGAAGCTGATCTCGATGTTCAGCATCCCGCCGTGCAGCAGGATCAGCGGGGACCCTGCACCCACCTCTTCGTAGTACAGATGGACGCCGTTGACGTCTGCGTACCCGGATGTCGTCGTCGGTACCGATGCGGGAGCCATGCCCGATTCGACCACGCCGCGCCGTCGAACTCACCGGCCGGGTCAGCCTTCACCTCGCCCACCCGGTGCTGGTCCGCCGAGGTCAGTGAGAGCGATCAGTGGACGAGCCAGCGCCACCCTCAGCCAGGATCAGGTCGAGGAACTGGTACCCGTGAGCGAAACACCAGGCGATCCGGGTGATGCGCCAGTCGTCCTTAACTCGCTCCCGAGCCGCGCGCTGGGTGTCGCTGAGGTTCGGTTCGCAATGAGGGCAGAAGCACCGGTCGGAATCCGGATGACGGCGCAAAGCGTCCGGCAGCACGTCCAGGATCGGTGGTCGAGCGGCGCTCTCCACGTTCTCGCGGGATTTCAGATCGGTCATCGGTGTCGTCCTCCGCTGTTGCGTTGATGGTGCGTGTCGAGAAGGACGGGACGCGGTCTGCAGCGTCTCGATCCGCCCTGCGCACCCCATCGTCGGACGGGGTATCCATCAACGGAGGGAGGCTGGGGTAACGGTCCCATCACGTTATCTGCATCACTTCAGTCCCAGGAGTCACGCAGGGAAGGCTAGTTACTTGGCGACAGGAACAACCGTCCAGCGCGCGAAGGCCGGCGGGAGCCTCACAGGAGGCATGCTGGACGGGTGGACGTGCTCTCCGAGATCTGGCGCCGCGCTGCGTCGCAGCAGCCTCACCCGCCGGCGTCGATGGTGGTGCTGACGGCCGTCGCAGCGCTCGCGCTCGTCCTGGTGCCGAGTCTGTGGCCGGTCACCCGGCTCGCAGTGACCATCACCCACGAAGGTGCCCACGCGTTCGCCGCGGTGCTGGCCGGACGCCGACTCCAGGGCATCCGGTTGCACTCCGACACCTCCGGCCTGACCGTGTCCCGCGGTCGGGCGGCCGGTCCCGGGATGGTGGTCATGCTAGCTGCGGGTTACCTCGGACCGGCGATGGTCGGGATCGCGGCGGCTCTGATGCTGGGCGCGGGGCTGAGCCTTGGCCTGCTCTGGGCCTACGTGATCCTGCTGGCCCTGATGCTGCTGCAGATCCGTAACGTCTACGGATTTTTGGTGGTGGTCGGGGCCGGCGTCCTGATGGCCGCGATCAGCTGGTACCTGAGCCCCTCGGCCCAGTCCGCGATCGCCTATCTGACCACCTGGGTGCTTCTGGTGGCTTCACCCAAGCCGGTGCTGGAGCTCGCCCGACAACGCCACCGTGGGCGCGGG
>JBBRYD010000148.1:0-9412 GCA_038238065.1 Propionibacteriales bacterium | reverse complement strand
GGTGGAGAACGTCTCGATTGTCGGCAGCGACCTGCGGCTGGTCGAGGACGTCACCGGCCGGCTGACCCGCCAGAAGGTTGTCGGCGCCACGGCCGCGACCGGCGCCACCTGGGGCCTCTTCATGGGCGCCCTGCTCCTGTTGTTCGGCAGCGGCGTGTCCGTCCTGGTGCTGCTCTTCGCGGCAGCCATCGGCGCCGGCTTCGGTGCCGGGTCGGGCTGGATGGCGTACGCCGCCACCGGTGGCAAGCGCGACTTCACGTCCAACACCGGTGTCGTCGCCACGTCGTACGAAGTGGTGTGCGACCCGAAGGTCTCCGAGGACGCGGCGAACCTGCTCGGCCGGCTCGCGCTGCGCGACGGCTGATCGAGCTCGCCCCTGACCAGCTCTAGCTGTTGTCCCACGTCCAGCTGGCGACGATGTCGTCGAGTGCGGCCTTGGCGTCGTCGGCCTTCGTGCTGTCAAACGTCATCGTGGTTGCGTAGACCTGGCCCTGGTGGCGGACGATGTACTGGATCAGGGTCACGGTGAACCCGGAGGCCGCGGTCTCCGAGGTCTGACCGAGCGCGGGCGTCCCGTCGAAGTCGGGCGCGTCGACAGGAGTGACCGCGGTGTGGGTGACGGACTTGAGCTCGCGGGCCGCCTGTGCCGCGAGCTGTTGGTCGGTGACGCTGTCGTCGATCGGGTTGGGCGTGACGGTGTTGAAGTTCGTCCGGAACTCACCCGGCTGCTGGGGTTCGGCGACCGCTACGTCAGCAGCGGAGTTGGTCCGCTGAGCGGCCGCCAGGACGTCTTCCCAGCCGTCGGGGATCGCGATGGAGTACCCGGTGCCGGAGACACCGGCGCCCGACGACTCGGCGGTGGAGGAGGTCGCCTCGGTGGAGGTGGTCTCCATCGTCGCGCTCGTGGTGGTCTGGTCGGGGGTCGCGCCTGAGCTCGTACCGTCCCCTCCTGAGCAGGCCGCGAGGGCGAGCAGGGAGAGCGAGCCGGCCAGGGCGAGGCGAACCGGGAGCATCGGCTCACTGTAGACGCCGCCCGACGCCCCACGGGCCGAAGGTGTGGTCCCGAGTGACTGGCGCAGACGGCGTGTGACAAGTCCCATAAGGCGCCGTCGCCCAGCCTTTGCCACGATGGCCTGACCGTGCCGTCACACGACGCGCGCCGGCAGCTTGAGGAGTCACGATGCAGTTCGGCCGAACCTATGAGGAGTTCGAGGTCGGTGCGACGTACAAGCACTGGCCCGGCAAGACCATCACTGAGTACGACGACCACCTCTTCTGCCTGCTCACCATGAACCACCACCCCCTCCACCTCGACGCGCACTACGCGGAGGAGACGACGCAGTTCGCGAAGAACGTCGTGGTGGGCAGCTACATCTACTCGCTGCTGCTCGGTATGAGCGTCCCGGACGTCTCCGGAAAGGCCATCGCCAATCTCGAGGTCGAGTCGCTGCGTCACGTCGCACCGACCTTCCATGGCGACACGATCTACGGCGAGACGACGGTGCTCGACAAACGGGAGAGCACGAGCAAGGAGGACCGCGGTATCGTCCACGTCGAGACGACCGGCTACAACCAGGACGGGACGGTCGTGTGCATCTTCCGTCGCACGGTCATGGTCCCGACGAGGAGCTACCTCGAGGCTCGCGGCGGGGAGCAGCCCGGTCGCCCCGAGCCACCGCCGCGGGACTGAGCTCGGCGGCGAACCCTCAGCCGCGGGGTAGGCGGTTAGAGTCTCGGAGATGAGCGAGGGTGAGGACGAGGTCTGGCTGGTCCGGCACGGCGAGACCGAATGGAGCAAGTCCGGCCAGCACACCGGCACGACCGACCTCCCGTTGACCCCCGACGGTGAGAAGGCAGCGGTGGCGTTGCGACCACTGCTCACGAGTACGCCGTTCGACCTGGTCCTGTGCAGCCCACGCCGCCGGGCCCGGCACACCGCCGAGCTGGCCGGCGTCACCGACCTCCACATCGAGGACGACCTGGTCGAGTGGGACTACGGCGACTACGAGGGCCGGACCCGGATCGAGGTACAGCAAGAGCGGTCAGGCTGGTCGGTGTGGACCGACGGGGCGCCGAACGGTGAGACACCCGACGAGATCGCCGGCCGGGTCGACGGGGTGATCGCGAAGTGCCGGGCCAAGGGCGGGCGGGTTCTCCTCATCGCCCACGGGCACGTCCTTCGCACCCTGGCGGCCCGGTGGATCCAGCAGCCCGTGACGGTCGGCGCGCACCTGCCGCTGGACACCGCCAAGCTCAGCGTCTTGAGCTATGACCGCGGCACTCCGACGATCGACCGGTGGAACGCCGACTCCTGATCGGCGGGCTCCTCGAGGGCGGCGAGCAGCCAGTCGCACCAAGCCACCATCTGCTGCTCCGAACCGATGCCGCAGCGCAGTGTGGCGTACGCCGAGAAGGCCGGCCCGGCAACGTCGGCTCGGTCCTCCGCCGAGAAGGCCTCCTCCTCGGCGAGATAGGTGGCCACCCGGTCAACGTGATGAAGACGAGCACGTCGTAGCAGAGAGACCGCTTCGTCGTGGGAGACCAGCCACAGCGCCCGTACCCGCAGCATCAGCTCGCTCTTGGTCGCCGGCGGTGGGAGCGGAGAGGAAATCCAGCGGCGGAGTGCATGGCGGCCGGCGGCGGTCACCCTGTAGTGCTTGTTCTCTCGCGGACCGCGACCAGCAACAGCACGATGACTGACCAGACCGTCTGCGTCGAGCGCCTGCAATGCGGGGTAGATCTGGCTGTGCCGGGCGCTCCAGAAGTAGCCGACGGGTGTGCCCATGCGTCGGGCGAGCTCGTAACCGGTCAGGGGTTGCCGCGCCAGCTGGCCGAGGATGGCATAGCCAAGCATGCTGATCCTGGGTAGCGTACTCATATGTCAATCTTGACATATAGTGGGCCCGCGCTGAGGCTCCTGTCAGCCGCGGCCGTTTTCGCGCTGACCGGCTGCGCCGGAAACCCGTCGCAGCCCTCGATGACGCCAGGATCACCATCCTCGACGGCACCGACCGCCGACGTGTCATCGTCGGCCCCGGACCAGACGGCGTCGACGCCGGGCTCCGGAGAACGCGAGACCGCCGCCGAGCGCTGCATCGGACAGCCGGGGCCGGGACACACGCGGTCGGTGCCGGTCGGGTCCTCGAAGCTGGTGGCGGCCGAGCTGGGGCACGGCCACACCTGGGCCGTGATGCTTCACCAGACTGATCGTGACGGCTTGTGCGGTTGGTGGCCGTACGCCACCTGGCTGTCCGGCCGAGGCGTGCACGTGCTGCTCCTTGACATGTGCGGCTACGGAGACTCCAGCTGCGCCGCAAAGGTCACCAACGACCAGGCGCGGCAGGCCGCGGCCGCTGTGGCCTGGGCGCGGGACCGTAATGCCCACCGGGTCACGCTTGTCGGTGCCTCGATGGGCGGCGCAGTCGCGTTGCCCGCTGCTGTCCGGGCCTCCGCCGACGCTGTCGCCGATCTGTCGGGCCCACCGGACTGGGTCGGCACCGACCTCGAACGCGATGCTCGCCGCCTCACGATGCCGACGTTGTTGGCCGTCTCGCCCACCGACCCGGCCTTCATTCCGGCATACAGACGGGCCTTACCGCTGATCCGGTCCGAGCGCAAGAAGCTCATCGTGTACGCAGGTGGCCACGGTTACGAGATGCTCGGGTACCATCACAGCTGGAGCGCTCTCGGTCACCGCGTGCTGCGCTGGATCGAAGGTCGGTACTCCGACGAGACGCGGGCGACTCGCCAGCCGTCCCGCTGACGAGCTTGTCGAGATCCCGGGTCTCGGCGGGCCGGACTGCCCGATGCGTCAGGATTCAGGGCCAGATCTGCCACTCCTCGAGGGTGTCCAGGAGCCCGGGTGAGGTTGGCAGCTGGCGCAACTCGTCGCGGCTGACCCAGCGCACGTCGACTGCGTCGTCGCCGGCCACCGCCGCCCGGCCCGCCATGTTGCCTTCCACGGTCGCGGCGAAGTCGGTCACGGCGTACACCTCGTCGTCGATGCCGGCCAGCTCGACGGTTCCGACAACCCCGTGCACCACCACATCGAGCCCGGTCTCCTCCCGCGCTTCGCGGGCCGCCGCCTGCTCCAGCGTCTCGCCGGGCTCGACGCGACCACCCGGGATCGACCAGTGCCCGGCTGCCGGTGCGCGGCCTCGTAGCACAACCAGCAAGCGTCCGACGTCGTCGCAGACGACCACCCCGACGCAAGGGACGCGGGTCTGACCAGGCACCTCACGACCGTACGCCGCAGCGCGCACCTTGACCGCGACAGCCACCTCCACCACGGTTGGCACATGAAGGACCGTCTCACGGTCGTGGATCCCTTCGCCGCGGTGATCGGCGGGGAGATCAACGGCTTGTTGATTCCGCTCTGGACGCCGTGGCCGGTGCCGTTCGGGTGGACGTTCGGGGGCTTCGCGTACGGCGGTGGTCGCCCGGGTCAGGGTGACCGGGAGGCTCGGGGAGCGGCCACGGTGGCCTGCTGGAGCGGGACCGACCCGTTCGGCGACCCGGCGGAGCTGGTCCTGGTGTGCGAAGAGGCCGGGGCCGGGGTCGGGAGCCACTTCGCGGGGCTGGCGATGACCTACCCGAGCCCAGGAGTCGGCGAAGGGCCGCCGCATGCGAGGTTCGAGGTGGCCGGTCGCCCGGTCCCGCTCTGGGCGGTCGACGCCGAGCGCGACCGGGCGGCGTACGCCGGCGAGGCTGCCGGGCGCTGGCTGTGGGTGGTCGTGCACCCGGCCGAGTCCGCGGCACTGGTCGTCCAGCCGATGCAGCTGGTCGACGCCCGCCAGCTCGGGGCCGAGCTGATTGTGCTCCCGGTCGGCGAGCTGTCCCCGCGCCTCCTCATCGACTGACGCCGACCTGTCAGTGAGGTCCCTTCCGCGGCCTTGGGGTCCCCCTCTGCACGGAAGCTGGCGGCTCGGCGCACGGAAGCTGGCGGCTCGGCGCGACGTAGCCTGCTCAGGTGACCGCTGCCGCCGACCTTGCCGCCGACCGCCGGCGGTGGATCGCCCTCGCGGTCTGCTGTAGCGCGCTGTTCATGACGTTGCTCGACCTCAGCATCACCAACGTCGCGCTGCCCTCCATCGGCGCCGCAACCGGCGCCGGCCCGGCGCAGCTGCAGTGGGTCGTCAGCGGCTACACGTTGGCGTTCGGGCTGGTGCCGGTCCTCGCCGGCCGGCTGGGTGACGACCATGGTCGCCGGTTCATGTTCATCGTCGGCGTCGCCGGGTTCGTCGTGACAAGCGCGCTGTCCGGGCTCGCGCCGAACCCCGGCATCCTGATCGCCGCCCGGGTGCTCCAGGGACTGTCAGGTGGCCTGATCAACCCGCAGGTGTCGGGGCTCGTGCAACAGCTCTTCCAGGGCCGCGACCGCGGTCGGGCGTTCGGGGCCATCGGCACAGTCGTCGCCCTCGGCACCGCCCTCGGTCCGGTGGTCGGCGGCCTCGTGATTGCGCTGGGCGGGCCGGACTTCGGGTGGCGGCTGGTGTTCTTCATCAACATCCCGATCGGCGTGGCCGTCATCGTGCTGGCCCGACGCTGGCTGCCCGACGCCCCGGCGACCGGACAGCACCGGCTCGACGTCCTCGGTGCGCTCGTGCTCGGGCTCGCGACCTTCTGCGTCCTGTTCGCGGCCGTGGAGTACGACGCCTTGCGTGACACCCGACTGTTCCTCCTCGCCATCCCCGCCGTCGTCCTGCTGGTCGTGTTCTTCCGGCGAGAGGGTCAGTTGACCCGCGAGAACCGGGACCCGCTCGTCGACCTGAGACTGTTCCGGCAACCTTCGTTCACCGCGGGGGTCGCCCTGGCGGTGGTGTTCTTCTCCGCCATGGTCGGGCTGCCGCTCGTGCTCGCGCTGTACTACCAGCTGGGTCTCGGCTACTCGGCACTTCAGTCCGGGCTGGGCATCACGGCGTACGCGCTGGGCTCCGCGATCGCTGCCCCGCTGGCCGGTCGAGTCGTGACCCGGATCGGGCGGCCCCTGCTGGTCGGGGCGTGTGTGCTGTTCGCGCTCGGCGCCCTGGCGCTCGACCTGGTCGCCCGACAACAACCCGGCGACAACGCGGCGCTGGCGCTCGCGTTGCCGCTGTTCCTCCTCGGTACCGGCGCGGGTGCGGTGATCACCCCAAACCAGACCCTGACCTTGATCGACGTCGACCCGGTGACCGGCAGCACCGCGGGTGGAGTGCTGCAGACGTCCCAGCGGATCGGGGCCGCGATCGGGCAGGCCGTGGTCGGAGCCGCCTTCTTCGCCGCGCTCCCGTCGGGTGTCGGAGGGCTGGACGGTGCGGCCCGCGGCGACGCCTATGGGCATGCGCTCGGGCAGGCCGTGCTGGTGTCGCTGCTGTTCGTGGGGGCGGCTCTGGTGGTGGGCGTCACGGATCTGGTCCTGACCCGTAAGCGCCGGATCAGCCAGGAGCTCCGGCACGATGCACAGGAGGACGCGCCGGTGACCCGGCCCCCGCAACCTCGCGCCTAGGCTGTCGTGGTGCTCATCGACCTCCACACCCACTCGCGTGCCTCCGACGGCACGCAGGCACCGTCCGAGGTGATGGTGGCGGCACGGGACGCGGGACTGGACGTGATCGGGCTGACCGACCACGACTCCGCTGCCGGCTGGGACGAGGCTGCGGCGGCCGCCCAGGAGGTGGGGGTGGGACTGGTCGCCGGGATGGAGATCTCGACGAAGCTTGCCGGTTCCGGCGTGCACCTGCTGGCATATCTGCCCGACCCGTCGTACCCCCCGCTGGTGGAGGAGCTCACCAAGATCCTCGCCGGCCGGACCGGACGGCTGGCGGCGATGATCGAGCAGCTGCAGAACGCCGGCGTCGACATCAGCGAGCGGGAAGTGCTCGACCAGGTCGGTGGCTCTGCGGCGATCGGGCGGCCGCACATCGCCGACGTCCTCGTCACGAAGGGGGTCGTGGCCGACCGGGCCGAGGCGTTCACAGACTGGCTGGGCTGGGGCCAACCGGGATACGTGACGCGGTACGCCCCGGCGACCGATGTCATGGTCGGGATCGTCACGGCGGCCGGGGGAGCCGCGGTGATCGCGCATCCCTGGGGCCGCGGCAGCCGGCGCGTGCTCGACGAGGAGACGCTGGACGAGCTTCGTGGGCTCGGGCTGGTCGGCATCGAGGTGGACCACCAGGACCACGACGCTCCGGACCGCGCGGCGCTGCGGGCGATGGCCGGTCGCCTCGACCTGGTTGCGACCGGCTCCAGTGACAACCACGGGGCCGGCAAGATCGACCACGACCTGGGCTGCAACACCACCAGCGACGAGCAGTACGACCGGCTGCTCACCCTGGCCGCCTCCAACGCCGCCGCCTCCGGGCGCACCGTGCCTTCGGTGGTGGCATGAGCAGCCACCCGGCCGGTGCCACTCAGCTGGGCTTCGACGGCATGCCGAAACGGCTCCTCCAGGCCGCGCCGTCGCGGCTGGCCACCTACCTGGACTGCCCGCGTCGATACCGCTTCACCTACCTCGACCGCCCGACCCCGCAGAAAGGCCCGCCCTGGGCGCACAACTCGCTCGGGGCAGCTGTCCACACCGCCCTGGCGAACTGGTGGAAGCTCCCCGTCGGCCAGCGGACCGTGCAGCGCGGCGGAGAGCTCCTGGACGACGCCTGGCTGGACGACGGCTTCCGCGACGAGGCGCAGCGTCAGCTGGCCCGGGTGCGGGCCCGGGCGATGGTGACGACCTACGTCGCGGACCTCGATCCCGCCGACGAGCCGGTCGGTGTGGAGCGGACGGTCGCGCTGAAGACCGACCATGCTGCACTCTTCGGCCGCGTCGACCGGATCGACGACCGGGCGACCGAGGGGTTGGTCGTCGTCGACTACAAAACCGGGCGGCACGTCCTCACCGTCGACGACGCACGCACGTCGCTGGCGCTCGCGGTGTACGCCGCCGGGGCTGCCCGCACCTTGCGCCGGGAGTGTCGGCGGGTGGAGCTGCACCATCTACCAACCGGCGAGGTCCTCGCCTGGGAGCACTCCGAGGAGGGCCTGGCCCGGCACATCCGGCGGGCCGACTCGATCGCGGAGGAGATCGCCGAGCTCGACGCGCGGTTCCGGGCCGGTGTCGACACAGCCGAGGCGGACGCCATGTACCCGCCCGCGGTCTCGAGCCTGTGTGGGTGGTGCGACTTCAACCGGTCCTGTCCCCAGGGTTCGACCGCGGCCTCACCCCGTGACCCGTGGTCCGGTCTCGAGGAGACCTGACCAGCCACAGTCAGTGCAGCCGTCACGAGTGGTCGGTCGCCGGGCCGGCAGAGGACTCGAGCCGGTAACCGTGGCCCCTCAGGGTCGTGATGGCAGGAACTGTGGCCGGAGGGTCAGCCGCGTCCGCCGCATCCGCGAGCCGGCGTCGCAGCGCAGCGATGTGCACGTCGAGGGTCTTCGTCGAGCCGAACCAGTTGCGGTCCCACACGTCGTCCATCAACTGCTCCCGGGTGACGGCGCGACCGGGGTCGGCCGCGAGCCGGGCCAGCAGGTCGAACTCCTTGGGACGTAGCGCAACCTCCTGGTCGCGAACCAGGCATCGTCGAGCCACCGGGTCCACGGTCAGGTCGCCGCTCGTGTAGACCCCCTGGACGAGCTGGCCGGCGCTCGCCCGCCGCAGGTGTGCGCGGACGCGGGCGAGCAGCTCGGTCATCCGGAACGGCTTGGTCAGGTAGTCGTCCGCGCCGGACTCCAGTCCCTCGATCACGTCCATCTCCTCGCGGCGAGCCGTGAGGATGACGACGACGCACTGGGGCAGCTCTCGCTTCAGTCTGCGGCAGACGTCGATCCCGTCGAGGTCGGGAAGGCCGAGGTCGAGGAGCACCAGCTCGAAGCCCCCGTCACGACTTGCCGCCAGGGCGGAGGCCCCGTCATGCCGCCAGGTCACGGTGTGGCCGTTGGCGCTCAGCGCGGCCACCAGGAGACCACCGATCTTCTCGTCGTCCTCGACGACAAGGAGATCAGCCATGACATCAGCGTAGGGGTGTTAAATGGCGCGCAGCAGGGTGCGAGCCCGGCGTCGGGCGCGTCCGATGACCAGGAAAGACGCCACCAGGACCGAGACAGCTGCGCAGCCCGTGACGGCGGCCAGGTAAGGCCAGGGCAGTGTGAGGTGTGTGGGCGGTGGGTCGAAGACGCCGGTCAGCACCTTCACCAGCAGGTAGGACAGACCCCATCCGGTCAGCAGGCCACACGTCGTTCCGAGCACCAGCACGTACGCCGGCTCCGACGAGCCGAACCGTCGCACCTGCCTGCCACTGGCACCCAACGCGGTCGCGACGGCAACCGTGCGCCGTCGCTCGACCTGGCCGAGTCCGATGACCAGTCCACCCGCCGCGGCCGCGATCGCCAAGGCGAAGCCGAGCTCGAGCTTGGTGAGCCGGGACAGGTCCACGGAGGT
>JBBRYD010000147.1:0-9415 GCA_038238065.1 Propionibacteriales bacterium | reverse complement strand
GAAGCAGATCCTGCAGCGCAACAAGGAGTTGCAGGACATCATCGCCATCCTGGGCGTCGACGAGCTGTCCGAGGAGGACAAGGTCGTGGTCAACCGGGCCCGGCGGATCCAGCAGTTCCTGTCCCAGAACACCTACATGGCCGAGAAGTTCACCAACATCGAGGGCTCGACGGTCCCGCTCACCCAGACCATCGAGGCGTTCCAGATGATCTGTCGCGGCGACGTCGACCACATCGCCGAACAGGCCTTCTTCAACGTCGGCGGCATGGACATGGTCGAAGAGCGCTGGGCGCAGCTCCAGAAGGAGCAGTGAGCCGTGGCTGACCCGATGGTGGTCGAGGTCGTCTCGGCCGAAGAGGTGGTGTGGTCGGGTGAGGCCATCAACATCATCGCCAAGACCGTCGACGGCGACATCGGCATCCTGGCCAACCACTCTCCGGTGCTCGCCGTGCTGGTCCCCAGCGGTGTGGAGATCGTCTGCCCGGACGGCAGCCGCGAGATCATCGCGGTCGAGGGCGGCTTCATGTCGGTATCCCGGGGCCGGGTATCGATCCTGAGCGAGTATGCCAAGATGGCGGACGAGATCAGTCTGAGCCAGGCTGAGAAGGACCTGGCCGCCGCCGAGGCAGCGATCGACGGTGGCGACGACAGCGACGAGACGCACACGCACTTCCTCCGGGCCACAGCTCAGGTGAAGGCGGCGCAGAAAGCCAGCTGACGGCTCGCGGCAGGCGCGAGCTCGACCAATCGCCCGTTGAGGCAGGCAAGGGCAGGTCATGCACGGATGGTTCGTGGGGACGGAGGTCGCGGTCCTCGTCGTCCTGCTGTTGGTCCTCCCTCTGGTCGTACTGGCGCTTCGGCGGCGATGGCTGGCCCGCCAGGGCGGAACCTTCGAGTGCAGCCTCCGCCTGCGTACCTCGACGCCCGGCTCGGGGTGGGCGCTCGGGGTCGCGCGCTACAACGACGAGAATCTCGAGTGGTTCCGGTTCTTCTCCTACGCCTTCGGTCCTCGCAAGACCTTCCTCCGCAACGAGATCAACGTGCTCGACAGCCGCGAACCCGATCCGGTGGAGGCAGTCTCCCTCTACGTCGGGCAACGTATCGTCCGGGTCGAGAGCATCGTCCAGGGGCGGGTCGAGGTCTGGGACATGGCGATGAGCTCGGAGTCCCTGACCGGCATGCTGAGCTGGCTGGAGGCCGCGCCTCCGGGCGCTGTCGGCTACTGAAGGCGGGCCCCATGCCGATGCCGCTCGCCGATGCGGTTCACACCGCGCGACAGATGGCTTTGTTGGCGCGGTCCAGCTCGATCTCCAGCAGGTGGAGGTGTTCCCCGGTGAGCGCGGCGGTGTCCTGCTGCGTCCGTTCCTCGAGCTGGCGACACAGGGCCGCCACGCGGTTGGCGCCCATGTTGGACGAGGTCCCCTTCAGCTTGTGCAGGGCCCCGTGCAGAGCGTCCAGCGAGCCTGCGGCGACCGACTCGCGGATGGCGGCGAGCCCGCTGAGCCCGTCCCGGGCGAAGAGCGCGACGACCCGGCCGAGCAGATCGGTGCCCGCCATGGACCCGAGCTGGCGCAGCTGTGCGATCCGGTTCAGATCCAGGGGCGGCTCGGCCTCCCAGACCGGCTCGGACGTCTCCACTGCGGTTCCCACCTCCACTGGGTCCGGGGCGGGTAGGTCCGGGGCGGCCCCGTTCGGTTGGGTCCAGTGGGCCAGGGCGGCCTGAACGGCCGCCAGCGCTACGGGCTTGGACACGAAGTCGTCCATGCCGGCAAGGGCGCAGCGCTGCCGGTCCTCCTCCATCGCCCCGGCGGTCATCGCGATGATGGGCATCCGGAGACCACCACCTTCTCGACGCCGGATCTCCCGGGTGGCCTCGTAACCGTCCAGCACCGGCATGTGGCAGTCCATCAGCACCGCGGCGTACGAGGTGTGCAGGATCGCCCGCAGCGCCTCTGCACCGTTGTCGACGATGTCGACGGCGTATCCCAGAGTGGTGACGATGCCTTGAGCCACCAGCTGGTTGAGCGGGTTGTCCTCGACGACCAGCACCCGGCCCATCGACGGACCCCTGACGACCCGGTCGCTCGGGTCGTTCCGCGCCAGGGTCACGGTCCGGATCGGTGGAGCCATCAACCGGTGCAGACGGTCGTAGAGGTCCGAGCTGCGGACGGGCTTCAGCAGCCATTCGCCGATCCCGGCGCTGGTCAAACTGTCGGACGGGATCTCCGAGGTGGAGGTGAGCATGATCATCCGGGTACCGGCCAGCGACTCGTCGGCTGACACCTGCTGGGCCAGCTCCAAGCCGTCCACGTCGGGCATGCACATGTCGAGCACGGCGATCGCGTACGGCTCGCCCTGCGCCGCCATGGCCCGCATCTGCACCAAGGCCGCAGCAGCGCTGTCCACCACGTCAGGCCTGAGCTGCCACGAGCCGAGCTGCGACTTCAGGATCATCCGGTTGGTGGCGTTGTCGTCGACCACGAGCACCCGCAGGTCGGTGAGCAGATCGGGCCGCACCGCCATCGTGTGTCCGGGCAGGTCCGTGCCCAGCGTGAGCGGGATCTCGAACCAGAACGTGCTGCCGACGCCGAGCTCACTGTCGAACCCGATGGTGCCTCCCATCGCCTCGACCAGCCGCTGGGAGATGGCCAGACCCAGGCCCGTGCCGCCGTAGCGGCGGGTGGTGGACGCGTCGGCCTGGGAGAAGGACTCGAACAACCGCTCGCGGCTCTCTTCCGGGATCCCGATGCCGGTGTCTCGTACCTCGAAGCGGAGACTGACCCCACCCTGGTCGAGCGCCTCAGCGGTGACCTTGGTGACCACCTCGCCGGTGGCGGCGAACTTGACCCCGTTGGAGACGAGGTTCAGCACGATCTGGCGGATGCGGCCCGAGTCGCCCACCAGGACGGCCGGCACGTCGGGCAGGCAGTAGGCCAGCAGCTCCAGCCCCTTGGCGTAGGCCGCGGGTCCCAGCAGCAACGCGACCTCTTCCACGATGCGACGCACGTCGAAGTCCTCGTAGTCCAGCTCCACCCGGCCGGCCTCGAGCTTGGAGAAGTCCAGGATGTCGTTGATGACGGTCAACAGCGCCTCGCCCGAGGTCTGAACGCCCTCGGCGAACTGCCGCTGCCTGTCGTCGAGCTCGGTGTCGAGCAGCAGGTTGGTCAGCCCGATCACCCCGTTCATCGGGGTCCGGATCTCGTGGCTCATCGTCGCCAGGAACTCCGACTTCACCCTCAGGGACTCCATCGCGGCGTCCCGGGCGGCGGCCAGGTCGTCGGCCGCGCGCTGACGCTCCACCACGCGCGCCAGCTGGGTACCCACCTCGGCGCAGGTCTGCAACAGCTCCTCGTCGGGGGCCGCAGCACGCTCGGACAGGAACTCGAGCACCGCGACCACCTGGCCCGCCACCGACACGGGAAACCCGAAACCGGCCTTGAAGCCCAGCTGCTCAACAGGGGTCTCGGCGGCCCGAGCGGCGTACTCGACGGGGACCATCCAGACGGGCCGACCGGAGTCGAGCACCCGGCCGGGGAGGGCCGTGAGCGGAACGTCTCGGCGGTGGTCCACATCCGGGCGGTCGCCTGGGACGACGATCAACGGTGTGGGGACCAGCTGTGGTGGCTGTCCGGACGTGAGGTAGGCACGCCCCAGTGGCCACCCGGTGTGCCCCAGGATCTCGCGCACAGCGAGCTGAAGAACGTGCTCGAACCCGGTGTCCTCGTTGGCCTCCGTGGCCATCCTCTGCAGCAGGCGGTATCGCGCCGAGGTCCGCTGCACCTTCTCCTCGGCCCTCTTGTAGGCGGTGACGTCCAGCACGGTGCCTCGCAGCGACCTCAGAGCTCCCGTGGCGTCGCGGGTCACCGCACCCAGAGCGTGGATCCAGACGACGTGACCGCCTGGTCGGACGATCCGGCATTCGTAGCTGAACCCCGGTTCGACTCCCGCGACGCACTGCCCGACCATCCGCTCGACCATCGCCTGGTCGTCGGGATGGACGCCGCTGATGTAGGTCTGGTAGTTCAACTCCACGCTCGATCGCTGGATGCCCCGGATCCGGTACATCTCGTCCGACCAGGTGAGCTTGTCGTTGACGAGGTCCCAGTCCCAGCTGCCCAGGTGGGCCGCCCGCTGCGCCTCGGCCAGGAGATCGCCGGTGCGTCGCAGTTCCTCGTCGACCCGTTTGCGCTCGGTGATGTCGCTGACCAGGTTGATGGAGCCGATGTGGTGCCCGTTCCCATCCAGCAGGGGGCTACGGCTGACCAGGCACCAGACGGACGATCTGTCCTTGCGGAAGTAGAGGCAGTCGACCTGCTCGGTCAACGGCCCCTGTCGTTCACGCTCGAGCATCTGCAGGGCCTGCTGTTGGCCCTGCTCATCCAGCACGTCGAAGAGCGACACCGCCCGCATCTCGGCGATCGGGTAACGCAACAGGTCGGCCATCTGTGCGTTGGCGTAGGTCGTCTGGCCCTCCAGATCGTGGATCCAGACGCCTTCGTGGGCCGACTCGACGATCTGCTGATAGAAGTCGGAAGGGCCCTCGATCAAGGCTGTGGCGCTTCTTCGCTCCGGAGAGACGCTCGCGGTCTTGGCGCCCAAGGCGATGTTCCATTCGTCGGCCCGAAACTGACAGAGACGAATCACGGACAACCCGCGCCGTGCTCGCCGGCGTCAGCAACGCACCACGAGCTCCGGACCCTCCCCGAAGGAGCATTCGGACCACACGAAAGGACGTGTTGGCTGTGTCTATCCTAACCGGTTCGACAACCGATCCTCGCATCCGCAGCGGCACCTGGCGTGACGACGACGTCAGGCCGATCCGCCCTGGCGGCTCCGGGGTGGCTCAGATCTTGAAGAGCTTGGCGTACGGGGTACGAACCCGTACCTTGTTCTCGCCGAAGTCGACGGTCACCTCGGAGGCGCTGACCGCAGAAACCCGGCCCACGCCGTACCGATCGTGGGTCACCCGATCGTCGACTTCGAACGTCGGCACTTCCGCAGCGACTTGCGGCTTGAAGGGACTGTGGGCCAGGGTGCGCCGACGACCGGCTGACGGAGACATTGCCACAAGTATGCTCGCTTCCTCCGCCAGGTGCTAATTTCCGAACAGGTCGTTCGGCTTTCGGTGGGAGTCCTGGATGTAGCGCAGCTGGCTGGTCAGCGACGTCATCAACTGCTGGGCCGCCACCGGCGAATAGCTCGAGGTGCTGCTGTAGTCGTAGCGGTACTGCCAGGTGACCACGTTGTCCAGCTGGGCCACGTCGGTGGTGAACCGGGTGGTCGCCGGCGGGGAGGACACCAGGTACGACAGATATCGCTGGACGCCCTCGGGCGGGGCGACCTGCTGCGGCACGGCGACCACGTCGTTGCTGCGGTCCACCCGCATGGGCACCCCGGCACACGCGTCGAACGCCGTCTGGATCTGGTCGAACTGGGCCCGGGCCGTCTTCGCGTCCGGGTAACGGAACGTGACCAGCGAGATGCTCGCCGAGCCCTCGTTCAGCCAGTAGGTCGACACGCCGTCGAGCGCGGTGCTGGGGAACTGGTTGCTGAGGGTGGCGTCGAACAGCGGCGCGCACTCCAGGGGCGTCACCGCTACCCGCGACCCCGTCAGCTTGTCCCGGGTCAGCGTGGACACGTCGTTGGTCCCGTCCGACCGGACCATCCCCGTATAGCCACCCTCGAGGTCACCCAGGGTGAAGTCGGGAGCCGGTTTCGGCAGCACCCACCAGAGGCCCAAGGCCGCGACCAGCGCCACGAGCACGGCCAGCAGGAGCAGCCCGGACCGCCGCAGCCGGGGGGTGGGGAGCGCGGGACCGAAAGCCAGCACCTCGGGCTCCGGCCGCAGCGCCGGGTCGGGATCCACCTCGGACGAGATCACGGAACGGAGTCTAGTCGCGGACCCCTCGGCCCCAGAGAAACGTGCGAGAGGCCCGACCCCGGCCCGGATGAGAGAACCCCGGCCGATGTACCGACCTGCTACTTGGCGGCGAAGGCGGCGTCGAACGAGGCCGTCGGCGGCGTGATCGCGTTCATCGTCCGGATGAACTCGAGGCCCTCGGGTGCGCCGTCCAGTCGGTCCATGCCCGCATCCTCCCACTCGATCGAGATGGCACCGGTGTAGCCGATGTGGTTGAGCATCCGGAAGATGTCCTCCCAGCGCGTGTCGCCACGACCGGTGGAGATGAAGTCCCACCCACGCCGCGGGTCGGCCCAGGGCAGGTGCGACGACAGCTGGCCGTTGCGGCCGTTGTGCATGCGCATCTTGGTGTCCTTGCAGTCCACATGCAGGATCTTGTCCTTGAAGTCCCACAGGAAGCCGACGTAGTCGAGGTTCTGCCACACCATGTGCGAGGGGTCGAAGTTGAGCCCGAACGCGTCGCGGTGCCCGATGGCTTCCAGGGTCGCCACGGTGGTCCAGTAGTCGTAGGCGATCTCCGACGGGTGCACCTCGTGGGCGAACTTGACCCCGACCTCGTCGAACACGTCAAGAATCGGGTTCCAACGGTCGGCGAAGTCGCGGTAACCGGCCTGGATAACCTCGTCGGCCACCGGCGGGAACATGGCCACGTAGTGCCAGATGGACGATCCGGTGAAGCCGATCACGGTGTCCACACCGAACGCCGCGGCGGCCCGAGCCGTCGTCTTGATCTCCTCGGCGGCCCGCTGCCGGACCCCCTCGGGATCGCCGTCGCCCCAGACGCGGGGGTGCACCATGTTCTTGTGACGATCATCGACCAGGTCGCACACCGCCTGACCGTTGAGGTGGTTGGAGATCGCCCAACAGCCGAGGCCGTACTGCGCCAGGGTGTCCTTCTTCGCCTGGACGTACGTATCGTCCTCGGCCGCCCTGGCGACGTCGAAGTGGTCGCCCCAACAGGCGATCTCCAGGCCGTCGTAGCCCCAGCCGGAGGCGAGCTTGCAGACCTCCTCGAAGGGAAGGTCGGCCCACTGGCCGGTGAACAGGGTGACCGGGCGGGCCTGTTGGGGCTGCGCACTGCCGGTGGCCTCGGCGAGCGGGCGGGCAGCCGAAGGTGTGAGAGTGGAAGCGTCTTCGGTCATGTTCTCTCCTGGTCGTCGGATGAGGTGGGGGCTTTTCGGGTCTTGGTCGGGGCCTTCCGGTCACCGCCGGGCGTCCAGAGCACCTCGCCGGAGGTGCCGTTGACCGTCCGGGTGAGGATGAACAGCAGGTCGGACAGCCGGTTGAGGTAGCGGATCGCCACCAGGTTGACCCCGCCGGGCGTGTCCTCGGTGGCCTCCGCGGTCCCGTAGCGCTGTACGGCGAGCCACGCCGCCCGCTCGGCGCGGCGGGTGATGGTGCGGGCCATGTGCAGGTAGGCCGCGGCCGGGGAGCCACCCGGCAGGATGAAGGACCGCAGTGCGGGCAGCGGGTCGCCGAAGGCGTCGCACCAGCGCTCGAGCCGGTCGACGTAGTCCTGGGTCACCCGGAGCGGCTCGTACTCCGGGTTGGCGGCCAGCGGGTTGCTGAGGTCGGCGCCGAGGTCGAACATCTCGTTCTGGATGGAGCGCAGCACGTCGGCCACCTCCGCGGCCAGCCCGCAGGTGGCCAGCACCACCCCGATGGCCGAGTTCGCCTCGTCCACGTCACCGTAGGCCTCCACCCGGGGATCGCTCTTCTCGGCCAGTGACATGTCCGAGAGTCGGGTCTGACCGCTGTCGCCGGTCCGGGTGTAGATACGCGTCAGCTCAACCACACCCAAACCCTACGGGGCCGCCGGGTCCGGAACACCCGTCGGGGTCCCCGGAGCCCCCGGTCGCTGTGGCAGGCTTTCGCTGGTGAAGCTCCACCACCCGGCGATCGTCCTCGCCTGTACCGTCGCGCTCGTCGGACCCCTGCTGGGCTGCGATCGTGCGGCTCCAGGGACCGCGGCGGCCGCTCCGGGCTGTCAGTACGAAGCGAGCGGTGAGGCGGCCAAGACGGTGCAGCCTCCGAAGACCAGCGGAGCCGCGTCGACGGGAACCGTCACCTTCGTCCTGACGCTGAATGCGGGCGACGTGGTCATCACCATGGATCGCCGCAAGACGCCCTGCACCGTCAACTCCTTCGAGTCACTGGCCCGGCAGGGCTATTTCGACCACACGGTGTGCCACCGGCTGACCGATGTGGGCATCAGGGTGCTGCAGTGCGGCGACCCGACAGCCACGGGCTCGGGCGGACCCGGATACCAGTTCGCCAACGAGACGGACGGAACCGAGTCCTACACGACCGGGGTGGTGGCCATGGCCAACGCCGGGCCGGACACCAACGGCTCCCAGTTCTTCCTGGTCTGGGGCGACTCGACCCAGCTCGACAGCTCTCCCGACTACACCATCTTCGGCCGGATGGACACGCCATCGATCGCGGTCGTGGCCAAGATCGCGGCCGCTGGACAGGATGGGAGCAACGGCGACGGGGACGGGAAGCCGAACAGCCCGGCCGAGATCATCAGCGTCAAGCAGCGTTGACTCTGTCCGCTGGAGACCGTTCGGTCAGGACGGGCGTTTCGGCCGCCGCGAGGTCCAGATCATGAACAGGATCAGGATCCCCAGCCCGAAGAAACCGCCCACGATGTACGCGGCGAAACCGGATCCCTGGCTCGGGTAGACCGGCTGGGGGCTGGCGTCGAACGGCAGCAGGCCCAGCAGTCCGACGAGCGCGAGGACGGCGTTCACCTCAGCTCCGGTTCTTGCCCTGGCGATGACGGACGAGGTAGATCCCGGTCGCGATGACCACGACGGCCAGCACCGGGATGACCAGGTACGGCAGGAAGCGGAACGGGCCGGTATCGACCTCGAGGGGGAGCAGATACATCGCGTGCACTTCCTGTTCTCGAGCACGGCACGCTCGACCTGGTCAGCAGCCCGGGGACCGATTGAGCCCAGACTTCTCTGGATCTGCTTCTCCACCGTGCGCCGGAGCAGATGCTCACCGGTCCATAAACTTTCGCAGCGCACTGAGAAAGACGTCCGGCTGCTCCGAGTGCACCCAGTGGCCGGCACCCTTCACCCGGACCAGCTGCACCTTGGGGAAGAGGCTGCGCATCACCGGAGCGCGCTCGGGGGTGATGTAGTCCGACTCCGCGCCCGCCAGCCAGAGGGTCGGTCCCTGGAAGGGCCCGACATCCAGCGCGGGCCAGTATCCGAGCTCCTCAAGATGGTCACCGAGCAGGTCGAGGTTCATCTGCCAGCGCCAGGACTGGCCGTCACGACGCAGGTTCTGCAGCAGAAAGCTGCGGACGACAGGATCGGGGACGTACGGCTGCAGCCCTCGATCGGCGCCGGCCCGGTCCGCCAGCGTCGCGAGATCGAGCGAGCGCATCCCCCGGACGTAGTCGGCGAAGTTGCTGAGCCGGGTGTAGCGGACGGGGGAGATGTCGACCACGCACAGACGCTGCACCAGCGCCGGCCGCAGCAG
>JBBRYD010000146.1:0-9666 GCA_038238065.1 Propionibacteriales bacterium | reverse complement strand
CCCTCCGACGTCACCGGCGTCTCGGTCTACAACCGGGAGACCCGCGACTTCGAGTTCAGGCCGGGCGGGGTGTTCGCCAACATCATTGTCGGTGACGAGATCAACCGCGCCTCGCCCAAGACCCAGTCCGCCCTGCTGGAGTGCATGGAGGAGCGTCAGGTCACCGTCGACGCCACGACGTACGAGCTCACTGCCCCGTTCATGGTGATCGCCACCCAGAACCCGATCGAGATGGAGGGCACCTACCCGCTGCCGGAGGCCCAGCGCGACCGGTTCATGGCGCGGGTCTCGATGGGCTACCCGGTCCAGCGCTCCGAGCTGGCCATGCTGGACTCGCACTCGGCAGCCAACCCGCTCGATGACCTCGAGCCGGTGACCGACGCCGCCGAGATCGCCAAGCTTGTCGACATCGTCCGCACGGTGCATGTCTCCAACGCGGTCAAGCAGTACGCCATCGACATCACCTCTGCGACTCGCCGCTCCCCCGACCTCCGCCTGGGAGCTTCACCGCGCGCGAGCCTGCACCTGGTCCGAGCGGCCCGGGCACACGCCGCTCTCGAGGCTCGTGACTACGTCATTCCCGACGACCTGCAGACGCTGGCGGTCCCGGTGCTTGCGCACCGGTTGATCACCGGCCTCGAAGCCCAGATGGGTGGTCGCGGCGCCGACGGCGTGGTCACCTCGTTGCTGCGCCAGATCGCCGTACCCGAGGGCGCGTCCGCCGACGAGCCCTTCTGACCGGGGGACGTCGCCACCGATGCGGGCAGCCCTCTCGACCCTCACGACGCGGGGACGCGCGTTCTTCTCTGCCGGCATCACCGCGACGGTCTGCGCGATCGCGCTCGGCCAGAAGGACCTGCTGCGCGTAGGGCTGCTGCTCATCATGCTTCCGCTGATCACGGCGCTGCTGGCCAACCGGGTCCGCTACCTGCTGTCATGCTCGCGCGAGATCACGCCTACCCGCGTACAGGCCGGCCAGAGCGCGACCGTCGCCCTTCACCTGCAGAACCCAGGCCGCGTGCCCACCGGCCTGATGCTGCTGGAGGACCAGGTCCCGTACGTCCTCGGCAGCCGTCCTCGCTTCGTCCTGGACCAGCTACGGCCGCGTTGGCAGCGCTCGATGGCCTACACCGTGCGATCGGAGATCCGCGGCCGCTACAGCATCGGTCCGCTGACGGTCCGGCTTAGTGACCCGTTCGGCTTCGTGGAGCTCAACCGCGCGTTCACTGCCCGCGCCGCACTTGTCGTCACCCCTGTCGTGGCCGAGCTCCCACCGGTGCGCCTGTCCGGTGACTGGTCCGGCACCGGAGACAACCGGCCTCGCGCGTTCGCCGCCGCTGGCACCGAGGACATCACCGTGCGGGAGTACCGGATGGGCGACGACCTGCGCCGGATCCACTGGCGTTCGTCTGCACGTGCCGACGAGCTGATGGTCCGGCGTGAGGAGCAGCCCTACCAGAGCCGCGCGTCGATCATGCTCGACACCCGCGGCACCGCGCATCGGGGCTCGGGACCGGCGTCGTCGTTCGAGTACGCCGTCTCGGCCGCCGCGTCGATCGGCGCCCACCTCTCGGGTCAGGGATTCACGCTCCGGCTGCTCACCGACGAGGCCCGCGGCGGGGACATCACCTGGCACGACCGAGGCATCAGCTCCGGCGTCGAGGTCCAGCTGCTGCTCGACTCGTTGGCCGTGATCAACACGTCCTCGCGCACCCACATCGCCGACGCGTCCATCGAGCGCAACGCATCGGGGCTGGTGATCGCGGTCCTGGGCGCCACCAGCCCTACCGACGTCGCGGCGTTGTCCACCCTGCGCGTAGGTGCCAGCCGGGCGCTGGCGATCCTCGTCGACGTGGCGTCGTGGGCCCGGTCCGGGCGGGCCTCCGACATCCGAGCGCTCTCGGTCGACGACCAGGCCTCCGCGCTGCGACAACATGGCTGGGGCGTCGTCATCGCGCGGCCCGGAGACCGGCTACCGACGATCTGGAAAGACCTCGGCCAGTCGACCCAGAACCGCCGCGACTTCGTCGCGGAAGCGCGAGAGGCGGAGGAGGGGCCGGCGGCATGACGACGACCACGTTCCACGACCGTTACCGGATGGCGTACCTGTCCTGGCTCGCCACGGTGCTGATGTCGTTCGCGTTCCTGCCCGCGCTGAGCGAGAAGGGCTTTGTGTTCGCCGCCGCGTTCTTCAGTGGCTTGGTCGTGCTCGTCGGGGTCGGCCTGCGCGCGGCCAGGACACCAGCGCCACTGGTCCTGCTGGTGCAGCTGGTCGCCCTCGTCGAGCTGCTGCTGATCTTCTACGGCGACAAGATGAAGTTCGGCCTCTTCCCGACCTCCGGCACCTACGACCGCCTGGACACGAAGCTCACCGCCGCTATGGACGTCGCCAACAAGTACGCCGCCCCCGCGCCACCGAGCCCCGGCCTGACGTTGATGGTGGTCTTCTACGTCGCACTGATCGCGATCCTCGTCGACTTCCTCGCCGTCACCGTGCACCGTGTCCCGCTCGCCGGCCTCCCGCTCCTTGCGCTGTACTCCGTCCCGGTGGCGCTGCTCCCCCACGGTGTCTCGTTCCTGGGCTTCCTGCCTGGAGCGATCGGCTTCATCGCGATGCTGATGGTCGACGAACGCGACCGGCTCGCGCACTGGGGCCGACTCGTTGCCCGCGACCTCTCCCCCGACCGCGACAGCACGATCGACACGAGCGGCCTCACCGCCTCGGGGCGGCGGATCTCCAGCCTCGCCCTGGCCACGGCTGTGGTAGTCCCGATCTTCGTACCCGTCTTCTCGACCGCACTGTTCAACGGCCCGGGCAACGGGACCGGCAACGGCGGCGACGACTCCCTCAGTTTTTCCGACCCGATGGTCAGCCTGGCCAGCAGCCTCAAACGCAAGGATCCGGTCGACGTCCTCAGGACCACGGGCGACACCCGGCCGCAGTACCTGCGACTGAGCGTGCTGGACCAGCCCGGCCCCGACGCCTGGACGGTCAGCCCGATCTCGCTGTCGTTGACCATCCCCGCCAACTCCATCCTGCCTGGCCCCACCGGTCTGGGCGGCGACGTCGCCACCACGAGCCACACCATGCAGGTGACCCCCACCGACGAGTTCCCCGACAACAGTGCCTGGCTGCCGGTTCCGTTCAACGTGCGGTCGGTGGGGATCAGCGGCGACTGGTCCTACGTCCCGCAGTCGCAGGTGATCACGGCGAACACCGACCTGGCGGCCGCCGCGCTCACCAGCTATGAGCTGACCTACGCCTCGGTCGATCCGACGGCCGAGCAGCTCGCAGCCGCCGGTACGGTCCCCGACGACATCAAGAAGACGTACGCCCAGGTGCCCGACGGTGTTCCGCAGCTCATCGCCGACCGGGCTCGCGCGATCACCTCAGGCGCCAGCAACCACTACGAGGAAGCTGTCCTGCTGCAGAACTTCTTCCAGGACCGGAGCAACTTCGACTACGACCTCAACGCCGGATACGGCTACGGCTACCAGGCGATGGTGAAGTTCCTGGACCAGCGCCGTGGCTTCTGCCAGCACTTCGCCGCGACGATGGCGATGATGGCCCGTGAGCTCGGCATCCCTGCTCGCGTGGTCGTCGGCTTCCTGCAGCCCGAACGCACCGAGGGCGACCAGTGGGTGTTCACCAGCCACAACGTGCACGCCTGGCCGGAGCTCTACTTCGAGGGTGTCGGCTGGGTGAAGTTCGAGCCGACGCCGAACGTCGGCGCGCCGGCACCGACCTACGCGCCGCGAGGCGGCGCGCTCCCGACGAGCACGCAGCCGGCCAACTCCGGGACTGAGCTGACCGATGTCACCACTCGGCCGCAGGACACCGCCAAGACGACCACGGACAGTGCGGCCGGGGGCGGCAACAGCGGCGGAGGCAGCTCGTCACTGCCGTCTCGTTGGTGGCTCCTCGCGGTCGTCGTGGTCATCGCAGCGGCATTCCCGGCGGTGACCCGCCTGGCGATCCGGCGTCGTCGGATGACCCGTCCACTCGACGAGGGTGAGGCGGCCGAGGCCGCCTGGCTCGAGCTGCGCGACCGGATCATCGACCTGCGGCTGCCGTGGGCGGGTTCGCTGACGCCGCGCGCCCGCCAGCGTGTGATCGAGCCGATGCTCGAAGGCGACGCGGTCGGTCAGGTGGCCTTGAAGCGGCTGGCGCTGACTGTCGAGCGGGCTCGCTATGCCCGTTCGATCGCCTCGGGATCGACCCCCGCCGAGGACGCCCGCGTCGTGATGGCGGTCATCGCGCACACGGCCGAGCCCGGCCAGCGACTCAGGGCGCTGCTCTGGCCCGCGTCGCTCCTCCCTGACCTGCGTGCCGGCGCGCGGCGGCTGCGGACACGAACCAGGCGCCCACAGTCGGTGGACGCCTGATGGAAGGTCCCTCGCCGGGGAGCCGCAGGGATCGGATCAACAAGCCATCTGGAACGAACTCAGTAGTCGTCGCGACGACGGCGCCAGCGGTCTTCCATCCGGTTCATGAAGCCTGACTGCTTCGACGTGGTCTGACGGCCCTTCGGCTTGCCGATCGGGTGCACGTTGTCGGGCAGATCAGGCTCGGACATCTTGCGCCAGTGCGTCAGGGCGACGTACGCCGACCCCAGCATGATCAGGAAACCGCCGACGGCGACCAGGGTGATCACCTGCACGGCACCGGCCATCAGCACGGCGATGCCGGCCACGAAGCCCACGATGGAGGCGAACAGGATCCGCTTGTGATGCTGGCGTGACGCAGCCCCTCGAAGCGCCGAGGCGAACTTCGGGTCCTCAGCGGCGAGCGCTTCTTCCATCTGCTCGAGCAGACGCTGCTCTTCTTCTGAGAGCGGCACCATGTCCTCCCACCGACGAGGGTGTGTGTCGGGTTGATTCCCTCAGTCTAAGCGCGGTTTCGAGCCGACGAAACCCAGCCAACCAAATTGGTCCATCGAACGTCTGAGTTTGTGGAGGGCTGTACGGGTGATCTGCCGGACCGTCCACCGACACTGGATCGAGGGGGCGATTCCGAATCTCTCGTCATACACTTGGCCGGCCGTCGCCATCTCCGCGTACGAAGGAAGCAATGTGAAGAAGCTCTTGGGGGTCCTGTCCGCCGCTGCCGTGGCGGTGAGTCTCGTCTCCGCCAGCCCAGTCCAGGCGGTGACCACATCGGCCCCGGGCGTCAGCAGTGCCTCGCTCGGTCCGGCGGCCAGGACGCTGTCGAAGCCGGCGACCCAGGCGCCCCGGCATCCCTTCTCCATGCGCGACCGGTTCGCCCGCGAGATCGTCCGGCGCGGCATGTCCGACCGGGGCGTCTACAAGATCGCCCATGTCCGTGAGCTGCAGTACCGGCTGCGCTGGGCCGGTGTCTACCACGCCGGGATTACGGGGACCTTCGGCGACCTCACCAAGGCCGCAGTGGTCCGCTACCAGCGCCGCGAGGGCCTGACGGCGTACGGCGTCGCGAACCACGTCACCTGGTCACACCTGATCTTCGACACCATCCGGCACCGTGGTCAGATCCCCAAGCTCTGCCGCCACGCCGGCTGGCACATCTGCTACGACCGGTCGATGCACCAGGTCGTGCTGTTCCTGAACGGCAGCTACCGCAACAGCTGGCTGGTCCGTGGCGGTGCCTACGACCGCCAGACCCGGGTCGGCACGCACGCGGTCTACTACCGCGACATCGACCACAGGTCCCAGACGTTCGGCGGCAGCCCGATGCCGTACTCGCAGTTCTTCGACGGTGGCGAGGCCCTGCACGGCTCTGGCTTCATGACCGACCCGTTCTACGATCACAGCCATGGGTGCGTCAACATGTACATCGAGGACGCCCGCCAGCTCTGGTCGATGACGAACAACAAGCGGCTGGTCGTGACGGTGTACGGCGCCTGGGATTGACCGCCTTCACGGGCGGGTGGTCTGGATGAGGGTGGCGGGCTGGACGGTGGAGGTGCCGAACCTCCCGGCGACCCGGTCGACAGCGCGCTCGGCGTCCTCCCAGCCGTAGGGGCGCTGCCCGAGCACCAGCTGGCGAGTGGCGCGGGTGGCGTCGACGAGCCCCTCGACCCGGACGCCGACCAGCCGGATCCGGGCGCGTTCGAGCCCGAGCCCGGCGTACAGGTCGGCCGCGGTGGCGTAGATCTCCGGGGTCTGGTTGGTGTGGTCGCGCAAGGTCCGGGACCGGGTGATCGTGGTGAAGTCGGAGAACCGCACCGTCAGCGTGATGGTCCGGCCGACCATGTCGGCAGTCCGCATCCGCGCCGCCGCTTTGGTCGAGAGCCGGAGCAGCTCGCGCAGGATGATCGAGGGGTCGTCGGTGTCGCGGTGGAACGTCTCGCTGTGGCCGATGCTGTGCTCGGGCTCGTCGGGTCCACGCCGGGTGACCACCTCGCGATCGTCCTGCCCCCAGGCCAGCGCGTGCAGCCGACTCCCCGGACCGGTGCCCAACGCTCTCCGGAGCACGTCGAGCGACGTGTGGGCGATGTCGCCGACCGTGCGGAGCCCGAGCTGGTGCAGCTGGCCGGCGGTCTTCTCCCCTACCCCCCACAGCTCCTCGACCGCCAGCGGGTGGAGGAACGCCACCACGCAGTCGCGGGGTACGACGACCAGACCGTCCGGCTTGGCCCGTCGTGAGGCGAGCTTGGCAAGCTGGGTGGTCTCGGCGATCCCGACCGAGCAGGTGATGCGCTGCTCGTCGTGGACCCGGACTCGGAGGTACTCCCCAATCTCGGTAGGAGAGCCGAACCGGCGCAGCGACCCGGACACGTCGAGGAACGCCTCGTCCATCGACAGCGCCTCGACCTTCGGCGTGACGCTGCGGAACGTCTCCATCACCGCCGACGAGACCTGCGCGACCTCGTCAAAGTCCGGCATGACCACCACCGCGTGCGGGCACAGCCGGCGTGCCCGGGTCATCGGCATGGCCGACCGGACGCCGTACTCCCGCGCCGGGTAGGTCGCCGACAGCACCACGCCGCGGCCGCCGCCACCGACGATGACTGCCTGGTCCTGCAGCTCGGGGCGGTCCCGGATCGCCACCGCGGCGTAGAAGGCATCCATGTCGACGTGGATGACCGTGCAGCCGGTGTCGTCAGGACGGGCAGCGGAACGTGCGCTCGTCTCGAACCGGGCACCGGACCGGTCCGGCGGTGGCAGCCGGGTCATGGCCGCCCCCCGGAGCCGGAGCCCACCCGGCGGGGCGAGCGTGACGAGACCCTGGTATCCCTACACGCTCGACCACCGAAAGACCTAGGGCCGGGTGGCGAGCAGGTGCAGCTGGGTGGCCATGGCGGCGAAGTCGCCGTGCGTGGCGACCTCGGCCTCGAGGGCGCGCAGCGCGTCGGCCGCTCCCGGTTCGGACTCCACGGTGCTGCTGCTGAGGTGGTCGGTGAACACCCGCACTCCGCGGATCTCCCCCACCGTGAACCCGGCCGCCTCGAGCAGGCCGACCAGCTGGTCACGGGTGAACCGGCGCGGCATCGGGTCGGTACTGCCCCACCGCCCGTCGGGGTCTGCCAGCAGGGTGCGCGCATCGGCGACGTGTCCGCCGACCGCCCGGGCGAAGACGGCCGCCGACCGTTGCGCGGCCAGCAAGCTGAGCGCTCCCCCGGGAGCAAGGGTCTGCGCCACGGCGTCGAGCGCCTGGGCAGGGACATCGACGATCTCCAGCACGCCATGGCAGACGACCACGTCGGCGCTGCCCGCGGCAACCACGTCGAGCAGGGTGGCGGCGTCGCCGAGCACTCCGCGGACGGTGCCCTCACCCTGCTCTGCCTTGAGCGTGCTGCCGTCCTCGACCATCCCGGCCTCGGCCGCGCGTCGGGCCAGGGAGGCCAGGGCGTCGGGACTGGGGTCGACCACGACCACGTGATGGCCGAGCCCGGCGATCCGGACGGCCAACCCGCCGGTCCCGCCGCCGAGGTCGACGACCTCCAGCGGACGGCCGGACCCCTGTGACCCCTGTGGCTGAGCGTCCAGCACCGGGTGGACGGCGTCCCAGACCACGGCGGCCCGGATCGCGCTCCGGCGTTCGGCCACGGGCTGTCTCCTTCAGCGAGCAACGAGTGCGACAACCCTAGCGTCGGAGAAGGGAGGGTCATCCGGCACTTCCCGGGCTGCGGTGCCAGAGCTTGCGGGGGACGCCTGGTTTGGTGTCCTCCCCGGCCGGGCGGATGTCGGCGTACGGCGACTGCTTGAACCCGCTGGCGTGCACGAGCACCCGGCGCCGCCCCATGCCACCGGCCTTCGGCTCGGGCTCGGCCGAGGGGTCCGCCGCCTCGGTCGGACCGTCGAACCGAGGCGGCGGAGACATCACCGGCCGGGTGGATCGCGACTCCGCCGCGCTGTGCGTCATCTGGACTGCTTGCTCGCCGGTGAACCCGAGTGGCACCTCGTCCATCACGTCATGCACCGCCTCGACCCCGCCGTGCTTCCAGGCTTCGTGCAGCGTGGTCAGCTCCCAGCACCCGGTGGCACGCAACGAGACCCCCTTGGGTCCGGTACGCCGCAGCTCCCCGCGGACCACGAGCAGCCAGGAATGGAACAAGGTGGCGGCGTACGGCCCCTGCGCGTCCTCGAAGAACGTCGCGTCGACCGGCCCGCTTCCGTCGTCGAGAGTCAGGAACACCACCCGACGACCGGACCGGATCGGCGGTGTCTGGGTGGCGACCTTGACCCCTGCCACCAACAGCTCAGACCGGCTCCGGCGATGTAGCAGGTCACGCGACCAGGTGACGCCGAGCTCGCGCAGCATCGGGGTGTAGAAGTCGACGACATGGCTGCTGACGTCGAGACCGAGGATCTCCAGCTCGGCCCGGACCCGCTCGGCACCGGACATCTCCGGGAGACCGGACCCCTCGGTCAATGCCGGGGTGTCGCCGAGGTCGAGGGTGAGCTGGACCGCTGACACCGGGGCGACCGGCAGGCCGGCCTGCGACTGCATGGCCGCCAGCACTCGCGGGTCGTCGAGGTTGCGCCGCGCGGGATGGATGTCACGCTGCGTCGTCGACGTCGGGAACTCCGGCGGTAGGTCAGGTCTCCCGATGATGGAGCTTGTCTGACTCGTGGAACTGCGAGTGGTTTGTTGAGCCGGTCCGCGCGGCTTCGCCGCTGCCGACCGTGCATCGGTGGAGCGAGAGGTGGCGATCCGGGCCCGAGACCTTGCCTGCATGGATGACGATGCCCGGACCGCCTTGTCGGTGGCCCGGCTCCACCGGTCGAGCTCGGCCACCTGGAGCAGCAGGTCGCGACGGGTCACCGTGCTCCGGCGGCGTACGGACACCGGCGACCCGATGGAGTAGAGCGTGTCGAGCGCGCCGGCCAGCACCAGTCGTTCGGCGATCGGACGCGACGGTCGCGCGCGTTGCCACAGGTCGGTGAGCGAGTGGTACGGCCGGGCCGCGACGATCCGTGCCACCTCCGCCTCGCTGATCCCCTTGACCTCTGCCAGTGACAGCCGGATGCCATAGCCTTGCCCGAGCGTGGACACGTCGACGCCTGGTGGTCGAGCCTGTCGAGACCCTTCGATCTCGACAGGCTCGATCAGCGGGGAGGGCTCGACCGCCGGGGTGGGCTCCACCTTTTCGATGCGGTAGACGTCGTCGGAGGCATTGACGTCCAACGGCAGCACCTCGATCCCGAACTGGCGGGCGTCGTCGAGGATCAGCCGCTTGGGGT
>JBBRYD010000145.1:0-9809 GCA_038238065.1 Propionibacteriales bacterium | reverse complement strand
GTCGACGATGTGGATGAACGCCTCGTAGCAGGTGAACAGCCCGTGCCGACCGGTCAGCAGATAGCCCTCCAGCAGCCCCTGGCACATGTGCTCCGACAGCACCTCGATCACCCGGCCGTCCCGGTCCAACCGCTCGTCGTACTCACCGACCTCGGCCTGCCAGTCCCGACCGGTCACGTCGAGGATGTCCTGCAGCCGGTTGGACGCCAGCTCGTCGGGGGCGAAGGTCAAGAAGTTGTGCGGGTTGGCCCGGACCACCTCCTTCAACCACAGCCCGAGGACTCGGGTCGCCTCGTGCGCCGTCGCGCCGGGTTGGTCCACCGGCACCCCGAACTCACGCCAGTCGGGCAGTCGGAGGTCGTCCAACAGCACGCCCCCGTTGGCCACCGGGTTGGCGCTCATCCGGTGATCGCCGCTCGGGTTGAGCTCCAGCAGCTCGGCCACCGGAGCGCCACTTTCGTCGAACAGCTCTTCGGGCCGGTACGACCTGAGCCACTGCTCGAGCACGGTGCGGTGCTGCCCGTCGGTCCGCGCAGCGGGTAGCGGCACCTGATGGGCCCGGAAGGTCCCCTCCACCTGCTGGCCGTCCACCACGGGCGGACAGGTCCATCCCTTGGGCGTCCGCAGCACGATCATCGGCCAGGCCGGGCGGCTCGTGTCCTCTCCGGAGCGGGCCGCCGTCTGGATGTCGGCGATCCGGTCGAGGCAGGTGGTCATCGTCGCGGCCATCGCCTGGTGCACGGTGGCCGGGTCGCTGCCGGACACGATGTACGGGTCGTACCCGTAGCCGCGCATCAGCTCGCGCAGCTCGTCCTCGGGGATCCGCGCGAGGATGGTCGGGTTGGCGATCTTGTACTCGTTCAGGGCCAGGATCGGCAGCACGGCACCGTCGCGAGCCGGGTTGAGGAACTTGTTGCTGTGCCAGCTGCCGGACAGGGGCCCGGTCTCGGCCTCTCCGTCGCCGACGACGCAGAACACGGTCAGGTCGGGGTTGTCCAGCGCGGCGCCGTAGGCGTGCAGCAAGGAGTAGCCGAGCTCGCCGCCCTCGTGGAACGAGCCGGGGGTCTCCGGGGCGCAGTGGCTCGGCACGCCGCCCGGGAAGGAGAACTGGTGGAAGAACGACTCCATCCCCTCGGTGCTGGTCGGGATGTGGCTGTACAACTCCGAGTACGTGCCCTCCAGCCAGGCGCACGCGTTGGGGCCGGGGCCGCCGTGCCCCGGTCCGGCGACGAACACGGCACTGAGATCACGCTCGCGGATGAAGCGGTTGGCGTGGGCGTAGACGAGGTTGAGACCCGGCACGGTGCCGAAGTGCCCGAGCAGCCGTGGCTTGATGTGCTCGGCCTGCAGCGGCTCGCGCAGCAGCGGGTTGGCCATCAGGTAGATCTGACCCACCGACAGGTAGTTGGCTGCCCGCCACCACGCGTCCAGTCGACGCAGCGCCTCGCGGTCGAGGGGGCCGTCCACCTCTTTGAGCGCATAGGGCTGCGGTGCGACCGTGGCGCCACCGCCTGCGGACTCGTTGTCTGCGGCAGTGTCGCCGCCCATGCTCGCGAGCTGGGTCATGGGGATCCTTCCTCCGTCGGGAATCCCACGCTACGCACCGGCGTCAACGTGGCCGTCGACGCGGTCCCCCTCGACCGCCAGCGATCGCCCGACTCATCGAGCTGGACGGGCGTTCGCCGTCGCCCAGTCCGCGATCAGCGACCAGTCACCCGGCGGCTTCTCCGTCGTCAAGAACTCCGTGATGTCCGCCGGCCGGGGAGCGCTGGCCGCCCCGCCGAGCGTCCGAACCGACAGGGATGCGGCCAGCCCGGCGAGTCGAAGCCGATGCTCGATCGACCAGCCGAAGCGGCCGCTGGCCATGAACGAGGCCACGAAGACGTCGCCGGCGCCGGTCGGGTCCACAGCGGTCACCGCCACCGAGGGCACCTCGACCAGCTGTCCGCTGGACCGCTCGAACGCGATCACCCCACGGGAGCCACGCGTGACGATGGCCAGCTCGACGTAGCGACCGAGCTCCCGGGCCGCAGCGTGGGCGTCGTCGGTCTGGGTGTAGCGCATCGCCTCCAGGTCGTTGGGCACGAACACGTCGATCCCCTCCAGCCGACGCAGCACCGCCTGCGACCACTGACCGCTGGAGTCCCACCCCACGCCGCCGTAGACCGTGGTCCCCCCAGCGCGCAGCCGCTGCACCCAGTCGGGCAGGTCGCGCTGCATGCTGACGTGGGTCGCCCCGACCGTGGGGCAGTCGAGTGGCCACTCCAGCGGCTGGGCCTCCTCCTGGTAGGTGATGAACTCACGCTCGTGCCGGCCCGCGAGCGAGACGGTCACCGGAGTCTGGAAGCCGGGCTCGCGTCGCAGCCAGCTGAGGTCGAGATCGGGTTCGGCGGCCAGCAGGGTGTGCAGGTGGAGGCCGAGTGGGTCATCACCGAGCTGGGACAGCAGGGCCGTCCGGGCGCCCAGCCGCGACGCCGCCACCGCCCGGTTGGCCACCCCGCCCACCGTCAGCTTGAACGCGTCGGCGTACACCTCCGCACCGGGTTCGGGCATCGGAACCCCGGCGAACACGAGATCGCAGAACACCGAGCCCGCGAACAGCAGGTCGAGCCGTGGCCGCGGGGCGTCGGAGTGGGCTGAGGTCACGGTGGTCCTACGGGTGGCTGGGTGAGACGGACGGAACGCCCCTACCGATGGTGGCCGGGATCGGGCCTCGGGTCACCGTTAGGGTAACCGGGTGAAGCTCTGCATCCTCGGCGGCGGAGGATTCCGCACCCCGTACGTCTACCAGGCCCTACTGCGCGACGGTGGGTCGCCGCGCATCACCGAGGTGGCGCTCTTCGACCTCGACCAGGACCGGCTGCACACGATGACGGCGATCCTGCGGCAGTTCGCGGTCGGCTTCGACGACGCCCCGACCCTGGTCCCCACCACCTCGCTCCGATCGGCCATCGAGGGCAGCGACTTCGTCTTCGCCGCCATCCGGGTCGGCGGGCTCGAGGGCCGCCGCTGCGACGAGCACGTGGCCCTGGACCTCGGCGTGCTCGGCCAGGAGACGACTGGGCCGGGCGGCCTGGCGTACGCCATCCGTACCGTGCCGGTGATGATGGAGGTCGCCCGGCTGGTGCGCGAGTTGGCACCCGAGGCCTACCTGATGAACTTCACCAACCCCGCCGGCATCATCACCGAGGCGATGCAGTCGGTGCTCGGCGACCGGGTGCTGGGCATCTGCGACACCCCATCCGGACTGGGTCGGCGGGTGGCCGGGGCGCTGGGCCTGGACTCCGGCCGGGTGCAGATGGACTACGTCGGGCTCAACCACCTGGGCTGGATGCGTCGGGTGCTCTACGACGGGCAGGACGTGCTGCCACGGCTGCTGGCCGATGACGAGCGGCTGGGCGCGCTGGAGGAGGCCGAGGTGTTCGGCACGGACTGGATCCGGACCCTGGGCGTCATCCCGAACGAGTACCTCTACTACTACTACTTCAACCGCGACGCCGTCCGTCGCATCATCGACTCGGGCCCGACCCGCGGGGACTTCCTGGCCAGCACCCAGTCGGCGTTCTTCGAGGCCGCCCGGAGCGCGGGATCCGGGGCCGCAGAGCTGTGGCGTGCCACCGTCGACGCGCGGAGCGCCAGCTATATGGTCGAGGCCCGAGGCGGGCAGCAAGGCGCGCCGACCAGGCAGCGTGACCGCGAGTCCGACCCGGCCCACCAGGGGTACGCGGGCGTGGCCTTGGGAGTGATGGCAGCCATCACCCGCAACGAGAGTGCGACCGTGATCCTGAACGTCCGCAACGGGTCGACCTTCGCCGGCCTCCCGGCCGAGGCGGTGGTCGAGGTCCCCACGCTGGTCGACGCCAATGGCGTGCACCCGCTGGCCACGACCCAGCCGACCCTGGACCAGACCGGGCTGATGCAGCAGGTCAAAGCCGTCGAACAGCACACCATCGCGGCCGCCCTGACCGGGTCCCGGCACGAGGCGCTGCTGGCCCTGGCGCTGCACCCGCTGGTCGACTCGGTGACGGTGGCCCGCCAGCTGCTGGCCGGCTATCTGGAGCGGATTCCCGAGGTGGCGCAGGTCCTGACACGCTGAGCGCAGCGGAGCGCGCTCGCTACCCGAACAGCGCTCGCAGGTAGCGACCGGCCACCCACGCCTGGGTCAGGGTCGCGAACGGACCGCCGAGCTTGGCCAGCCACGACACCGGCCGGGAGAAGGCCGTGATTCGGCAGACCACGACACCGTCCTCGCGCAGCTCGATCAGGAACGCCTCCTCGCCACTCTCGGGATGTCCGGGCAACGTGCCGTATGCGAACCCTTTGAGCTGCGGCTCGTCGATGACGTAGACCACGCGGACAGGTGCCCGCAGCGCCAACCGGCCGACCCCGAGCAGCAGCAGCGCCACGGCACCGTCGGTGACCCGCTCGGACCCGGCCAGGACCCGGACGCCGGCGCGGCGCTGCAGCTGCCAACCGAACAGCGCCTCGGTGGCCTGGGCGAACCGATCCGGTCCGAACCCGAGCGACACCTCGCGGGCCACATGGTGGTAGCCGGGCGGCAGCGCTCCCCGGGTGGCTCCGACCTCGGGGTAGGACACGTCGAGGCTGGTCAGCCGTTGCTCGAGGTCAGGGGCCAGCGATGTCTCGGTCACGCTGGCCATTCTCGCCCACGGCGACAAACGCCCGCCAGCTGATGCGGTGACCGCCGGTATGCTGGAGAGCGACCGCCACGGCCAGGGCACCTGCCGTCCCCCCGGAACGTTCGCGCCGACGCCGAGCTCGAGCACAACAAGAAGGTGGCGTCTGTCGTGGGCCTGGACCCGCTCTACCGACCGAGGTTCGGTCGCCGCGTCGCCCTCCGGCTCGGCCTGATCGGGATCTCCGCGGCCGCCATCGGGGGCACGGTGACGCGGGCGTCAGCCGCCCCGCAGCGTCCCGTCGGCCCGACCTACGTCCGCTACGAGGATCTGTACGTGCTCGGCGACGATCTGCAGGCCGTGGCGAACCGGGTCACCGGCGGCCGGATCCTGACGCTCCCGGGGGGGTACTTCACCGTCCGCGACTTCCGCAACGGCTATTTCGACGGAATCCGGCTGGGCACCGGCGGCGCCGCTGAGTGCCGCGGCATCGTGGGCTCCGGTCCCGACACGATCATCTGCGTCGAGGCCGACACCGCGACCCGGGACCGTGGCCAACGGTTCGCCGGGAACCAGCTGACCGTCGCCGGTCTCCCGGGCGCGGTGCTGTCCAACTTCACGCTGAAGGGCCACGAGCAGAACGGCATGATCTACTCCGGCATCGTGGTGAACGGGTGCCCCGACGCGCAGCTGTCCTGGCTGACGCTGCGCGCGGGCTCGCGCGGCTACGCCCAGCACCCGCCGGGCGAGACGTTCGGCATCAACGTCCTGAAGTCCCCCCGCGTCACCATCTCCGACTCCGACGTCGACGGGCGCGACGACACCGGCGCCCGGGTGACCGCCTCACCGATCGGGTGGAACAACACCACCGACGCCAGGCTCTACCGGACCTACTGCCACCACGGAAGAGCCGGGATGCTCACCTTCTACAACGTCACGGGCATCTACACCGAGGACTACCGGTGCTTCGCCACCTCGTCGGGTACCGGTGAGCTCTCCGGACACGGCATCAACCATGAGCAGTCCCAGGGACCCATCACCCATGTGCGGCCATCCCTCTTCGTCCACGGAACATACTCACGCGCGCCCGGCGCCTCGGCCTCCCAAGGCCTGCACGTCAACCTGGCCAACACTCGACAGGACCTGACCGAGGTGATGATCTGGGAGCCGAGCTGGGACCCGGGGCCAGGATCCACCGGGATGTTCGCCATCAACATCCCCGACCACTACGAGGTGGCCGGCGCGCGCAACCAGGTCAGGACGGCGCCCACGGTGGTGCACCAGGGGCGCGTCCTGCTGCGGTCGGACCATCCGCGGAGCGGCTTCGGCGACAAGGATCCCGACCGGTATTTCTCCTGGATCCACTAGGGCGCGAACGCCCGATCAGCCGAGCAGCTCCTGCCAGTTCGGTGGCACCCGGTCGGCCGGGCCGGGGGTGGTCTGCTCGAGCGGGTGCGCGGTGGGCGCCGCCAGCTCGGGACCCTCGTAGAGCTCGGAGGTCTCGTAGCTCCAGAACCAGTCCTCGCCGGGTTCGAAGCTCTGGATGAAGGGGTGTCCGGTCGCGCCGGCGTGTCCGCTGGCGTGCTGAGCCGGTGAGTCGTCGCAGCAGCCGATCCGCCCGCACTGCGCGCATCGGCGTAGGTGGAACCACCAGCCACCGACCGCCTCGCAGTCGGCACACCCCGGGCCGCTGGGCGGCACCGACACGTCAATCCCGGGAATCTCGCTCATCTTCTCTCCCTGCTCCTCATCCTCCGACACCCCGAACGCTATGCCAGTCCGCTGACCGTCAGTACAGCCGCTCAGGACTGATGCTCCCCGAGGTGTCAGTGCTCGCCGATACTGTTCCGTGTCATGAGCGGACCTGTCCCGAGAAGCACCTCGGCTGCGCCGTCGGACTGGCTGTCCGACGCGGTCGTCTACGAGATCTACCCGCAGTCGTTCGCCGACTCCGACGGAGACGGCATCGGTGATCTGCCCGGCGTCATCGCCCACCTCGACCACCTCAGCTGGCTGGGCGTCAACACCATCTGGTTCAACCCCTGTTTCACCTCCCCCTTCGTCGACGCCGGCTACGACGTGTCCGACTACCTGCAGATCGCCCCGCGGTACGGCAGCAACGACGACATGGTGGCGCTGGTCGAGGAAGCGCAGCGCCGCGGGATCCGGGTGCTGCTCGACCTCGTGGCCGGTCACACTTCGGTGGAGCATCCGTGGTTCCAATCCGAGCTGCACGCCGACGGTCCGTCTGCCGAGGGCGACCGCTACATCTGGGCCGAGCGGCCGGTCGACCAGCCCAACTCCGCCGGTGCCCCCGGTCGGACGCCGTGGGTTCCGTCGCCCGGTCCGAGGTCCGGGTTCTACCTGAAGAACTTCTACGACGCCCAGCCCGCGCTCAACTTCGGCTATGGCGTCATGCTCGCCGACGAGCCGTGGCGGGTGTCCGTGGCGGCGGCCGGACCGCGACGCAACGAGCAGGCGCTTCGCGACATCATGGCTTTCTGGCTCGACCGAGGGGTGGCCGGCTTCCGCGTCGACATGGCGTTCTCGCTGGTGAAGGACGATGCGGGGCACGCGCAGACCACCGAGCTCTGGCGTCGGCTCCGCAGGTGGCTGGACGAGACC
This sequence comes from Propionibacteriales bacterium, assembly GCA_038238065.1. GTDB lineage: Bacteria > Actinomycetota > Actinomycetes > Propionibacteriales > Propionibacteriaceae > Microlunatus. Next base: position 2,547 of record JBBRYD010000145.1, on the reverse strand, counting down.
TACCCCGCCGCGGTGATCATCCCCGAAGGCAGCGAGCCCCGAAGTGACAAGCCGCCGGCGTTCCACGCGGACTTCTTCCTCGTCATCGACGTCGCTCACGGTGCCCTCTTCGACAATGGTGGCGCGGGTCGACTTTTCGGCCGCCCGCCAGCGCCGCCGGCCTTCTTCGATGCGGCGGGTGAAGGGTCCACGACGACGTTCCTGCGCTCCTGGGAGAGCGCACGGGCAGTGGATCACCACCGGCCGATCCTGCTGGCCACCGCCGACCATGACTTCTCACGGCTGGCCTGTGGGTCCCGGACCGCGGAACAGCTCGGTGCTGCGCTGACCTTCCTCCTGACCTGGGGGTCTGTGCCTTCGATCTACTACGGGGACGAGATCGGTCTGCGCTACCGACCCGATCTGCCCGACGTCGAGGGGAGCGTCATCTTCCCCGGCTACTACAACCGAGCGGGCGCCCGGACGCCGATGCAGTGGGACGACACCGCCAACGCCGGCTTCTCCACGGCCGCCGACCCCGACGCCCTGTACCTACCGGTCGACCCGGCCGGCGACCGGCCAACGGTGGCGGCTCAGCTCGCCGACCCAACCTCGACCCTGCACCTGCTGAGGCGGTTGATCACGGTCCGGCGGGACAACCCTGAGCTGGGCGGGCGGGCGACGACGCGAGTGCTGAACGCGACCTACCCGTTCGTCTACCAGCGCGGAGACCATCATCTGGTGGTGGTGAACCCGCGCCGAGATTCTGCATCGTTCGAGCTGACCGAGGCGGTGTCGGCTACGCCGCTGCTGACGTCGGGGGCACAGGTCTCCGGCACCGGCATCGACGTGGCCGGCTTCGGCTACGGCATCTTCAACGTCTAGCGGCGCCGGACGAGCTCAGCGCTTGATCCGTGCGCGGAGACCCTCCAGCAGGGTGCGCCCCGGCGACACGGGCGTGAACGCCTGGGCGGCCGCGGTCAGCGCCTGGACCGAGTCGGCGTCCAGGTCGAGCTCGGCGGCGGCCACGTTGAACTCGAGCTGCTCGACGCTCGATGCTCCGGGGATCACCACCACCTGCGGCAGCGACAGCAGCCAGGCCAGCGCCACCTGAGCCGGCTTGGCGTCGTGACGTCCGGCGACGTCGCGCAGCGTGTCCAGCAGCGGAGCGATCCGACGGAGGTTTTCGGTGCCGAACAGCGGATTCGCCGCTCGGACGCCTTTGGGCCGGTGGTCCACGCTGTACCTGCCGCCCAACAGACCCTGAGCCAGCGGGCTGTAGGCCATCACCATGCGGTTCTCACGCTCGGCGAAGGGCACCAGGTCGCGGAGGGGGCCGAGCTGGGCCAGGGAGAACGACACCTGGTTGCTGACGACCGGGCGGCCGAGTGCCCGGTCAGCCTGCTGCCAGCGGGCCAAGGAGTAGTTGGAGACGCCCACCGCGCCGATCCGACCATCGTCGAGCAGGCTGCGGAAGCCGGGCATCGTCACCGTGTCCGGCACCACCGGGTTGGCCTGGTGCACCTGGTAGAGAGGGATCTTGTCCAGCTGCAGGCGACGCGCGCTGCCCTGCTGCCGCGCGCGGACCACTTTCGGGAACGGCGCCAGCGGGAGGAGCTTGCTCGCCACCACCACCGATGACCGTTGAGCACCCAGCGCCTCACCGAGGATCCGTTCGCTCTTGCCGAAGGCGTAGATCTCCGCCGTGTCGAACAGGGTGACTCCGAGCTCGAGCGCCCGGGACACGATGTCTCGCGCCGCACCGGTGGCATAGCCGTCCCCGTAGCCCCACTCGCGGGAACCGAACTGCCAGGTACCCAGCCCCACCCGGCTGACCGGGCCAAGACCGTCGAACTCCAGATACTTCACGACTCATTATCACCGGGGCGCTCGCGTCGAGCCGACCAGGTCCGGGCCGGCTGGGCCAGGCGCCTGACAGAGATATCCTGGGTCACTGTCTCGTCGAGCCACCGGAAGGAGCCATGAGTTCGCCCACACGGAACGATCTTCCGGGACTAGGTGGCCGGCCCAACCCCGCCGCGCTGCGTCGCTGGCGGCAGTATCTTGCCGACGAGCGGGCCGAGGCCGCGGTCTATCGGGACCTGGCGCGCCACCGCAGCGGGGAGGAGCGCCAGATCTTGCTCGCCCTGGCCGAGGCCGAGGGCCGACACGAAGCGCATTGGCTCGAGCTGCTCGGCGACCATGCCGGTAGACCCCGTCAGGCCGATCTCCGGACCCGGCTGCTCGGGTTGCTGGCCCGCCGGTTCGGGTCGGTCTTCGTGCTCGCCCTGGCCCAACGGGCTGAGGCTCGGTCACCGTACGAGCAGGACGTCGACGCGACGCCCACGATGGCCGCCGATGAACGCATTCACGAGGAGGTCATTCGCGGTCTCGCCGCGCGCGGCCGCAACCACCTGTCCGGCACCTTCCGCGCGGCGGTGTTCGGTGCGAACGACGGGCTGGTGAGCAACCTGTCGCTCGTCCTCGGCGTCAGCGCCAGCGGGGTGGCCAACCACTTCGTGCTGCTGACCGGTCTGGCCGGTCTGCTGGCCGGTGCCCTGTCGATGG